>CAYWDQ010000015.1:0-15411 GCA_964457065.1 uncultured Acidimicrobiaceae bacterium | reverse complement strand
GCATCTTCAGCTACGGCGACGCCCACTTCTACGGCTCGACGGGCAGTATGCATCTGAACCAGCCCGTGGTGGGCATGGCGACCACCCACGACGGCGGCGGGTACTGGCTCGTGGCGTCCGACGGTGGCGTCTTCGCCTTCGGTGACGCTGTCTTCTACGGCTCGGCGGCCGGCACCGCTCCCGCAGGGTCGGTGGTGAGCATCGTGGCCACCCACGACGGCGGCGGTTACTGGATCATCGCCAGCAACGGCGCCATCTACAACTACGGGGACGCGCCGGCTCCGCCCCTGCCGGCATGCACCACCGCCGCCATCACGGCCGGAGCGATCACGAACGGGTCTTTTGAGCCCGGCGACGACCCGGTCCTCGACAATTTCATCTGTTCGAGCGACGGCACGTTCGCTGCGGCGAACATCGACGTGGGGGTGTCGCCTGAAAGGGACACGATCACGGTGTTGCTCATGGCCTCCGGCGGCGTCTGGATCGTCGTCTCCAGGGGGTACTACTGCAACAACAATCTCGTGCCGATGAATCCGCCTGACTTCTACACGTTGGCCTGCCTGGTCAACTGACGGTCGATGCGCCGAGAGGCGGACCGCCGTCCATGACGACGGTGGCAACGGCCGCACTCACGCCGTCGGCCGTTGTGACACGTCCGGGGTTCGGTTGAAGGCGGCGTGCCTACAGTTAGCGACGACGGCTGTCCTCATCTCGGGAAGCAGAGGGACGGGGATCGAGTCTCGTGGCCGGTCCGGACAAGGAAGTCCGATAACCCCCAGGATTCAACCGGGTCAGCCGTTTCGGAAGATGAAGGGGTCGTGGTGAGTATGGCCTACTCCTGAGAGGCGGCCTCCTCGATAGAGAGAAGGAGGCCGGCCCGCTGGTCGAGCCATTCCCGTAGAGCCGCCGTGGCCCGGACGTCGTCCTCGTTGTACTCGAGGACCCACTGCCGGGCCCGATCGCGGAGCGACTCATCCGCCGCGGACGTCGCCTCGACGTAGCGGACCATGGCCAGATCGCCGCCGACCTCGGGACCCCGCCAGCCGAACCCCGCCAGCGGAGCCACCTTCTTGAGGCCCATGCCCCTACCGGTCACGAGCTGGTTCTTCACGATCGGGTAGAGGTCGACCCACTGGTCGGAGTGCAGCAGCTCTTCGACGTCGTCGAGCACTCCGCACAGTGCCGCGATGCGACGCAGCTGCCCGTTCTCGGCACCCTGGCTGTAGCAGTAGGCGAGGAGCGAGGTGCCTCTCTTCGCCGCCTCCCGCCGCAGGTCCGTCAGCCACTCCCAGAAGGCGAGGAACGCGTCGATCTCGCCCCGCGCCGTGTCCGGATTCCACGAGACGAAGGGCACGTACTCGGATCTCACCCCGCCTGACGGATCCCGCTCGTTGAGCAGCGTGCCCCAGAGGTAGCAGCCTCCCGCCACGTTCTCCATGTCCACATCGATCTCGACGTCGGCTCGGGGGACGACGACGCGGTCGACGTCTCGCCGGCGGTAGGCGGGTTGCGGCCCGATCCGGGCCCGCGCGTTGTCGATGTGCGCGGGGAGATCGTTGAGCTGCGCGCTACTGAAGGTGCGGGTGCGCCTGTCGACGCGGGCGGCGTCGTCGGTGGTCCGAATGCCCTCGGCTTCGAGCGTCGCCACCTGCTTTGGACGCCGGGACAACAGGTCCGCGACGAGCATCGACGTCGCACATGCGTGCGCCTTGGCCAGGAAGTCGTCGAGGTCCACCCCTGCCGCGACGAGCCGGGCGGTGGCGGAGTCCAGCGACGCCATCTCCTGCATCGTGGTGACGCCCCGGTCGTGGCACTTCCGTCGTTTCACCATCGTCATCCCCGGCAGCAGGCTGAGATCGCCGGTCTCTTCCATCTGCCCGAAGCACCACTCCCGCCAGCCACACCCCGGGCAGGCGTCGACGGCGATGGGCTGGGCCAACAGGGGTACTGCCGGATCCGACGCGTGCGCCACGGCGGCGTCGATGACGGCGAGGCGGTGGGCGAACTCGAGGTCGTAGGCCTCCATGGTCGACAGCGGCCCAGGCGGTGGATCGTCGATGTACTCGGTGAGACGCCACCGCGGGGCGTCGAGGTCGTGCCACACGACCAGCTCCTCGCGACCAATGATGCCGGCCCAGCGGCCCCGCCGGGAGGCGTGCCCGCACGCCTCGAGCATCCGCTGGTAGTGGGCGAGCTGGATCAGATCGGGCCAGCGCCACTGAGACTCCAGTTCGGCGTCCGGGACGGACGGTCCGAGGAAGAGCGCCTCGAGACTCGAAGTGACAGCGCCGTCCGCATCCCCGTTCTTCTTTGTCTGCAGCGTCCCGTGGTGCTTGATGTCCACCGGCAGGTAGCCAACGTCCGTCGTGCCCGGGTCGAAGGCGTCACCGCGGGCGAGGAGATCGGGTTCGCCGGCGCGGTGCGCCGACTCGTCGACGGGCAGCCGGCCCCCCATCACCAGCGGGACCCCGCGCTCCATGGCGCCGAGGGTCAGCGCCTCTCGCTCACCTCTGGGGAGAGCGCGGTCGACGACGACCGCATCGGGGACGGCCGTGGCGAGCACCTCGAAGACCTCCGTCTCGAAGTCCCGGCCTTCCTGCCCGAGCATGGCCATGAACGGGGAGCGGGGCAGCGGCTCACACGGGCGCAGGACGTCCAGTTGGACGGCCTCGGGGCATGTCTTGGCCAGGTAGGCCCCCTGCGGCGGGACGTCGCTCACGGTGACCACGGACCATCCGGCACAGGCACGAGGCTAGGGCTCGCCTGTCTCATGGTCCTCGAATTCCGCGCCGTGGCGGCGTACGAAGTCCTCGACGGTATCGAGCTGCAGAGGCAGGAGGCCGGTCTCGCCTTCAGGGGCGATCAGGAGACTGGGCAGGGGCAAGCTCTCCGCCCACTCCCTTGCCGACGCCGCACCGTCATGGAAGAAGTCGACGTCGTCGTCGATCCAGACGAAGGGTCTCGGGTCCCGCTCCACCGCACGGCGGACTTCGATGAGTTTCCAGTCGAGGTCCCACGACTCGGCCTCGTCACGGGGTGTCAGGACGGGCAGGCCAGATGGAAGCCCGCAGAGAGGGGCGATGGCGGAATCGGCGCGGTGCTCCCAGGTGGTGACCCACTGGATGTCGACGGGGAGCCGTGCGAGACGGGCACCCATCGCACGGGAGAGGCAGACCACGAAGGTGCGCGGGTGTCCCACCTCGAACTCGAACTCCACCTCGTGGGCGTCGAAGTCGTCGAACGGTTCGGCCTCGCTGCTCAGGCTGAGCTCGAAGGCGTTGAGCACCCCGTCGACATCGAGGAAGAGGTGGGGGCGTTCCGAACGGGCGGAGGGCACAGCGGGCATTCTGCCCAAGTCCGCACGTCTCACGACGCCACCTGGCCGATGTCCAGCCGTAGGACTCGCGGGCGAGGAGACGCTACGGGCGTTGCAACAAGAGTGAGTCGCCACTACGCTCAGCTCGGCACATAGTGGCAGCCCCTCCGCACGGGCGGGAGGGGGAGGTTCCGGGATGGGACGACAACGGACACACGCGCCGATGGTGGCATTGGCACTCGGCGTCGTCCTCGCGTTCGCCACGGTCTCGACGGCTTCGGCCGGGCGACGCGGCACGACCAAAGGCGACCACGCGACGTCAGGCGCCGCCTTAGTCGCCGAGAGCGGAAGACTGAACGGCGTCGCCGCGACGCATGGTGTGGCCTGGGCCGTGGGTGAGACGGGCAACGGTTCGGACTCCAAGGCCCTGACGCTGCATTGGAACGGCACGCGTTGGCAGCGCGAAGCCAACCCGAGTCCTCCCGGCGCCGAGCTCTCCGCAGTCGCCGCCACGTCTCCCACCAACGTCTGGGCCGTCGGCACCGTCGGCGTCGAACCGAAACCCACCAAGACCTTGATCCTGCACTGGAACGGGAAGAAGTGGGTGGAGACGCCGGGCATCCCGGGCGGCCTCTCCGCAGTGGCCGCCACGTCGCCCACCAACGTCTGGGCCGTCGGCGGGACGCACGACGGTGCCGCGCTGATCCTGCATTGGAACGGCCAAGAGTGGCGACAGACGCCGAGCCCCGCGGGCTATCTCACCGCGGTGGCGGCGACGTCGCCCTCCAATGCCTGGGCCGTTGGCGGCGCGACGACGGGTGGCAACCAGGCCACCCTGATCCTGCACTGGAACGGCGAAGCGTGGCAGCAGACTCCGAGCCCGAGCGTGGGTGGCGATCAGGGCCTGGGCAGCATCCTCCTCGGCGTGGAGGCCTCGCCGGACCGCCCGGTATTGGCGGTGGGCGACGGCAACAACTGTGGGTGTGGTCCAGGGACCCCCCTGGTCGAGCGGTGGAACGGGCACACGTGGGGAGAAGACTCCACATCGCAACAGGACAGCATCGACCTCTCAGGGGTGGCTGCCCTCCCGACGGGCAGGGCGTGGGCAGTCGGACAGGCCGGCTCGGGCGACGGCCCGACGAACGGCGTGATCCTGGAGTGGAATGGCTCCGCATGGACGAGTGTGCCCGTTCCGGGTCTCGAATCCCAGGTAGGCGGGCTCTCAGGTGTCGCCGCGACATCTCGTTCCAACGCCTGGGCCGTCGGATGGGAGAGTCCGGTCACTGTTGCGAGCTCGAACGCTGCGGGCCCCGGTGACACGGGGACCCCCGAGATCTTGATCCTGCACTGGAACGGTTCGGCGTGGACGCCCCAGACCACGCTCGGCCCGACCACGACGCCCGACGCCAGCGCGACGACAACGACGACGCTGGCGCCGACGACCACCACATTCTCGACAACGACGACCACCACCCCGCCGACCACCACGACGACTCCTCCGTCGACGCCGGCGGCCGGGGGCCCCCTCCTCGGAAGCGCGGCCTGGGTTGGGGCATTGGGTGTTGCGGGGGACGGGATCGAGGGCTTTGGTGAAGTAGCTCCCGTCGCTATCAGTGCCGCAGGAGGTAATGCACCGGGCTCGTATGTGACTTCTATTTCGTGGTCGAACTGGGGTGCACCGCAGGCAATGGGGCAGGGGCAATCTACCTACGTCTCAAATCCGAACGCGCCCCTGTCTGACGCAACGCAAGCCACGTTCACCGTGGTCGCGTTCGACCTCGGGAGTTGTAATGGCGGTCCGCCCGCGTACGAGGAAGTCGAGTGGTACTTCCCCGGTGACGGAGGGACCTTCGACCCGAGCAACGCCACCAACGCCTGCACCGGGCCATAGGACGCGGCAAGTCAGCCCCGACCGTCCTGGTCGCCTTCGAAGTGCGTTGCAGCGTGCACGGCGTGACCCGCACCGACCTCAGCTTGCGAAGCCCTCCAGAGCAAAATTGACGCCCTGGTGAAGACGGTGTTTTTCCAGTTGAACCCATAAATCGGGATAATTGATTACACGTAAGTACGCGCTGTTACGCCCTATTTCTCGTGGCATATTGCACGAAATGGCCCAAATTGCCCAGTTGCATGCTGTTGCACGGGCCGAGCTCCACGATGTTGGCTGCTCTCAGCTGGCTACAAAGAGGACGGAGGGCTCGTGAAGCCTGCGAAGCTGGGGACGCGTTTGGCATGTCGGGCAGACCGGAATCGACCGATGAGGAATGCGGGCCGTCATACTCACTGTTCGGAGGATCTCGGGCGCGTGAGCCAATGGACGCGGTCGACGAATGCGTTTCCTTTTACGTTCGAGTCGAGCAACTCCTCAAGGAGCGCGACGTACATGCCGATCGTGGACCGCCCTCTGGGCAAGCTCGTGTCGGAGGTGAAAATGAGACCCGAATGCGATCGGCCCTCAAGGGCCCAGCGCCGAATGATCGTCACGAAATCGGCCACGTTGTTGGTGAGCAGGACTCGTTGCTCGCTCTGGCACAGGCTCAGCAGCGATTCGTCATCCTCGGTTTCCCATCCCATTTCGATGGCGGCGACCACATCGTGACTATCAGCGCGGAGCTGGGCGGCGATCACCGGCGAGTAGTGGTGGTCAAGTGCCAGCTTCACGCCAAGGCGCGTTGTTGGCGTTCCCACCTCTCCAACTCGGACTGCTCCACGCGCTCAGCGACCGCGGCGTCCTCGTCGACCTCGCCGCTGAACTCGGCGTAATAGTCCACCGCCGCACGCACCAAGCGAGGTGAGACCCCGAGGTATTCGGCAACCTGGTCGATATCGCCATGACTGGTTCGGATCGCGGACATGACCTGGTGCACGTAGAGCCGGGTGCCCACCACGAGCGGTTGGCGACGCCCCGCCGCGCCCTGTTGGAACCGGATCAACGGATGCCGCTGGAGGCGGAGGGCCTCGCCGAGCAGCCTGTCGACGAGGGCATTGCGAGACTCGCCACCAGCGGACGCGACCGCGTCGAGGAGGTCGATCGTCCGTGGCGACAGCCGAAACGACCGCTGCACCGAGGCAGGCTCATCCCTCATGTATCCCACTGTAGCACAAGTGATATTTCCTTGTTCGCGGCGAAGGCCGGGGGTCCGACCACACCCCAGGGTGCGGTTGTGGGCAATCGTGATTTGCTGATCGAGCTGGGGGTCGCTGCTGGTCTTCTCCGTCCTTGACGACCATGGATAGGCTCCGCCGATGGACGCCCGCAAGATCATTCTTCTCTTCGGCGAACTACCTCCAGACCTGGATCCAGACGACCAGGAAGTGCGCCACCGGCTTGTCAGAGAGCGGGTCTTCGCCGACCGACCAGTCGTCGACGACGGCTCGCCGGCGAGTGCGCTCATCGTTCTCCAGCACCAGTCGATCGCCGATCAGATCGCCGCAGATGATCCACCCGAGGTCTGGCAGACCGCCGTCCGATTGCTCGATGCAGGGCTGACGCCGAGCTTCGTGATGGCCAATCTGTTCTTGGCCGCGAACTCCACCTTCGTGAACCGGTTGCGCTCTGGTGGCGCCGTCGACCATGCGGAGTACCGGCGCCAGCTCGAGCGTCTGCCGTTGCCTCCCCTTCGCGAGGTCATCGGCGTGCTCCTGCCCTTGCTTGGTGACCGTCGGGCGGTATCGAGCGAAGAGCTCGTGACAGCCGTCTTAGCTCGGTTCTCGGCGAGCGAAGGCAACAGCGAGTATCTCGAGCATTGGGTGGACGAGGCTGTCGATGCTGTGGTCGACCACGACCCGTCATTCATGATGCTCCCGCCCGACCTGGTGGTACACGTTCCGACCATCCTCGGCGGGGCCGTGCTCACCCATCGGCTCACCGACTCCGAGCGCAGCGAAGACTGCGTCCATGCCGGCGCCGATTTGGCTGCCCTCCTGCATCAGTCCGATCGACTGCAGCTCGAGTCGGGAGCCGAAGTCGAGCTCAAGAACTTCTCCAACAGCGACGGTGTCATGTTCGGCCCCGACGGCTGGCTGGGGCACTTCGACACCGGGACGTTGCTCGCCTTTCGGCTCGACGGGCAAACCCTGTCGGTTTCGACGGTCGCGGAGCCCGAACCGCCGAAGGATGCCGTGATTGGCGCCGCACGAGCGGCGTACGACCGCGCAGTGGAGGAGCCGTGGCTTCCGGTCGGTGCAGACGGGATCATGGTGGGCATGCTCCTCGAAAACCCCGGGGTCCTCGCAACGCCACAGGTCCCGCTCTCCGAACTCCTGACCCAGGCCGGGCTCGAGCAGCGTGGAATCGAGTTCGCCCACGACGATTCGGTATGGCGAGCCGCCAAGACGCTGGCGCGTCTGCACGCGATCTTCGAACGCCTCGACGAGGGTCGACGCGGGAGGGCGGCGGATGTGCTCGAGGCATTCGACGCATCCGAGCGTGAGGCCAATGCCCTGCACGATGCACTGGTGGCTCTCGGAGATCACCGCATCCTCTCGGTCGTCACCGATCTGCTCCTCGACCTCGATGACGACGTGGACCAGTTGGATGAGGTCGCGACCTTTGCCGCGGACCTCCTCGCCGCCGCCCGGCGTCCGCGCGACGGTGCTCCGGCCCGGTGGCTGATGGCCGTAATCAGCGAGCGTCGTTGTGACCCGGTCGCGGGACTGGCCCACCTCGAGTCGGCGGTGAAGGCAGACCCCGAGTTCCTCCCAGCGGTCGACCGGCTGGCCTGGTACCTTTCTGATCGCGGCGACGCGCGGGGCGCTGTTCGGCTCTGGCGGAGCCTGGGTGCGAGCGAGGCTGACAGCGTCGACCTTCGCGAGGTGGTGCCCTTTGCCGAGCAAGCGCCGGTCCGTCTCGCGCGCAACGAGGCGTGCTGGTGCGGGTCGGGGCGCAAGTTCAAGCACTGCCACCTGGACCAGCCCGAGAAGTTCGAGCTCCCAGACCGGGTCGGGTGGCTGTGCCGAAAGGCCGTTGCCTACCTCGAGCGGCGTGGCGGCGTGGCACCCGAGCACGTGTACCAGCTGGCCGTCGTGAGGGCTGACGGGGACGACTCCGAGGAGGCGGTCGACCGGGCGTTCGCGGATCCGATGACCATGGACGTGGCGCTCCACGAAGGCGGCTGGTTCGATCGCTTCATCGAAGAGCGGGGCGCCTTGCTCCCCGACGACGAGGCCATTCTCGCCCGTGCGTGGTCGTTCGTCGACCGGACGCTCTACGAAGTCGTCGAGACCGAACCGGGGAAGTCGATGACGGTGCGGGATCTTCGCAGTGCCGAGCTGCTCGAGGTACGCGAGCGAACCTTCAGCCGCCAGGCCCGCATCGGTCAGGTCCTGTGCGCCCGGGCCGTGCCCG
The DNA here is from genome assembly GCA_964457065.1 of uncultured Acidimicrobiaceae bacterium. Lineage (GTDB taxonomy): Bacteria > Actinomycetota > Acidimicrobiia > Acidimicrobiales > RAAP-2 > Bog-473. The sequence continues at coordinate 6,748 of CAYWDQ010000015.1, read as the reverse complement.
ATGGCGAGACGCACCAATTCATCGGCGGGATCTTCGGAGTCGCGACCGGGGAGGAGAAGGACCTCCTCGTTCTCCTCGACTGTTGCGACGGCACTGAGATACTCGAGTGGTTGGCGGTGAAGAGTCGCCCGCCGCGGCTGTCCACGCGGGAGGGCGAGGACATGCGCGTCTGCAAGGTCGCGCTCGAGACCGATGACCCTGTCGCCGCCAGGGAGGTTCTCGACCGCCTCTACGATCCGAACGGCCAGGGACAGTGGACCGAAAGCCATGAGTTGGGAAACGGAGAGTCGATCCTGCGCGCCACGATCGAGCTCCGCGGGGGCCTGATCACCGTCGAGACCTTGAGCGAGCCTCGAGTGGAGCGCGTGCTCGATGTGTTGCTGGCCGAGATTGATGGGATCACCGTGGTCTCCGACGAACGCCGCGATCTCGACCCGTCAGTTCTGCCTCCGGGTCCCCGCCAGCCGCCGATGTCCATGGAGGATCCTGCCATCAAGGAGGCTCTCCGTACGTTCATCGCCGAGCGGGAACGGATCTGGTGCGACGAGGAGATCCCTGCACTTGGAGGGCTGACGCCCCGCCAGGCGGCGGCCGACCCGGTCGGACGCGAGGCACTCCATCGTTTGCTGGGCGAGTACGGCTCCCACGTCGATCCCGACACCGATCCCGAGCTGGTCGCACAGCACCCCGATCGTCTCCGTCGGCTGCTGGGGATTGTCTGAGCACCGAGCGCGCAACCGCTCCTCGTCGACAGCGTTCCCACTGGGTGATGGCTTGGCTGCCACGTGCCGAAGGCGGCCCACCGGACGGAGCCCCGGTGTCCGTGCCGACCTTTGATCAGGGCGTCGGATCGGACGCGAGGAGGGCACCGAGGTGGTCGGCGGCGTCCCTGTCGCGGGCCGGCACCCAGGCCCAATAGATGTCGAGCGTCGTGGAGGTGCGAGCGTGGCCCAACCGGTTCGCGACCGTGCGCAGGTCGATGCCGGCAGTCAGCAGCTCGGTGGCCACGAAATGGCGGAGGTCGTGGAGACGCACGTGCGGCAATCCGATGCCGGAGCGGAACCGCCCCCAACGCTGGGTGACCAACTCGGGTCGCCATGGGTGTCGACCGTCCCGATCGCTGGCGAAGATCAGCGTGGACTCCTCGAAGCCACACCCGGTCTCCACGGCGCCTTGAATGGAGGTGGCCCTGCGTTCGGAAAGCGCCTCGGCCGCTTGAGTGGTGAGCGACACCACTCGGGAGCGGCCGGTCTTGGTCGACTTGATCACCACCCCGGCACTCGCCGTCGCGCAGACGGAGCGCTCGATCCGGACGATCCGCTCGGCAAGGTCGATGTCGCACCAGCGCAGTGCGCAGATTTCGCCACGCCGAGCCCCCGTGGCGACAGCAACCTGCAGCCAGCAGCACAATGCAGGGTCAGCCTTGCGAGCCGCCTCCAGCGCAGCCCGAACCTCGGCGATAGTGGGCGGGGAGATCGCCACTCTGGGGACCGATGGCCGTGTCGCGGATGAGACCGGGTTGCGGGCCAGCCATCCCCAGCGCACGGCTTGGGCGACGGCTCGGTGAAGTACCACATGGGCGCAGCGGATCCTTGACGGACCGAGCCCCGCAACAGCCATACGGGCGTAGAGCTGGTCACAATGGCGAGCCGTGAGTTTCCACAACGGGACGCAGCCAAGCGAGGGCTTCAGGTGACGGTCGATGACGCACCGCCAATCCTCACGGGTAGCAGGTCCGAGCGTCGCCGATGCGATGAACTGATCCAACAGATCTCCGACGGTGGCCCGTCCGCCGCCATACAGGCCTGCCCCCGCTTCGACGACCATGCGTTGGAGGGCTTCCTTGGCCTCGGACCGTGTGCCGCGAACCGTACGAGACACACGACGACGATCGCCGGTGACGAGGTCCGGGTCAACGGCGACCTGAAGGCGCCATCGATCCGGACCACATGAGGCCATGGTTCCTGTGCGTGGTTTGGGCATGACCCACGATGGCCAATGGCACGGCAATGGCACGCGCCCTTTGTACGTTCAATGAGGTCAAGCCCCGATGGAGCCTCATAGAGGTCTCGAATGGCACGAAATGGCACGAGGATGCCGCGGACGCGACGCGGAGTCACTGCGATGCTGTGTGCTTGGCCTGGAGGTTCGTCGAGAGCGGGCGACGAGAATCGAACTCGCGTTCTCAGCTTGGGAAGCTGATGTTCTGCCTCTGAACTACGCCCGCGAGAACGCGCACACACTACACGCTGGATAAACGCGGTTTCCCTGTGGCCGAGCGTGACGGAAAACCGCCAGGTTGCCGGAAAAAGGTGGCCCGGTGTGGCACGAAAATGGCACGCGGAGCCTGTTGCACGCTGTGGCACGGCGTCCTCAGTTTTTCAGCTGAGGACGCGAGCCGGGACGTTTCGAGCGAGTCCCAGCCGGGCATCCAACCGGGGTCGTCGACCCCCAGGGATTGGGGGCTCAGGCCCTCAACTACGCCCCCGGGGAACCGCCCCACTATCCTCTGGGCCGCACTGAAATCCCAGGTGGCGCTCGCAACTCCGCCGCCTCCCTGTTCGTAAGTAACCAGGCAGTAACCGAAGGCGAGGAGTATTCGTGCCGGTCAGAATCATCATTGGACTCTTGGTGACCGTCGTCGGGTTCGGCATCGCGGCCCGTCGGTTCCATTGGCTGTCCAAGCTCATCCGCTCCGGGAAGAAGGACCCCAACCGAACCCGGGGCAGCATCCGCCCCAAGGTGGAGGCCGAGACCGTCGAGGTAGCCGGACAGCGGAAACTTCTGCAGTGGACGGTGCCGGGCCTGGCGCACTTCTTCACCATGTGGGGCTTCACGATTCTGCTGCTCACGATCATCGAGGCATACGGCGACCTCTTCAACAAGTACTTCCACATCCCGCTGATCGGGACCTGGAACTGGGTCGGCTTCATCGAGGACTTCTTCATTTGCGCCGTCCTCGTCGCGCTCGTCGTATTCGCCATTATCCGCCTGAAGAACGCGCCGAGCCGCCTCGAACGCAAGTCGCGCTTCTACGGCTCCCACCTCGATGCCGCCTGGCTCGTCCTCCTCATGATCGCCGGCGTCATGATCACGCTGTTGATCTACCGCGGCGCCCAGGTGAACACCGACCCGACCCAGTTCCCTTACGGCTGGGGTGCCTTCGCCTCCCACGCCGTGGCCAAGATCCTCGCCCCGCTCGGTGCCGGGACGAACTCGGTGCTGGTGACGGTCTTCCTCCTCCTCAACATCGCCATCATCTCGGGCTTCATCGTCTTCGTCAGCTACTCCAAGCACCTGCACATCTTCTTCGCCCCCATCAACGTCGCCTTCTCGCGGCGCCCCCGGGCGCTCGGCGCGCTCTACAGCACGCCCGACATGGACATGGAGAACGTCGACGAGGACACCGTGTTCGGTGTGGGCGAGATCGGCCACTTCACCTGGAAGCAGATGCTCGACTTCGCCACCTGCACCGAGTGCGGGCGCTGCCAGTCGGCCTGCCCTGCCTGGAACACCGACAAGCCGCTCTCCCCGAAGCTCCTCATCATGGGCCTGCGCGACAACATGTTCGCCTCGGCCACCCCGCTGCTCACCGGCGAGGGCGAGCAGACCGCCCTCGTGCCCAACGTCATCGACCCCGACGTGCTGTGGGCCTGCACGACCTGCGGGGCGTGCGTGAACGAGTGCCCTGTCGACATCGAGCACATAGACGCCATCGTCGACATGCGCCGCTACCAGGTCCTCATGGAGTCCGAGTTCCCCTCCGAGGCCGGGCTCATGCTGCGCAACGTCGAGAACCAGGGCGATCCTTGGGGCCTCGGCCAGGCCAAGCGCACCGAGTGGACCCAGACCCTGGACTTCGAGATCCCGGTCATCACCGGCACCATCCCCGACGACATCGAGTACCTCTACTGGGTCGGCTGCGCAGGCGCCCTCGACGAGCGGGCCCGCAAGGGGGTGCAGGCCACGGCGCGCATGCTGCACCGCGCCGGCGTCACCTTCGGCATCCTCGGGCCCAAGGAGTCCTGCACCGGCGACCCGGTGCGCCGCCTCGGCAACGAGTACCTCTACCAGGAGCAGACGAAGATGAACATCGCCACCCTCGACGAGGCTGGGACGAAGAAGATCATCGCCAGCTGCCCGCACTGCTTCAACACCATCAAGAACGAGTACCCCGCGCTCGGGGGCAACTACGAGGTCATCCACCACGCCGAACTGCTCAAGCACCTCGTGAAGTCGGGCAAGCTCACGCCCGGCTCGGGCTACTCGGGCAAGGTCACCTACCACGACCCCTGCTACCTGGGCCGGCACAACCGGATCATCGAGGAGCCCCGCACGGTGCTCAGCGCCATCCCCGGCGTGGAGCAGATCGAGATGAAGCGCTGCAAGGAGCGCGGCTTCTGCTGCGGGGCCGGTGGTGCGCGCATGTGGCTCGAGGAGAACATCGGCAAGCGCGTCAACATGGAACGCATGGACGAGGCGCTCGGCACGGGGGCCGACGTGGTGTCGACGGCCTGCCCCTACTGCATGATCATGCTTGACGACGCCGTGCGGGCCAACGACAAGCAGGAGGACGTGCGCGTGCTCGACCTGTCCCAGCTCGTGGAGGAGTCGCTCGGCGGTGGACCGGCGGCGGCGGCCGCAGCGGCCCCGGCCGAGGCGCCGGCCTGAGCCTGGTTGTCGGCGGTCGGGTGACCGGGGGTCAGCCCGGCGCCACCATTCCGTAGGCGCGCTCGGGCGTCAGGGTCACGATGAGGCGTTTGTCCGCCACCATGGTGGCCCGGTAGTCCTCCCAGTCGGGGTGCTCGCCGTTCCCGGCCTTGTAATAGTCGACCAGCGCGTCCACCGTGGCGTCATGCGGGTCGGCCGCCACCGGGGTCAGCTCGGCCAGCGCTTCCAGCACCACGTACTGGTAGAAGTTGTCGCCCAGCACGTAGAGCGAGGCCCGGGGGTCGCGGCGCAGGTTCTTCGTCTTGGCCCGGTCGTCGGTGACCGAGATCCGCAGCATGCCCTCGTCACCGGGGACGTAGAGGATGTTGGAGAGCTGCGGGCGCCCGTTGGCGCGGATGGTGGTCAGGACCCCCTGGCTGCGGGCCCGGACGAACGTGAGTGCCTCGGTCAGATCCATGGATCCGACGGTAGCGGGGGACCGTCCCGGCGTGACCGGTACGGTCCGGCAGCTCAGCTCGCGGCGTGAGCCGGGGCCGGCGTGTCGACCGTGACGTCCTTGGAGTTGTCGGCGATCACCCAGTGGATGATCGCGGCCACCAGGGCCCCCACCAGCGGGGCGATCAGGAAGAGCCAGACCTGGCTGAGCGCCGTGCCGCCGAGGACCAGGGCCGGGCCGAGCGAGCGGGCCGGGTTGACCGAGGTTCCCGTGAGCGGGATGCCGATCAGGTGGACCACCACCAGCCCGAAGCCGATGGCCACGCCCGCCGCGCCCTGGATGGCCGCCTTGTGCGTGGCGAAGAGCACCACCATGACGAAGACCGCCGTCAGGACGACCTCGATCAGGAAGGCGCCCCCCTCGCTGACGTGCAGGTGCGACGCCGAGCCGTAGCCGTCGGCGCCCAGGCCGATCCGGCTCTTGGAGTAGAAGGGCGACGTGTCCATCATGGCGTAGAGCAGGTAGGCGCCGGCGATGGCGCCCAGCAGCTGGGCCACGATGTAGGCGATGCCCTCGCCGACCTTCATGCGGGCAGTGGCGATGAAGCCGAGCGTCACGGCCGGGTTGACGTGGGCGCCCGAGATGGGCCCGATGGCGTAGGCCAGCGCGCCCAGCACCAGGCCGAAGGCGAGCGCGGTGGCCGCGACGCCGGCGGAGTAGCTCAAGCCGAAGAGTTTGAACCCGAAGCTCTCGGTGGCGACCCCGACCGCGATGACGACCAGTGTGAGCGTTCCGAGGAACTCCGCCACCAACTTCTTGTAGTCCAGCTGACCCATGACGTGACCTCCTGTGTCCAGGCGAGGATTCGGACACAGGCAGTTTCGCAGCGCAGACCTGCGAAGACGCGGATGCCGCGGGGACCCAGGTCCAGGTCAGCGAGGGTGCGCGCCGCCCGGGGGGCGCGGCGAAGGGGCGGCACGAAGCGGCTTGGGGCGACCGGCCGTGGGATGTCTAGATGGCGGCCATCGCCCGCTCGTCCGCCTCACGCAGGCGCGTGGCCATGGCGGCCAGCATCTTGCGGGCGAGCGCGGGCACGGCGTCGAGCACGCCGTTGAACTGGCGCTGGCCGAGGACGAGCAGCGTCATGTCGGTGTCGGAGGTGACGGTGGCCGAGCGGGGGCGCCGGTCGAGGAGCGCCATCTCGCCGAAGTACTGGCCCGGGCCGAGCGTGGCCACCTTGCGGTTGTTGCGGCGCACCGACGCCTGGCCCTTGACGATGAGGAAGAACTCCCGGCCGATGGTGCCCTGCTCGCAGAGCATCCGCCCCGGCGGCACGGTCACCTCTTCGAGGGCCCGCTTGATCGTGCGCAGGTCCTTGGCCGACGAGGTCGAGAACAGCCAGATCTTGGAGAGGTCGAGTTCGTCGCGGCTCATGGGCGAAAACAGTAGCCCTCTGCGTACTCGGTTGCCGGGTTGGCGCGACCCGAACGGGCCGCCCGTGCCCAGGTCAGACGGCGTCGGCCCCGCGCTCGCCCGTGCGCACGCGCACGACGGTCTCGGCCGGCACCACCCACACCTTGCCGTCACCGATCTTGCCGGTGGCGGCCGAGCTGACGATGGCGTCGACGACGGCCTCGGCGC
>CAYWDQ010000014.1:24568-36893 GCA_964457065.1 uncultured Acidimicrobiaceae bacterium | reverse complement strand
TCGTTGGCCGCCACCGCGAAGGTGTGGAAGCGCGCCCGGGGGCGCAGGCCGAGCGACGACGCCCGCTCCTCGCTCATGATCAGCACCGCCGCCGCGCCGTCGGAGATCTGCGACGACGTCCCCGCCGTCACCGTCCCCGTCTCGGAGAACGCCGGCTTCAACCCGGCCAGCTTCTCGAGCGAGGTGTCCCGCCGCACGCCCTCGTCGTACTCGAGCAGCCCGCTCACCTCACCCGCCCCGGGCACGTCGGGGTGGACCCGGGCCTCGAGCGGCACGATCTCGTCGGCGAAACGGCCCTCGTCGGTCGCCCGCGCCGCCCGCCGGTGCGACTCGAGCGCGAACTCGTCCATCTGCTGGCGCGACACCTTCCAGCGCCGGGCGATCTCCTCGGCGCACTCGCCCTGGTGGATGAGCTCGAAGCGCTCGAGGTACAGCGGCCCGTACGCCTCGCCCGGACCGGGCTCGGTCGTCGAACCGATCGGCACCCGGCTCATCGACTCCACGCCGGCGCCGATGGCGATGTCCATGGCCCCCGCCATGACCGCCTGTGCCGCGAAGTGGATCGCCTGCTGGGCCGAGCCGCACTGGCGGTCGACGGTCGTCCCCGGCACCGACTCGGGGAACCCGGCGGCCAGGGCGGCGTTGCGGGCGATGTTCATCGCCTGCTCACCGACGGTCATGGTGCAACCCATGACGACGTCCTCGACCAGGGCGGGGTCCAGGTCGTTGCGGGCCAGCAGGGCCGCCAGCGGCTGGGCGGCCAGGTCGGTGGCATGCCATCCGGAGAGGCGGCCCCCCCGGCGGCCCACCGGGGTGCGGACGGCGTCGACGATCACGGCGTTGGGCATAAGGAGCCAATTCTGACGCCGAATCAGATCCGGTGCCAGACGTGCCCCTCCAGGCAGGGCGGAACCCCTTCCGGCCGTGATCGACCACCCATCGAGCCCTGCGCGGGGGCTTCGCCGTCGCGACCGTCTGTGTGCTCGGCGTCGCGGTGCTGGCCGCCTGCGGCAGCGCAGGCACCACTCCACCCGGCGCGGCGGGTGGTGGCGCCTGAGGGGCTCCGGCCGGCGACCTTGGCACGGCCGGGGACGCTGTGGAAGATTCCCTCCGTCATGGACCTGACCTTCAGCCCCGAGGACGAGGCCTTCCGCGCCGAGGCCCGGGCCTGGCTGGACGCCCACGTCCCCGCCGACCCCCTCCCCTCGCTCGATACGGCAGCCGGCTTCGAGGCCCACCGCGCCTGGGAGCGCTCCATGTTCGAGGACCGCTGGTCCGTGGTGAGCTGGCCCGTCGAGTACGGCGGGCGCGACCTCGGGATCTTCGAGTGGCTCGTGTTCGAGGAGGAGTACTACCGCGCCCGTGCCCCCAAGCGCGTGAGCCAGAACGGCATCTTCCTGCTCGCCCCCACCATGCTCGAGTACGGGACCGACGCCCAGAAGGCGCGCTACCTGCCGCCGATGGCGGCCGGCGACGAGATCTGGTGCCAGGGCTGGTCCGAGCCGGACGCGGGCAGCGACCTCGCCGGCATCCGCTCGCGCGCGGTGCGCAGCGCGGCCGGCGACGGCTGGATCCTCAACGGTCAGAAGACCTGGGCCAGCCGGGGCGCGTTCGCGGACTGGTGCTTCGGCATCTTCCGCACCGACCCCGAGGCCGAGCGCCACCGCGGGCTCACCTACTTCCTCGTCGCCATGGACTCGCCCGGCGTCACCGTGCGCCCGATCCCCCAGATCGACGGCGAGACGGGGTTCGCCGAGATCTTCTTCGACAACGTGGCGGTCCCCGAGGACCAGGTGCTGGGCGAGGTCGGGGCCGGATGGTCCGTCGCGATGGCGACGGCGGGGTCCGAGCGCGGCCTCTCGCTGCGCAGCCCGGCGCGCTACACCGGGGCAGCCGACCGCCTCGTCGGGCTCTTCCACCAGCGCGGCGGCCCGGCCTCCTCCGTCGACGCCGTGGCCCAGGCCCACATGGACGCCGAGGCCTACCAGCTGCACACCTACTGGACCGCGTCGCGCGTCGCCCGCGGCCACGCCGTGGGCCCCGAGGCCAGCTGCAACAAGATCTTCTGGTCCGAGACCGACGTCGCCATCCACACCGCGGCGCTCGACCTGCTCGGCCCCGACGCCGAGCTCCTCGAGGCGGGCGCGCCCGGAGAGTGGCTCGACGGCTACCTCTTCTCGCTCGCCGGCCCCATTTACGCCGGGACCAACGAGATTCAGCGCAACGTGGTGGCCGAGCGCCTGCTCGGGCTGCCGCGGGGCTGAGGGGCCGAGGAGCCGGCGGTGGACTTCGCGTTCAGCGAGGAGCAGGAGGAGCTGCGCGCCGGCGTGCGCACGGTGCTCGACACCGAGTGCAGCCCCGACGCCTTGCGCGCCTTCGACCTGGCCGACGAGGACCATCGGGCCACGCTCGCCGCCAACCGCTGGGCGGTCCTGGCCGAGCTGGGTGCTCCCGCCCTCGTCGTGCCCGAAGCCGCCCACGGGCTCGGCCTGGGCGACGTCGACCTCGTCGGGGTCCTGGAGGAGGCCGGCCGGGCCTGTCTGCCCGAGCCGTTGCTGGAAACGGCCGCGCTCGCCGCGCCGACGCTCGCCGCGCTGCTGCCGGACCCCACCGCCGCCGCCGCGCTGGCGGCCCTGGTCGAGGACGACGCCAGCTTCGCGGTGGGCGGCGTCGACGTCGCCGTGGGCGGGCTGGTGTCACCGACCACCGTGTCGCCTGACGGCGCGCTGCGCACGCCCCGCGTCGTCGGCGCCCGTGACGCGGCCGTGTTCCTCCTGGCCTGCCGGGACGCCGATTCGGGGTGGCAGCTGCACGCGGTGCCCGAGGCCTCGTGCGAGGTGTACCCGTCGCCCGCGCTCAGCTCGTCGCGCGATCTCTCCACCGTGCACTGGCCACTCGACGCCGAGACGCTGCTGGCCTACGGCGTCGCCGCCGAGGCGGCGGTCGCGCTGCTGGCGGACCGCGCCGCCGCCGGCAGCGCGGCACTGCTCGTCGGTCTCGCCGACCGCATGCTCGCCATGACCGCCCTCTACGCGAAGCAGCGCCACCAGTTCGGCAAGGCCATCGGGAGCTTTCAGGCCGTCAAGCACCTCCTGGCGGACGCCCGCGTCGCGCTCGAGTTCGCCCGCCCCGCCACCTACCGCGCCGCTTGGTCGCTGGCGGCGGCCCAGCCCACGCTGTCGCACGACGCGTCCATGGCCAAGGCCATGGCGTCGGACGCCGCCGACCTCGCCGCCCGGGTGGCACTCCAGGTCCACGGCGCCATCGGCTACACGTGGGAGTGCGACCTCCACTTCTTCCTGAAACAGACGTGGGCGCTCTCGCGGGCGTGGGGCGACGCCGCCACGCATCGCCGGCTCGTCCTGCAGGCCGTCACCGGGCACTGACGCGCGCCGTCGGGCCGCCCGCCTCGGAGCTCGTGGGCCCTCGGACCAGGGCCAGCGTCCTCGTCGACGGCAATGTCCGATTCCCGCCAGTAATCGTCACGGCGGCGTGCCACGCTGGCACCCGTGATCGAGGACCCGGACCGCTGCTACCAGGCGGCGCAGAGCAAGGACGCCCGCTTCGACGGCTGGTTCTTCTGCGCGGTGACCTCGACCGGCATCTACTGCCGGCCGAGCTGCCCGGCCCGCACCCCCAAGCGGCAGAACGTCCGCTTCTACCCGACCGCCGCCGCCGCCCAGCAGGCCGGCTTCCGCGCCTGCCTGCGCTGCCGGCCCGACGCGACGCCGGGCTCGCCGGAGTGGAACGTGCGGGCCGACGTCGTGGCGCGGGCGATGCGGCTCATCCGCGACGGCATCGTGGACCGTGAGGGTGTCGAGGGCCTGGCGCAGCGCCTCGGGTACAGCACGCGCCAGCTCAACCGCCTCGTGACGGCCGAGGTGGGGACGGGCCCGCTCGCCCTGGCCCGGGCCCAGCGCAGCCAGACGGCGCGCATCCTGCTCGAGACGACGGACCTCCCCGTCGCGCACGTCGCGTTCGCGGCGGGCTTCGCCAGCGTGCGCCAGTGCAACGACACGGTGCGCCAGATCTTCGCCGACACGCCGAGCGGCCTGCGGGCTCGCGCCGCCAGGTCGGCGCACGGGCGGAGGGGTGGCGGCGGAACCGGGTCCGCCGCGGCACAGTCCATCCGGCTCCGGCTGCCGTGCCGGCGCCCCTTCAGCCCGGCCTCGGTCTTCGACTTCCTCGGTGCCCGCGCGCTGCCCGGAGTGGAGTCGTTCGACGGCTCCTCCTACCGGCGCAGCCTGCGCCTGCCCCACGGCCACGGCGTGGTCGCACTGTCCGCTCCCGGGGACGGAGGCGACGCGCGCGACGACAGGAGCGGGCCGTCCTACGTGGAGGGCGACCTCGTGCTGTCCGACCTGCGCGACCTCACCACCGCCGTCTCGCGCTGCCGCCAACTGCTCGATCTCGACGCCGACCCGGTCGCGGTGTGGGACGCGCTGCGGGGCGACGCGCTGGTGGGGCCCGTGGTCGAGCACGACCCCGGGCGCCGGGTACCGGGCGCGGCCGACGGCTTCGAGCTCGCCGTGCGCGCGGTCATCGGCCAGCAGGTCTCGGTGTCGGGGGCCCGGACGGTCGCGGGCCGGCTGGTCCAGGCGGCCGGCATGCCGCTCGCCGAGCCGGCGGGAGCGGTCACCCACCTCTTCCCCATCCCGGCCGCACTCCTCGAGCTGGCCGGGCGCGACCCCGGCGTCTTCGCCATGCCGGCCGGTCGGAGGCGGGCGCTGGTCGCCCTGGCCGACGCGGTCGAGTGCGGCGACGTCGTCATCGACGCCGGCGCCGACCCGCTCGAGGTGCGCCGCGCCCTGGTACGGCTCCCGGGCATCGGTCCGTGGACGGCCGAGTACGTGGCGATGCGGGCGCTGCGCGACCCGGATGCGTTCATGCCGACGGACCTGGGCATCCGCCGGGCGGCGCGGGCGGTCGGTCTGCCCGACGACCCCGTGCGTCTCGCCGGCGCCGCCGACGGCTGGCGGCCGTGGCGCAGCTACGCCATGGCGCACCTGTGGTCCCTCCCCCTGCCTGACGCCGAGATCCCCACCCCACCGATGAAAGGACGTGCCGCATGACGACCTCCCCCACCGCCACCATGCCTCTCGACACCCCGGTCGGACGTCTCGTCCTGGAGTGCGACGGCGACGTGCTGGTCGGGCTCTGGCTGCCGCACGAGCGGCGGCACGGCCGCCGCGACGTCGACGACGTCCCGCCGGTCCTCAAGGAGACGGCGACGCAGCTCGAGGAGTACTTCGCCGGCGAGCGCACCGAGTTCGACGTGACGATGGAGCTCGACGGCACACCCTTCCAACAGGAGGTCTGGGCCGAGCTGACGCGCATCGGGTACGGCGAGACGATCAGCTACGGGGAGCTGGCCCGCCGGGTCGGGCGCCCGAGGGGGCCCCGCGCCGTGGGCCAGGCCAACGGGCGCAACCCCATCCCGATCATCGTGCCCTGCCACCGCGTGCTGGCCAGCAACGGGATCGGCGGCTACGGCGGCGGCCTGAAGGTCAAGCGCGCCCTGCTGGCGATCGAAGGTGTGACCGCGTAGGGGCGTGACGACAGAAGGGCACATGGACCCTGGCCGATCCGGCCCGGCCGCCGCACGATCGGGGTATGTGGACCCACGGGGACTACCGGCGCTGGCTGTACCGGGGACGGCGTCCCAGCCGGTTCGCCCGGCTGCAGAACCGTCTGTCGGCCGTCGCGTTCTCCGCCGGCCTGATGCCCTCCCGGGCCGGCGCGCTCGAGGTCCGCGGGCGCCACAGCGGACGGATCATCTCGTTGCCGGTCGTGATCGCGGACCACGAGGGCCAGCGCTATCTCGTCTCGATGCTCGGGCCGGACGCGAACTGGGTCCGGAACCTCGAGGCGGACGGCGGCAGGGCGGAGCTGCGCCACGGCAGGCGGGAGTCGGTGTGGCTCGAGGAGGTCGACCCGGCGCTGCGGGCTCCCATCCTGCGCCGCTACCTCGCGCTCGCCCCGGGGGCCCGCCCGCACATCCCGGTCGATCGCAGGGCCCCGCTGCACGACTTCGAGGCGATCGCCGCCGACTACCCGGTCTTCCGGATAGAGCCCCGGGCCGACGCAGCCTGATCGGAGGGGTCGCCGGCGCGTAAGGTGCGCCGGTGGAAACCGCGCAGAGCGTGAGGAACGCCTTCGACCTGACCGGCCGGGTGGCGCTGGTCACCGGGGCGGGCGGCAGCATCGGGCGGACCACCGCCGAGGTGCTGGCGGGGGCAGGCGCCATCGTCGTGTGCGCGGACGTCGACGGTCCCGCGGCGGCCGAGACGGCCAGCGGCATCCTCGGGCAGGGCGGGCGGGCCGAGAGCGCAGAGCTCGATGTGTCCGTCCGGGGCGCGGCGTCGGCCCTGGTCGACTACATCACGGCGCGCCACGGCGGCCTGCACGTCATGTGCAACATCGCTGGGATCATGATCGACAGCACAATTGTCGACCTCGACCCCGACGAGTTCGATCGCATCCTGGCGGTGAACCTCAAGGGCGTCGTGTACGGATGCCAGGCCGCCGGGAAGGTGATGGTGGCGCAGCGCGGCGGCTCCATCGTCAACATGGCGTCGGCTGCGGTGCTGGCCCCTGCGCCGGGGATCGGTCCCTACGCCATCTGCAAGGCCGGGGTGGCGCAGCTGACCCAGACCATGGCCGTCGAGGTGGGCGAGTACGGGGTGCGCGTCAACACGGTTGCGCCGGGCTTCGTTCCCTCCAACATGACGGCGCGCTACTACACGAACCCCGACGGGACCGTCAACGAGGAGTCCAAGGCGGCGGTGGTGAAACCGATGGCCCGCATGACCCCCTTGGGCCGGGTGGGGGCGACGTCGGACATCGCGTACTGCGTGCTGTATCTCGCCACGGACGCCAGCAGCTTCGTCACGGGTCAGCTGCTCAGCCCCAACGGCGGCATCTCAATGCGCTATTGAGCGGCGCTCCCCCCCGCCGGCCCCGCGCCGGGGCCGAGGCGGCGCTGGCCCACCTCCGCCGGGCCGATCCGGTCCTGGCCCGCATCATCGCGGCCCACCCCGCGTTCGACCCCCGGGCCTGGCTGGCCGACCTGCCGCCGATGGACGCCTTCGGCGCGCTGGTGTTCCAGGTCGCCGGCCAGCAGCTCTCCGTCGCCGCCACCCGCCGCATCCTCGAGCGCCTGCGCGCGGGCTTCGGCGGCCGGCTGCCGACGCCGGCCGAGCTGCTGGCGATGGACCCCGCGGCGCTCCGTCAGACCGGGTTGTCGGGGCGCAAGGTCGAGACGCTGCGCGCCGTGGCGGCGCAATTCGCCGGCGGCACGCTGCGCGACGAGGACCTGCGCGCCATGAGCGACGAGGAGATCGAGGCCCGCCTGACCGCCATCCCCGGCATCGGGCCCTGGACGGTGCACGGGATGCTGATCATCGCCCTCGACCGTCCCGACGTCGTCCTCCCCGGGGACCTCGCGCTGCGCAAGGTGATGCAGCGCGCCTACGGCATGGACCACCTCCTTACCCAGGACGAGGTGCGCACGATCGCCGCGCCGTGGCGGCCCTACCGGAGCCTGGCCACCGCGTACCTGTTCCAGCTGGAGTTCGACGCCGCCGCAGCGGCCGGGCCCTGAGCGCCGGTGCGGGGAGCGCTGGGCCGCTCACGCAGCGCGTCTGCGCCCGAAGAGCTCCCTCGCGACCGTCTTGAACGGCACGACCAGGAAGACCGCCAGCGCGAAGTAGAACACGATCGCCACGATCGGCAGGAGGAGGCCCACCACGATGGTGAGGGCGTAGGCGACCAGGGTGACGCCGGACTTCCGCCGCGCCTCCTCGAGGTCGGGGTCGTCGGCCCGCTCCTGGCGCAGGTGCTGGTGGCGCGAGTAGCTGACCAGGACGGCGAACATCAGCCGCGTCGCCAGGATGGTGATCCCGTAGACGGTGACGGCCAGGCGTTCCCAGTCGGTGTTGCGCTCGAGCGCCTCGGCGACGAGACGCGTCGGGAAGGGCAGGAAGGCGATGGCGAGGAGGAAGAGGAGGTTCAGCCGCAGGAAGATGGAGTCGACCCCCTCGAGGCGGTCCGTGAGGGAGTGGTGGGCGATCCACGCCCCGCCGATCGTCAGGAAGCTGACGACGTACGCGACGTAGGACGGCCAGGCCCGGAAGAACTCGTCGGTCGGTGAACCCGGGGGGCGGATGGCCAGATCGAGCACCAGCAGCGTGATGGCGATCGCGAGCACACCGTCGCTGAACGCCTCCATCCGGCCCTTGCCCATGAGGGCAGCGGTCTGGGGTGTCTCGTCGGCGTTGGCCAAGGTCCCTCCGGCGTCACGCCGACAGTAGCAACCGCCGCGCGCCGGACACGGTGACCGGCGGACCGTTCCTGCCCGCCCGCCGCCGCCGCTACGACAGGCGCACGAGGTCGAACTGGCCGGTCGTGGTGTCGGAGACGACGACGGCCGGACCGGGCCCCACGAGCGTGACGGCCGCGCCGACGCCCACCGGATCGCTGGCGGTGCCGTGCTGGTCGATGCGCAGGACACACGACGACGGCGAGGTCGTCTGCGGGCACGAGGGGCTGCTGCCGGACTGCTGCAGGAGGAGCGGCCCCGCGGCCGTGTCGACCACGCTGCTGGTCACCGAGCCGGTGTAGGACCCCACGGCCGCGAGGGAGGTGGCGTCGTACGTCGTGAACTGGGCATCGAGGCCCTGACCCGCCGGCTGGCTGACCCACACCGCACCGCCGGCGACGTCGTCGAGGTACTGCACGCCGCCACCCAGGCCGTTCGGGGTGTGGTTGAGCACCGCACCGGTTGCGGTGGCGCCGTCGGGACGCAGCACGGCGAGGTGGTGGTCGGCGCGCTCGTAGTAGACGGACCCGTCCGCCCCGATGGCGGCCCCGAGCCCCTGCACGAGCAGGTGCGGCCGCGCCGACGACGACGGGTTGATGCGGTACACGCTGACCGTGTCACCTCGCGTCACCGAGACCAGCACCGCGCCACCGGCGGCCGTCAGGGACACCAGGTCGTCGTCGGAGCTGTTCGCCGCGTTGA
The DNA here is from genome assembly GCA_964457065.1 of uncultured Acidimicrobiaceae bacterium. Lineage (GTDB taxonomy): Bacteria > Actinomycetota > Acidimicrobiia > Acidimicrobiales > RAAP-2 > Bog-473. The sequence continues at coordinate 27,871 of CAYWDQ010000014.1, read as the reverse complement.
CCGTGGGCATCGTCCACTGCCCGTCCTGGTTGCCGCTCGCCCGGCCGTAGGCGTACACGTCGGAGTACGTCGCCACGTAGAAGTTGGTGGCGTCCGCCGCCAGCGCGGCGATGCCGGTCGCCACGTGCTCGGCGATGGCGGCCGGACCGTTGCCGTCGACGACCCAGGCGATGGCCGGGGCCGGGTTGGTCGGGTCCTGGGGTGCGGCGAACACCGCGCCGTCGGGGCTCTCGGCCGCCGTCACACGGTCGGCCGCGAACGGGAGGGCGATCGGCGACCCCGCCTGCAGGGGCCCCGACGTGGGCACGCCCGGCAGGGTGGAGGCGGGCGTCGCCGTCGTGCTCGTCGTCGAGGACGCAGCCGGGCGCGTCGTGGTGGTGGGGGCGGCCTCCGGGGTCGAGGGGCCCGAGCTGCACGACGCCAGCACCAGTGCGACGAGCGCGAGCGGCACGGCCGCCAATCCCGATTGCAGGCTCCGTCCGTTCTCCCCGCGCATCGCCGCCAGTATGGCGTTGACGGGCGGCGAGTACGGTGCGCCCATGGTCACGACCCGCGACATCACCTACGAAGCCGACGACCGCACCATGGTGGGCACGATCGCCCTGCCCGACGGCACCGATCGCCGCCCCGGGGTGCTGGTCTGCCACGAGGGCCCCGGTCTCGACGACCACGCGCGCGCCCGCGCCGTGCGGCTGGCCGAGGAGCTCGGCTACGTCGCCTTCGCACTCGACTACCACGGCGGCGGGCAACCGATCACCAGCCGCAACGACATGATGGCCCGCATCGGCGAGCTGCGGGCCGACCTGCCGCGCGCCCGGGCCATCGGCACCGCGGGGCTCGACGTCCTGCGCGCCGAGCCGCGCACCGACCCGGACCAGCTGGCGGCCATCGGCTACTGCTTCGGCGGCACGCTCTCCCTGGAGCTCGCGCGCGGCGGCGCCGATCTCAAGGCCGTGGTGGGCTTCCACTCCGGTCTCGGGACGGTCCGGCCCGAGGACGCCCGCAACATCACCGGCAAGGTGCTGGCCCTCATCGGCGCCGACGACCCCATCGTCACCAACGAGGAGCGCCGCGCCTTCGAGGAGGAGATGCGGGCCGGGGGCATCGACTGGCAGCTCGTGGTCTACGGCGGTGCCGTGCACTCGTTCACCAACCCGCGGGCCACGGCGATCGACATCCCGGGCATCGCCTACGACGAGGCGACGGACCGCCGTTCCTGGCAGGCCATGCTCGACCTCTTCGCGGAGGTCTTCGGATGAGCCGGGCCGATCCACGCTTCTGACGCCCCGTCAGGTGCGGGCTACGCTCGATGACCATGCCCGAGCCCCTGCCGATGATCATCTCGGTCGACGACCACGTGGTCGAGCCGCCCAACGTGTGGCAGGACCGCCTCCCGTCCAAGTACCTCGAGGTCGGGCCGCGGATCGTGCGGGCGCCGATGCCCGAGGTCGAGTTCCGGGGCGGGCAGCTGAAGGTCAAGCCGGGATCTGTGGGCGAACCGGTGGACTGGTGGTACTACGAGGACCTCAAGCGTCCCCTGTTGCGCGTGGACTCCGCCGTCGGGGTGCCGCGCGACGAGGTCACGATGAAGGGCGTCACCTACGAGGACATGCGACCGGGCTCCTACGAGGTCAAGCCACGCCTCGACGACATGGACGCCAACCACATCGAGGCGGCGCTCTGCTTCCCGACGTTCCCCCGCTTCTGCGGCCAGACCTTCACCGAGGCCCAGGACAAGGAGCTCGGCCTGCTCTGCGTCAAGGCCTACAACGACTGGATGGTCGAGGAGTGGTGCGGCGACTCGGGCGGCCGGCTCATCCCGCTGTGCCTGATCCCGCTGTGGGACGCCGAGCTGGCCGCGGCCGAGGTGCGGCGCAACGCGGAGCGCGGTGTGCGCGCCGTCTGCTTCAGCGAGATCCCCCCCTTCCTGGGCCTCCCGAGCGTGCACGACCCCGACCACTACTGGGACCCCTTCTTCCGGGCCTGCTCGGAGACGAAGACGATCGTCAACATGCACATCGGCAGCTCGTCGAAGATGCCGTCGACCTCGGCCGACGCGCCACCGGCGGTGGGGTCGACGCTCACCCACACCAACGCCACCTTCTCGCTGGTCGACTTCCTCTTCAGCGGCGTGTTCGTGCGCTTTCCCGAGCTCAAGGTGGCCTACTCGGAGGGCCAGATCGGGTGGATCCCCTACATCCTGGAGCGGGCCGACCGGGTGTGGGAGGACAACCGCGGCTGGGGCGGCGTGGCCGACATCGTGCCGGAGAAGCCCTCGAGCTACTTCCGCGACCACGTGTGGGGATGCTTCTTCGACGACGCCCACGGTCTGAAGTCGGTCGAGGAGATCGGGGAGGACAACATCACCTACGAGTCCGACTACCCGCACTCGGACTCGACCTGGCCGCGCACGCGCCAGATCGCAGAGGAGCAGATGGCGGACCTGACCGACGCCCAGCGCCGCAAGATCGTGCGGGGCAACGCGATACAGCTGTTCGGCCTCGACTTCGTGGCCTGAGGCCGTCCGCCGCGCCCCGTCCGAGAATGGACCTCCGCTACACCGCGTCCGAGCAGGCGTTCCGCGAGCAGCTGCGGGGCTGGCTGACCGAAACCCTGCCCGGCTTCGGTGCTCCCCCTCCGCATGACGACTGGCCCGCCCGGCGGGCCTACGACCTGCGCTGGCAGCGCACGCTCTTCGACGCGGGCTACGCCGGCGTCGACTGGCCGGCCGAGGGTGGCGGGCGCGGCGCCTCGCCGGTGGAACAGCTGATCTTCAAGGAGGAGTGCGAGCGCGCCGGTGCGCCCTATGTCGGTGTGAACTTCGTCGGACTGCTCCACGCCGGTCCGACGGTCATTGCCGAGGGGACGCCGGCGCAGAGGGAGCGCTTCCTCCCGGCGATTTTGCGCGGCGAGGAGGTGTGGTGCCAGGGCTTCAGCGAGCCCGACGCCGGCAGCGACCTCGCCTCGCTGCGCACGCGCGCCGTGCGTGACGGCGACCACTACGTGGTCACCGGCTCGAAGATCTGGACCTCCCACGCCGAGGTGGCCGACTTCTGCGAGCTGCTCGTGCGCACGGGCGACGAGGGCAACCGCGGCATCAGCTGGCTCATCATGCCGATGGACTCGCCGGGCATAGAGATCCGGCCGCTGCGGACCATTGAGGGGACGACCGAGTTCGCGCAGCTCTTCCTCAACGAGGTGCGCATCCCGGTGGCCAACCGCGTGGGCGAGGAGAACGACGGTTGGCGCGTGACGATGGTGACCCTCTCCTTCGAGCGGGGCACCGCGTTCGTCGGCGAGCTG
>CAYWDQ010000014.1:0-24468 GCA_964457065.1 uncultured Acidimicrobiaceae bacterium | reverse complement strand
CGTGACGATGGTGACCCTCTCCTTCGAGCGGGGCACCGCGTTCGTCGGCGAGCTGTTGGAGTGCATGCGGCTGCTGGGCGAGCTCTACCGCGTCGCCGACCGTCTCGGCATGCTGGGCGACGACGGCCTCCGGCGGCGGTTCGGTCACCTCGTGGCGGCCTTCGACGCGCTGTGGGCGCTCACTAAACGCAACGTCTCGGAGGCGGCGCAGACCGGGGTCCCCGGCATCGGCGGGTCGGTGTTCAAGCTGTCCTTCTCCGAACACGCACAGGCGCTGGGCGACCTCTCCATGGAGGTGCTCGACCGGGCCGCCTTGAGCGCGGACCCGCTGGAAGGGCCCGACGGCGAGGCGCTGGGCAACGGCGAGCAGCTGCACGCATGGTTCAAGTCGATCAACCTCACGATCGCGGCGGGGACGTCGCAGGTGCAGCGCAACATCGTGGCCGAGAGGATCCTCGGCCTGCCCCGTTCACGATGATGAGGTCGCGCTGATGGACTTCCGGGTCGGCGACGACGAGCGGGCACTCGCCGAGGGGGTGCGGGCCATGGTGGCCGGGCGGCTGCCGCTCGAGCACCTGCGCGCCAACGAGGGAGCGGAGCAGGCCATCGGCGCCGCCGACTGGGCCGCCCTGGGTGAGACGGGCGTGTTCGCCCTGACGCTGCCCGAGCCTGCGGGCACCGGCCTGGGCCTGAGCGACGCGGTGGTCGTCTTCGAGGAGCTCGGCCGGGCGCTCGTCCCCGGTCCCCTGGTGGGGAGCTTCCTCGCCGCGTCAGCCGGCTTGGTGGAAGGCTCGGCCGACGGGCGGGCCCAGGTGGGCCTGCACTGCGCCGGGCCGGGGCCGATCCTGGTGGAGCACCTGTCCTCGCTCGACGCCCTGCTGGTGCTCCCGGCGTACGACCGGCGCTCGACGCCACGCCTGCTCTCGCCCGCCCCCGCAGCCGACGCGGCGGGCGTGACCCGCCTGCGCGCGCCGCTCGACCCGCTCACCCCGCTGTGGCGGCTGGAGTCCCTGCCCGCCGGCGAACCCGTGGCCGACGCGGCCGGGCACATGATGCGCGACGGCTCGCTGCTCACCGCCGCGCTGCAGGTGGGGCACGCGGCAGAGGCGCTGGACCTGGCGGTGGCCTACGCCAAGGAGCGCCACCAGTTCGGCAAGCCGATCGGGAGCTTCCAGGCGGTCAAGCACATGTGTGCCGACATGCTGGTCCGGGCCGAGGTGGCACGCGCCGCCGTGCACGCCGCAGCCTGCCTGGCCGACCAACCCGACGTCGTCGCATCGGAAGCGGAGGCCGCCGGCTGCTCCCCGGTCGAGCTGGTGGACCGGGCGGTGATGGGCTCGAAGCTCCTGGCTGACGAGGCGGCGCTGGCCAACGCGCGCACCGCGATCCAGGTGCACGGGGGCATGGGCTACACCTGGGAGGTGCCGCTCCACCTGCATCTCAAGCGGGCGCGGGTGCTGGCGACCACCTTCGGCGCGCCCGCCGAGCTGGCGTTGGCGGTCTCCGCGTTCGTCTGAGGCGTCATCCAATCCGACCGTTCCCGCCCGATGGGAGAGACACCATGACCGACACCGCCCCCAGCCCCACCGACGTGGTGCGCGCCGTCCCCGAGGGACAGGTCGTCTACGGCATGCAGCTGCCGATTCAGTCCCAGTCGACGCTCTACGTGGCCGACTGGGAGAAGCAGTCGGGTCCCGAGGAGCTGGCCCGCATTGCGCGGGTCGCCGACGAGGCGGGCTTCTTCTACCTCGGCGTGTGCGACCACACCGCCATCCCGCGCCGGCTGGCTGACGCCATGGGGACCATCTGGTACGACACGACGGCGACGCTCGGCTGGCTGGCCGCCGTCACCGCGCGCACCCACCTCCTGTCGCACGTGCTGATCCTGGCGCAGCGCCATCCGCTGCGGGCGGCCAAGGAGCTCTCGACGATCGACCGGCTCTCGGGCGGCCGCCTCATCGTGGGCGTGGGCGCGGGCCACGTGCCCGAGGAGTACGAGCTGTTGACCGGTGGCTTCGACCAGCGGGGGCGGCACACCGACGAGGCCGTGGCGGCACTGGCCCGCTGCTTCACCGACGAGTTCCCCGAGCTCCCCGGTCCGCGCTTCCCGGCACGCGACATGGGCCTAGGCCCGCGCCCAGTGCGCCAGCCCCGACCCCCCATCTGGATCGGCGGCTCCTCCCCGGCGGCCATCCGCCGCACGGCGGCCTACGGCGACGGGTGGCTCCCCCAGGGGACGCGCCGGCGCGACCTGCCGGGCCAGATCGCCCGGCTCCGCGAGCTGCGGGCCGAGCTGCGCGGCGGGGCGCCGATCGACATCGGCACCATCGTCGAGCCGATCCACCTGACGTCGGGCGGCTCGGGGTGGGACCTGCCGGGGTGGGTGCTCTCCGGCCGTGGCGAGGAGGTGGGCGAATCGCTGCGAGAGCTGGTCACCATGGGCGTGAACCACCTGCAGGTACGCTTCATGGCCCGCAGCGCCGAGGAATTCTGCGAGCAGACGGCGCGCTTCGGCGTCGAGGTGGGACCGCTGCTGACCCGTTAGGCGCCCCCCGGCCATAGGGTGGATGGGCGATGTCGTTCTTCTCGTACGCACTCGGGACGCTGATCCTGGTGGTGGTGCTGCTGCGCCAGATCAGGGTGCGGGCGGTGCCACGGGTCTACCGGCCCCGTCTGCCCGTGGTGGTCGGTGTCATCGGGCTGATCGGCATGCTGTCCTACGCGGGCGACCACCACGTGACCGGGTCCGCCTGGGGCTGGGTGCTCGGCACGATGCTGGTCGGCGCCGTGGGGCTGGGCGCGCTGCGCGCGCTCTCCATGCGGGTCTGGGCCGGCAACGGATGGGTCGTGCGCCAGGGCACCGCGGTCACGATGGCCCTGTGGCTGGTGTCCCTCCTGGTGCACTTCGCCGCGGGTACCGGCGGCAACCAAACGGGCGCGGTCGGGCTCGAGGGCGCGAGCTTCCTGCTCTACCTGGGGCTCACTCTCGGCGTGCAGGGCTCGCTGGTGCACCGTCGCGCGCTGCCGCTGTGGGAGCAGCTCGGGCCCGACGCCGGGCGGCCGCTGCGGATCGACTTCAGCCAGGGACCGGGCACCTTCTTCGCCACCTTCCGCACGCAGGGGGGCGGACCGCCCGGCTGGGGACAGGGCGGGTGGGGGCAGGACGCAGGGGGGCCCGACGCCGACGACGACCCGAACGTCATTGACGCGGAGGTCGTCGAGGACGACGACGACCACGGGCCGCCCGAGCTCCACGCGCCGCGCTGATCGTCCCTACACTCGGCGCCCGTGACGTCGCCCCGCACCTTCAGCCAGAGACCCTACGTGGGACCGCCCGGGTCGACCGAGCTCCTCCTCGTCCGGCACGGCGCGTCGGCCGACGCCGTCGAGGGCGAGGCCTTCGAGCTCGTCGAGGGCCAAGGAGACCCGCCGCTGTCCGAGGTGGGCCGGCACCAGGCGCAGCAGGTGGCGAGGCGCCTCGTGGCCGACCCCTTCGACGGCATGTACGTCAGCACGCTGCGGCGCACGGCCGAGACGGCGGCGCCGCTCGTGGAGCGCTCCGGCGTCCACCCCGTCGTCGACGCCGACCTGCGCGAGGTGTACCTGGGTGAATGGGAAGGCGGCCACCTGCGACAGAAGGCGGCCGACGGCGACCCCATGTTCGAGCAGATACTGCGCGAGCAACGCTGGGACGTGGTCCCCGGCGCGGAGTCACGCGAGGTGTTCGGCGGTCGCCTGCGGCGAGCCATCGAGCGCGTCGTCGACGCCCACCCCGGGGGTCGGGTCATCATCTTCAGCCACGGCGCCGCCATCGGGGAGATCCTGGCCCAGGCCAGCGACTCGGCGCCCTTCGCGTTCATCAACTCCGACAACACGTCGATCTCGCGGCTCGTCGTGACCCCCGAACGCTGGATCGTGCGGGGCTACAACGACACCGCCCACCTGGCGGGCTGACCGCGCATGGCACCCATCGTCCTGGTCCACGGTGCGTTCAACGAGCTGTGGGGGCCCAACGAGCTCAAGGCGCGCTGGCTGCCCGCCGTGCGCGACGGGTTGTGGCACCACGGCGTGGACCTCGATGGCAGCGACGTCGAGGTCTGCTTCTACGGTGACCTCTTCCGCCGCCATCCGGGAAGCGACCGGGATCGCCAGCTGGAGCAGTCCCGCGCCGGGGTGGCGGAGGCGCTCTCGGACCTGCAGGGTGCGGACACCCTGGCGGCCCTCGGGCAGGCGGCCAGCGAGGCCACGTTCGATCGCACCGTCGACATGGTGAACGTCATGCTCACCGAGCCCGACCTGCGCGCGCGGCTGCGCGCCCGCATGGAATCCGTGGTCTCCGCCGACACCCGCGTGCTCGTCGCGCACTCCTTCGGGACCGTGCTGTCCTACATGGCCCTGTCCAACCACCCCGACTGGCCGATCCGGACCTTCGTCACCCTCGGCTCCCCGCTGGCGGCGCCCGTGCTCTTCGACACCCTCGAACCGAAGCCCGTCGACGGGCGGGGGGCCTGGCCCGGGTCGATCGAGCGCTGGGTCAACGTGCGGGCCGTCGGCGACCACGCCGCTGCGGTCTCGCTCGTCGAGAAGTTCGGGCCCCGCGTCGAGGAGATCGTCATCGACAACGGGCACCGGGCCCACGCCCCCGAGCCCTACCTGAACGCGGCGGCGACGGGCGCCGCCATCGCGGCCGCGCTGGCTTAGGTGCCGGTCGGCCCCTGCCGGTTGCTGGGTGGCCCGCCCGGGCTTGCCGGGTCCTGAGCCCGTGCCCCGCCGGTGTAGGCGAGGGCGGACTGGTGGACGTAGTCGACCAGCTCGTCCGGGGCGCGATCCAACCCTTTGCGGTCGTAGAAGTTCGTCACGGCGAACCCGACGATGAGCCAGAACACCAGCCCGATCGAGGTCATCACGACCCCGCGGGTAAGTCCGGCGTCCCCGGTCGCGCCGAAGTAGAGAATGGCGCGGACGGCGTCGAGCACCTGGCGCAGCGGCTCGAAATTGGCAACGAAGCGGAGTGCCGAGGGCAGCGCCTCCAACGGGATGGTCCCCCCCGACGACGCCAGTGCCAGGTAGACGAAGAGGAGGAGCGCGATCATCTGGCCGATCGCGCCCAGGGCGGCGAACAACGCGAGCGTGCCGAGGGCGATGACGATCCCGGCGAAGGACGTGAAGAGCCAGAGTTCGCCGACGAAGGGCGCGTTCATGCCGAGAAGGCCCACGGCGACCAGGAGCAGCACGCCGGTCAGCACGGGCATGATGGCGAGGGCCACGACCCACTTCGACAGCAGCGTGTGCCATCGGCTGATGGCGACGGGCATGCGCTGGCTCCACTTCGGGCCGATCTCCGTCGTGCCGTACCCCAGGGCGGCGTCCACGGTGGTGTTGACCAGGATGGCGCCGAGGAAGCCGCACATGATCGCGAGAAGCGAGATGTAGAACGCGCTCAACCCCAGCGCCGAGTTCGGCGGAAGCGGGTTGAAGGCACTCGTGGCCACCGTGAGGGGGTTGGCCGCGCTCACCCCGGCCCCCGGGGTGCGCCCGAGCTTGGACGCCTCCTCCGAGAGCTGACGACCCACCTCCAGCGAGGCTGCGTGGAGCCCTGGTTCCGCCACCCCGCTGGCCAGCTCCACGCCGATCGACCCCGAGCGCGGATTGGTCAGGAGTCGCACCGTCGGCTTGCCGCCCGGCGACGCCGAGGCGGGGGCGAGGCCGTACGCCGACAGCAGGGACGCGGTGAAGCCCGGAGGGATCACAATGGTGGCGTAGGCGTCGTTGCTGTTCATCTGGCTCTCGGCCTGCGAAAGGGTGACTGTGTGCAGCGAGAGCCGGCTGGAGACGGCACGGGAGTCGCGCAGCCCCGAGGCCACTTGGGCGCCGATGTCGATGTGCTGGCCCAGCACGGTGGCACCCTGGTCCTCGTTGGAAAGCGCCACCGGGAGCCCGCTCAGATGCCCCACCGGGTTCACCACGGACCCGATGTAGAACAGCGTCATCAAGAAGACGAGCACCGAGGCCACGGCCAGCGGGGTGATCCAGATGGCGCGCACCCGCAACAGCTGCGCTGCACGCATCCTCGGTGCGACGCTGTCCACCTCGCTGCGCTCGCCGTCGACCTCTTGCCCAGGAGAACTCACCGATTGCTCCTTCCCGCTCAGACGTGTGGGGAGTGTGCGACCGTGATGGTACCCAGCGATCCTCGGCGCGGCAGGTGACGCGCCGCCCGCGCCAGACTTGCGACGTGAGCGGAGGCACCAAGCGGAAGCGGCGGCGCAAGCCCAGGCAGCCCCTGCCGCCCGTGCCCGACTACGTGCGCTACCGCGGGGGCGGGCGGCGGTACTGGCGCCTGGGCGGTCCGCTCACCCGGGACCACGAGGCCGAGGCGCTCGCCGCCCAACGCAAGCGCCCGCCGGGGCGGCTGGGCCGCTTCGTGCTACGCGTCCTCGGGGAGAAGCCGCACCGGTCCGGTCGAACTCAGCGGCGCAGTGGGTGGGCCACGAAGAAGTCCCACATGATCTGGTCGGCCGAGATGGCCATGGTGGTGTAGCCGACGGCCGGTGCGATCGCTCGGGAGATCGCGCTGCCGGGCCAGGCGTGGCCGCCGCCGGTGACGCGATAGAGCTCGACGTCACGGCCGTGGGGGCAGGCGTAGGCGATGAGGGTCACGCGGGGGGCGACGCTCCGATCGGTGGGCGCGGGCGCGCACCCGTTCCGCTTGGCCCAGGAGGCCGTGTTCTCCGGGATGGTGGGTCCCTTGACCTTGGCCGCATTCTTGCCGAGCACCTGGCCCAGGGTGCGGTGCGACCCGTCGGGAGCCGCCAGCTTGAGCGCGGCCGTCCCGACGCCGCCCAGGTAAGGCACGAAGGGGTCGGCGGTGCCGTGGAACGCGACGACCGGCACGGGGCGCGACGGATGGCAACCGGCTGGGTTCTGGATCCCCGCCACCGCCGCCACCGCGGCGATCTGACCGGCGTCGACGCAGGCGAGGGTGGACGCGAAGAACGCGCCGAAGGAGTACCCGGTGACGAACACGCGGTTGCGGTCGACGCAGAGCGTCCTGTCGATGGTGCGCAGCAGCCCGGCCGCGAAGGCGACGTCCTTGCCGCGGAGGCCGAGGCGCCAGACCAGGGCGGGTTCGGCCACTTGGGGGGTGATGGTGATGAACCGGTGCGTGGCGCCGTAGGTGCCCAGCTGGGACAACTGCGCCTGGAAGGAGGCCGCTTCGCCCCACCCGTGCAGGTCGATGACGACGGGTAGCGGCTCCCGTCCGGTGTAGGAGGGCGGGACCTCGCGCACATACCCTCCCTCGTCACCGCCGGCGGCCAGCAGCTGGTTGGAGGTCCCTGGCGCCACCGGCGTGGCCAGCGCGCAGCCCGACGAGGGCCGGACCGGGACGCCGGCGGTTGCCGGCGACGTGGCGGCGGTCGCAGGGGAGCCGGCCGGCGCAACGGAGGCCAGCGCGGCCAGCGCACCGAGCACGGCCAGTGCCAGGTGCCCGTGCGTGGGTCTGAACCTCATCCCCATCCCCCGCCTCCCCAACCCGTGTCGACTCGGGGAAGACGGTACCGCGGCGTCGCGGTAGATCAGGCGCCGCCCCCGGCAGCCTTCGACGGGCGGATCTCGGAGATGACCGCCGGCTCGGGCGCAGCCTGGAGCGCCGACTCGATCACATCGGTGATCTCGGTGCCCACCAGCTCGTCCCGCTCGAGCAGGGCATCGCGCAAGGCCTCGACGACCTCGGGGTGGGCGGCCACGATGGCGGTCGCAGCGTCGCAGGAGCCCATCAGCAGCGTGTCGAGCTCGGCCCGGGCTTCCTTGTCGGCGAGCACCTTGTCGACCAGGCCCCCCTCGAGGTAGCCGCTCCCGGCGGCCGCCACGGAGATGAGCGAGTTGCCCATGCCACAGGCGCCGATCATCTGGGCACCGATCGTGGTGGCGGCGGCCAGGTCGGACGCCGGACCGGTCGACACCTCGTCGAACCAGTGCTCCTCGGCCACCATGCCGCCCATGGCGATCTGCAGCAGCGCGCGCAGCTCCTCGCTGCTCTTGGTGAAGCGCTCCTCGGTGTCGGAGTGCTGCAGCAGGCCCAGCGAGTCACGCCGCTTGACGATGGAGAGCACGTCGAGCTGACGGGTCTGCCCCACGAAGTAGGCGACGGTGGCGTGGCCCGCCTCGTGGGTCGCCACCCGGTCCCGCTCGTCGGGCGTGTAGATGGTCTCGTCGGTGACGCCGAGCTCGACCAGCATCTTGGCCTCGGCCACGTCGGACATCGTCATGGCGGAGCGGTTGTGCGTGAGCGCGATGACGAGGGACTCGTCCATGAGCCGCTCGAGCGAGGCCGGCGAGTACCCGAACGTCATGCCGGCGACCACGTCGACGGCGCCATGCTCGTCGAGGTCGGCCGCGTGGGACTTCTTGCCGAGGTAGTAGGCGATGATGTCGGCCCGGGCGCGGCGCCCCGGCAGGCCGAAGTAGATGGTGCGGTCGAAGCGGCCGGGCCGGATCAGCGCCGGGTCGAGGTCGTCCTTGCGGTTGGTGGCGCCGACGACCAGCACGTTGGCGGGCACCACGGCGGGCTTGCGCAGCTTGCCGCCGTCGGGCAGGTAGCGGTTGAGCACGTCGATCCAGGACGAGGCGAACCGCTGCCCCCGGGTCGGCGTGTCGAAGGACTGCAGCTGCACCAGCAGCTCGTTGACGACGCCCGAGACGCCCTCGGTCCCGCCGCCGCCGCCCATGCCCCGCCGGGTGGCCCCGATGGCGTCGATCTCCTCGATGAAGCCGATGGCACCGCCCTCCTTGCGGGCGTGCTTGCGCAGCTGCTTGAAGAACGAGCGGATCTTGCGGTTGGTCTGGCCGTAGTACATCGACTGGAAGGCCGACGCGGAGACGAAGAGGAAGGGGACGTTGGCCTCCTTGGCCATGGCCTTGGCCACGAAGGTCTTGCCCGTGCCGGGCGGGCCCTCGAAGAGGATGCCGCGCCGCGCCGACCCGCCCATGGTGTCGCGGAAGGTCTGGTGGGCGAGGAACAGGTTGATGGAGCGGACGACTTCGGCCTTGATGCCGTCGATGCCCACCAGGTCCTCGAGGCCCACGGCCGTCTCGCCGGGGCGGATGAGCGTGTGCGGCGAGCGCCCGGCCCCGAGGAACGGGGCGGCCATGACCGCCCCCAGCATCAGGATGATGAGGATGATGGGCAGTGCGCCACCCAGCCAGTGGGGCAGGTGGACGGAGGGGAAGATGCCGTGGCCGGTCATGGCGCGGATGACGACCCAGCCCAGTGCGAGCGCGCTCACGGCGACCAGGCGGCGCAGGCGGGTAAGGCGGCGGCGCTCCCGGGTCCGGGCGACGTCCGCGCTGCCCAGGACGGCGTCACCCACGATCCCGGCGACGGCGTCACCGGCCTGGTTCACGGCGGTGCCCGGGCGGGGCGGGGTAGGGACCAGATCGGCGGGCCGACTCATGACCAGACTCCGTTCATCCCCCGTGGACACTTCCAATCTAGAGAATCCCACAGGTCAAGTGGCCTTGCGAAGTGACAAAAGTCATGAATTGCCAGAATTGACGTCCTTCCGGTACGGATCCCGCACCGATCGGGGCCGCTGGACGTCACTTCCGTCGGGGCGGAAGTCTGCATCGGCGGTTGCAGGGTCTTTTGGCGGCGCCCGGCGCGGCGGGCTTGAATGTGACGCGCCGTCAGATCCGCCGGCGAGACCGACCCGGGAGCACACATGGCCGAGACAAGCGAGAGCGACGAGCACCAGCTCCTCATCGGGGGCAAGTGGGTCGACGCGTCCGACGGGACCTACGAGATCATCAACCCCGCCACCGAGGCCGTCGTCGGACGGGCACCGAACGCGAGCGCGTCCGACGCCCTCGCCGCCGCGGCGGCGGCCAAGGAGGCCCAGCCCGGTTGGGCGGCCTGGTCGGCCGAGGAGAGAGGCGCGCTCATGCGGGAGGCTGCGGCGGCCATCCGCGCCAAGTCGCCCGAGCTCCTCCCCCTCGTCATCGCCGAGACCGGGGCCACGGCGACGGTCGGCTCGCGCATGCAGGTCCCGGTGGCGGCGGACCGCTTCGAGCGCTACGCCCGCGACCCCCGTGCGGTCCTGCAGACTCCGCTGCTACCCCAGCCCGCGCAGGCGACGCCGTTGGCGCCGGGCGGGATCATCGGCGGCATGGTCAACCGGCAGGCGCTGGGTGTCGTCGCGTGCATCACGTCCTACAACTTCCCCATGGTGAACATGGCGGGCAAGGTGGCGCCCGCGCTGGCCGCCGGCAACACCGTCGTCGTGAAGCCCGCGCCGCAGGACCCGCTGGCCATCGTGGAGCTCGTGCGGATCCTCACCGACGTCGGGTTCCCGCCCGGCGTCGTCAACCTGGTCAACGGCAACGGTCCGGCCTCCTCCGCCGCGTTGGTCGACGCCGACGAGGTGGACTGCGTCAGCTTCACCGGATCGACCCAGGTCGGCGTCACCATCGCCGAGAAGGCGGCGCGCACCATGAAGCGCACGCTGCTCGAGCTCGGCGGGAAGGGTGCCTGTGTCGTCTTCGACGACGCCGACGTGAAGGGGGCCATCGGGTGCATCGGCTCGACGTGGTCCTTCCACTCGGGGCAGATCTGCACCGCGCCGACCAGGGCCGTGGTGCACCGCAGCCTCTTCGACCAGGTGCGCGACGGTCTGGTGCAGATGGCCGGGTTCCTCAAGGTCGGTGACCCGACCGACACCGCCACCATCATCGGGCCGGTCATCTCGGCCGCGCAACGCGGCCGCATCGAGGCCCACATTCAGACGGCCAAGGAGGACGGTGGCGAGATCGTGCTCGGTGGTGAGCGCCCCGCCGACCTGCCGACAGGGTTCTACGTCGCTCCCACGCTCATCACCGGCGACAACACCATGCGGGTGGCCCGCGAGGAGATCTTCGGCCCCGTCATCACCATGATCCCCTTCGACGACGAGGAGGAGGGCATCGCCATCGCCAACGACACCGAGTTCGGGCTCTACGACTACGTGTTCTCCAAGGACGGCGCCCGCGCGCTGCGGGTGGCGAAGCGGCTCCAGGCGGGGCACGTGGGCATCAACACGGCGCAGCGCAACCACGACGCGCCCTTCGGCGGCTTCAAGATGTCGGGCGTCGGGCGGGACGGGGGCGACTACGGCCTGCTGGCCTACACCGAGCCCCAGGCGATCATCTGGAGCTCGTAGAGCGGTTGCCCCTGCGGCGCCGGCCCAGAGGCGGGCGACCACGGCGGAGCGCTCAGCCCATGGACTTGGCGCCGTCGATCGACTCCCGGATGATGTCGGCATGGCCGGCGTGCTGGGCAGTCTCGGCGACGATGTGCAGCAGGGCGCGCCGTGCCGTCCATGAGGCGCCCGGCTCGAACCATGGTGCGTCAGGGAGCGGGTGCGCCACCTCGAGCGAAGGCAGCGACATGATCAACGCCTCGGTCGACCGGGCCACCTCGGCGTAGCGCTCGAGCAACCCGGACACCGTCTCGTCGTCTGCCATGTCGAAGCTGGCGGCGTGGGCCGCGAAGGACGCGGCATCGGTCCGACCGATGGCCGATGTGCCATGTGTGATGAAGTTGGTCCAGTTCTGCTCGGCCCTCGTCACGTGTTTGATCAACCCTCCGAGGCTCAGCGCGCTGACCGTGGGGCGCCGGCGAGCCTGCTCCTCGGAGAGTCCGGTCACCGTCTGCACCAAGAACCCCCGGTGCTTGGCCAGGGCCCCGATGAAGTCCTGCCGCTCGTGCTCACTCCGGACGCGCTCGTCGGCCATGACCCCCACGCTACGCGTCGGGTGTTCGCACTTTGCCCGTCCAGACGTCCCACGCCACGCTCATGGACTAAGAACGCGACATGGACACGTTCCCGCACACGCCCATGCCCGAGCACGGCCTGCCCCGCGGCGAGGTCATGCAGCGTCTGCTGGCCATGAAGCAGGACGACCAGGACTGGCGGGGGGGCCGCGTGTTCAGCCTCGTCTACTCGGCCGGCGACGACGTGCACGAGCTCCTCTCCGACGCGCTCGCGCTCTACAGCGCCGAGAACGGCCTCAACGTGCTCGCCTTCCCCAGCATCGGCACGATGCAGCACGACATCGTGTGCAACACGGCCACGCTGCTCGGCGCCGACGACCCGGCCTCGGGTGGCGCCGTCGAGGGCTACCTGACCTCCGGCGGGACCGAGAGCCTGCTGCAGGCGGTGAAGACGGCCCGCGACGTCGGGCGCGAGCGCGGGATCGAACGGCCCGCCGTGGTGGCGGGCGAGAGCGCCCACGCGGCGTTCACCAAGGCGGCCGACTACTTCGACGTCGACCTGGTGCGGGTACCGGTCGGGACAGACTTCCGCGTCAGCGCGGACGCGCTGGCCGACGCCTGCACCGACGACACCATCTTGGTCGTCGGCTCCGCCCCGACCTATCCCCAGGGTGTGATCGACCCCATCGCCGACATCGCCGCCCTCGCCGCCGAGCGCGGGATCCTGTGCCACGTCGACGCCTGCATGGGCGGGTTCCTCCTCCCGTTCCTCACCGAGCTCGGCCGCCTGCACGAGCCATTCGACTTCCGGCTGCGCGGCGTGACCTCCATGTCGGCTGACGTGCACAAGTACGGCTATGCCTCCAAGGGCGTCTCGGTGATCCTCTACCGCACCCACGAGCTGGCGCGCAAGCAGCTCTTCGTGACGACGGACTGGCTGGGCGGCTTCTACGCGTCCACCGCCATGGCGGGGACGCGGCCGGCAGGGCCCATCGCCGCGGCCTGGGCCGCGCTCATGCACATCGGCCAGGCGGGCTACCTCGAGTTGACGCGGGTAGCGCACGACGCCGCGCGCGAGCTACGGGCCGGGATCGAATCGGTCGGTGCGCTCGAAGTGCGCGGCGACCCGCCGGCCACCGTGATGGCGTTCGGCGCCCGGGACCCCGGTGTCCTCGACATCTTCGCCGTGGGCGAGCGGCTGGCCGCCGAGGGCTGGTACCTCGACCGGCAGAACCGGCCCGACTCGCTGCACGCCACCGTGCACGCCGGCAGCGCGGCCACCGTGCCCGCGCTGGTGGACGACCTGCGCCGCGCCGTGCGCGGGGTGGGCGCGACCCGTGCCGCGGACCGCGCCACGACCTACGGCCAAAGCAGCTAGCCCGGCTCGATCGCGACATCCTCGCTTTCTATCGGATCCGCAAGCTCTTGCTCGCCGGCTACGAACGCCCCCGTCGAGCACGGTCATGACCGTGTACTGCTCGGGTTGCGCCACGGCGATCTCCATGACGAGCTCGCGGCGCCCGGTTGGCCAAGGAGTCGGTGCGCGACATCTGCTTGACCGATGACTCCGTAGAGGCCAAGGTGCTCCTCGACGAGGCCAATCGTTGGATGCAAGGGATCGCGAACATCCTCGCCGGCCGGGCAGACCTTCCAAGCAAAATAGGGCTGCGGCGTCTGAAGATTTCTGGGGTTCGAGTTCCCTTTGGTGGAGCGGATGGGACGATGTTCGAACCCCTCCTGGCCCCCTGAACTGGGGTGACGCGGCGCGAAAGCCTGAGCTGGGGCGAAATTCAGGTCCCGAACCGCTTGGCGCGGGCTCGGCTCCGGAAGTCGCGGGACTTTGTTCGAACCCCTGTCGGAGGAGCGTCGACATCGGGCAATCCCGCTGGCGGCCCGTGCCAGGTTCGGTGCCGAGCCACCTGATTTGAGGCAGACTTGATGGCTCCGCCGTGCGAGTGCTCCCCGTACCAGTTCGCGCCCGGGACCATTCCTGCCTCGCCCGCCACGAAGCTGGCGGCGATCGCGGAAGGTCGCGACCCGACACTCCACATGGCCCCGGTTGTACGCTGCCTGTCGTGGCCCGCGCCTGCCACGACTGCCGTACTGCCGATCACCAGGCGCCGCAGCGCAGGCACATGCCTCCGTTGCGCCAGGCCTTGTCCGACGCAACCACGCGGCGCAGCACGGGGGATCGGAGCGACGATTAGTGGTGACTCTCTCCTACAGATGAACGGGTCGACGGTCGGCGGGGAAGTGCGTCCCCCTCCCTTCGGTACCGGGGCGGTGCGCCGGTACGTGCCGATGGCGGCAGTGGTCGTCGCCGCCGCCGGGGCTTTCCTCGCCTTCTTGGACTCGACGGTCGTCAACGTCGCCTTCCCCAGTATCCAGGCGGCGTTCCCGCACACCAGCGTGACCAGCCTCTCCTGGGTCCTGAACGCGTACAACGTCGTCTTCGCCGGGCTCCTCGTCCTCTCCGGTCGTTTCGCCGACCTGCTGGGGCGGCGTCGCCTCTTCAACCTGGGCCTGACCATCTTCACCGTTATGTCCGCGCTCTGCGCCCTGTCGACATCGGTGGGGATGCTCATCGTCTTTCGGGCGCTGCAGGCGGTTGGGGCTGCCATGCTGGTCCCGGCCTCACTTGGCATCGTGGTGCACGCCTCGACGGCGGAACGTCGGAACCAGGCTCTCAGCCTGTGGGCGGCTGCTGCCGCGCTGGCGGCGGGCATCGGCCCCCCCATCGGCGGCGCGCTGGTCGACCTCTACAACTGGCGTCTCGTCTTCTTGATCAACGTTCCCCTCGGCTTGATCGCCTTTCTTCTGACCCGGCGGATGGTGGTCGAGAGCAGGGCGCCGGGCAGCCGGATCATGCCCGACCTGCGCGGGGCGCTGTTGCTCTCGTTGGGCCTCGGAGCGGTTGCCCTCGGCATCGTGCAGGGGGGGAACTGGGGCTGGACGAGCCCGGCCATCCTGGCCACCTTCGCCGTGGCCGTCGTCAGCCTGACCCTGACCGTGCTGAGCTCGGCCCACCACCCCTCACCCGTGCTCGACCCCCAACTCCTGCGGATCCGCGGCTTTTTGGTCTCCAACTTGATCACGATCGCCGGCGGGTTGGGCCTCTACACCTACCTGCTGGCCTGCATTCTGTGGCTCCACTACGTCTGGCAATACTCCCTGTTGAAGGCGGGCCTGGGCGTGGCACCGGGCGCCGTGGTGGCGGCACTGGTGTCGGTGCCCGCCGGGCGGCTGGCCGAGCGGTTCGGCCCCCGCGCCGTGGTGGTGCCTGGCGCGCTGGTGTGGTCGGGTGCCTATATCTGGTACATCAACCGTGTTGGCCTCCACCCTGATTTCTGGGGGGAGTGGCTTCCCGGGCAGATCCTGAGCGGGATCGGGGTGGGCGCCACTCTGCCGACCGCCTCGGCCGGCGGCCTGGCGACCGTGCCGGCCGGCCGTTACGCCACTGCGTCGGCGGTCAACGCAAGCGCCCGACAGTTCGGGGGTGTGCTGGGGATCGCCCTCCTGACTGTCTTCATCTCCCACGCGACGCTGGCCACCTTCGCCGACGCCCTTCGCCGGGGATGGGAGCTGGCTGCCGTCAGTTTCGCCGCGGCGGCGGTGCTCGCGCTCTTTTTCGGGCGGATCCGAGAGGCCGGTGAAGATCTCGACGTCTCGTCGGGACCTCCGTTGCTCGACCGGCAGGCCGACGTCCAGCCGACCGTGACTGCGGGTCAAAGCGGGAGAGACTTCCTCGACCTCCTCCCGGCGCCGGTGCGCGCTGACGTGCTCGGCAGCGGCGACGAGGTCGAGCTGTTGGCCGGCACCACCCTGTTCCACGCCGGCGACGCGGCCGATGCGATGTACGTGCTCATCGCCGGCCGCCTGGCTCTGCGGCAGACGGACGGGTCCACCCTGGACGTGTACCCCGAGTCGACGCTGGGTGAGTTGGCCCTGCTCACCGACGCACCACGGTCAGCCACGGTGATCGCCCGCCGCGACTCCACGTTGGTCAGGGTGAGCCGCCAGCGTTTTACCGAGCTCACGGCGTCGGATCCCGCGGTGATGGCGGCCATGGCACGCGGTGTCGCCTTCCGCCTGCAGAACAGCCGACCACTGAGCCCGCCCACGTCGCCTGCGCCGAAGGTCGTCGCGGTGGTCGCCCTCGATGCAGGCGCCTCGGCCGATGCGGTGAGCGAGGTCCTCGTGGAGTCGCTGTCCGCTGGCCTGCGGGTGGCGAGGAGGGGGGAGACGCCACCCCAGGAGCTGCAGCGGGCCGAAGCCGACCATGACCGGGTGCTGTTGGTCGCTGGGGCCGGGGGCCCCTGGGCTGAGGCGTGCCTGCGCCAGGCGGACCGGGTGGTCCTGGTGGGCGGCAGCTCGGAGCCCTCCGCGGCTCCCCGCCCCGAGGTCCAGTGTGACGTCGTGCTGACCGGCGCGGCACCGACACCGGCGCAGATCCTGCGGTGGCACGATGACACCGGGTGCCGCCGGGTGTACCACGTCGGTGCAGACCGCCGCGACTGGCCGCTGCGACTCCGCCCGCTCACCGCACGCTTGGCCGGCCGGAGTGTGGGGCTCGTGCTGGCGGGCGGCGGCGCGCGGTCACTGGCCCACCTTGGCGTGCTCCACGCCTTTGAGGACGCAGGCATCACGGTGGACCGGGTGGCCGGGGCGAGCATGGGGGCACTCATCGCCTCGCTCTACGCCACCGGGTCCACCGCAGAGGAGGTGGACGAGCGGGTCTTCGACGAGTTCGTCCGGCGCCGCCCGTTCGGGGACTTCCGTCCGTCGCTGACCAGCCTGGCCAAGGGCGAACGAGGCAAGGCGATGCTTCGGCGATGCTTCGGCGACAGCCGCCTCGAGGAGCTGGCCCGCGAGCTCGTGGTGGTGAGCACCGATCTGTACCAACGCGTTCCGGTGTACCACCAGCGAGGATCGACGGCGGAGGTGGTTGGGGCGTCCATGTGCCTGCCGGTTCTCTTCCCCCCGCAGCGACTCGGTGACCGGGTGCTGGTCGACGGCACGCTGACCGACAATTGTCCGGTCGGGCCGCTGTGTGAGCACCCCGAGGGGCCGGTGGTAGCCGTGCACTTCGGGGGCGTCTCGTCGCGCCCCGCCGGGGAGGGGACGCCGTCACTGGGCGAGACGCTGCTGCTCGTCATGCAGATGGGTGACCGACGACCGGAGGGCGATCGCAGCGACAAGGCCACCGTCACCGTTGTCCCCGACACCACGGGCATCGGGCTGCTCGAATTCCATCAGATCGATCACGCCCGAGAGGCGGGCCGCCAAGCCGGCGAGGCGGCCGTGGCGGCACTGCGCCAAGGCCGGTTCCTGGCCATCGGCGCCACCGCTCCCCGACCGATCGAGTTCGAGGGCACCGCCCTCTGAGCAGCGGTCGCGGCGGTCGCCTCGCCGGCCACCGGACGGGTAGCTCCTCAGTCCGAATGCACCACCGACTGCAACTCCTCCAAATGGCTCATGGCCTCGCGGTAGCCAACTTCGACGAGGTTGCGGGCACTTTGGAAGTCGAACATGCCGGCGCCCGAAACATCGGGCCGGATCAGCACGTCCGGGGGATAATCGGCGAGGAGGCGACGCTGCCCCTCGATGCCCGGCAGTTCCATGGCCCGCATGAGGACGTTGAGCGAGAGCGGCGGGGCGTTCGTGTCCCGGCGCCTGGTGAGGCGGTCGGCCAGGAGTCTCCAGCCCGATGGCGTCTCCTTGTAGCTGGGGGCCGCACGCACCTCCTCGTCGACCGACAGGTCCACGGCGACGACCCATCTGATCCCGGGTCGGCTCCGCATGATGTCGACGGGAAGATTGTTCAGGACGCCCCCGTCCACCAGGAAATCTGATCCATGACGAACCGGCGGGAAGATCCCGGGGATCGACAGGCTGGCCCGTACCGCGGTGGCCAGGGACCCCCGATCGTGCACAACCACCTTGGCCCGGGTGAGATTGGCGGACACGCAGAAGAAGGGGAGCCAGGTCTCTTCGATGGCACGGTCGCCCAGATGGCTCGGATCCTCCAGAAGCTCGCGCACCTTGCGGGCCGAGGTGTACGACAGCACGGGCAGGGTCGGCGGGAACAGGTTGCCGCTGTCGACGAACCCGGAGGTCGCCCATTCGAGCCGGGTCGCCGAATCGAGGTCGAGGGCAAGGCACGACCCCATTGCGGCCCCGATGCTGGTGCCGCCCACCATGTCCACTGGCAACCCGATCTCGTCAAGTGCCTGCATAACCCCCAGATGGGCCCACCCCCGCGGTCCGCCGCCTCCGAGCACCAGCCCGCAACCCCGTCCGGTCACCAAACGGGCGGCGCGACCCACGTCGCTGGCGACGCTCCGACGAAGGTGTAGCACCGGCCCGTCGCCGGCTGCGTCCAGCCAGCCCGCGGACAACCGGGGCCGCTCAGCCCGGGCTCGCTGGACCAGCAGGATGAAGAGGTTCCCGTCGAGACGCCTCGCTGGGAGCTCGCGGGTGACCGCTGGGGGGAGCTGTTCCACGGAGGCGTCGGCGTCGGCCACGATCACGACGCGGTCGCAGTTCCTCAGGCACCACTCACCCCAGGCCCGGTCCCCCGACGAACCCTCATACAGCACGTAACGGTGCCCACCTTCGAGCTGGTGCGCCCAGGAGGCGCGACCGACCGGTGGCGGCGCGTCGGCGGCGCCCACCAGAGCGGTGGGCGCGTGCCGACCCAGCTCGGCGGCCAGCTCGGCCATTTGGTCGACGGCACCCCGCCCCTCACCCAGGGTGAACACGCCCAGCGTCAGGACGTGCTCCAACAGTGGCCGCCGGGAGGGTGAGCCCAACCGTTCCGTGACGACCTGGGCGGCCCGGCGGAGCCAGCCCGACTGTTCGTCGGCCAAGCGGTCGAACTCGTCCGCCGGAATCACCAGGAGCTGGGTGTCACGAACGGCGCGGATGCTGGCCAGGCGCGGCTCCCGGGTGATCATGCCGATCTCGCCGAAAACGTGGCCCCGCGAGATGGCGTTGCCCGGCTCTTCGTCGACGTAGGTCTGCAGCCTCCCGTAGACGACGACGTAGAGGGCATCGGCGGGATCGCCGGCGCGGACGCACCAGTCCCCGGCGCCTACGAACTCGGTCCGACATCGCGACAGGACCTCGTCGAGCTCATCCGCTCGCAGCGTGGCGAACAGCGGGATGCCGCGCAACAGCTCGCGAAGCTCCGGTCCCACCTCCACCGACTGCGCAGCGTCAACCACCAGATCTCTTCATAGTCGCGTTGACGCAGCATTGTCGGCGGCCGTCCGCTTGGGATCCACTAGCTCGGGGGTCCACACCACCATGAGCTTTCTCAGGGTTTCCTCAGACAACAGGCGGAGTTTCGACTCACACTCGGCGAAGACACGCAGGGTCAGGGCGGCTTCGTACTCGGCCCCGCGGCTCCGTGCCGCAATCAGGCTCTGGCTGAGGGCTTCGATCGCCGCTCCGACATCTCCGGAGTTGGCCAGCACGGCACCCCGGACGCGATGGATCAGGGGGATCTGAGGGGGAACCCCACCCAGGTTTTGGGCAAGATCGAGGCAACGGTCGGACACGGCGAGTGCCTCGGCGAAGTCGCCGCTCAAGAGGAGGCATTCCGCCATACGGGCAGTTGCTTCGAGCGCGTCGCTCCGGCTACCGATAGCAACCATTTCCTCAATAACGGACTCGAAGAGAGCCAGGGCCTCGTCGTGGCGGCCTTGGCGTGCTCTGACCCTGGCCAACTTACCTTTGGCGTCAGCCGCGCCGGCTCGGTAGCCCGCAGCACGCCACGTACGGCTCACGGCGACAAACGCCTGCTCGGCGTCGTCGAGACGGCCCTGGTCGAGCGCTATCTCACCGATGTTGAATACGTAGAAGGCATCCATGACAGCGTTACCGGTCCGGCGCACCGTGGCCTGTGCTCGCCGGTAGAGCACCTCCGCTTCATCCCAATTGCCCTTGAAGTAGGCGAGTCCGCCCAGCATGTTGAGAACGCCGGCCTGACCCGGCAAGTCCCCGATCTCCTCGAACAGGCGCAGCGCCCTCTCCCAATTGACCGGGTTCTCGAGTTTGCCGAGGTCCATGTTTGCCCAGTCGATGATCCGTAGAGCATCGGCCATGGTCTCCTTGTCCTCCGCCAGCTCCGCTTGCTCGACAGCCTGAGTGCACCACTTGATAGCCAGCCGGTGTTTGCCGCCCTCTTGGCAGAAGCGCCCGTACCATCCGAGGAGCTCGGCCCGCTGGCGGCCAGCCTCTGTGCTCTCGATGCCGTCGAGGATGTTGAGACCCCGGGTGATCCACCGCAGCGCACTGGTGTAACGGTCGAGCCATCCCTCGACCCGCGCTAACTTCAGGAGCAGCCGGGCCTCGATCACGCTGTCGCTGGCGATCAGTCTCCTGGCGTACCGGAACGCGGTGGCCGCACCCATATAATTGCCCGTGAGATTCCTGGCGTCCCCGAGTGCCTCGTGCACACCAGCGATCTCAACGGGATCGAGCTCGGGCAGTCGGCGGGCGGCTGTGGCCGCTCGCTCGTAATACTCCGCCGCCTCAACGTTGGCATAAATGGCCTTGGCGCGTTCGGCGGCTTGCAACGAATGCAGCCACGCCTCTTGGAACCGCTGGGCGTGAAGGTAGTGAAAGGACAGGAGCTCCGGGTACTCCTCACCCTTTCGCTCGGCGGCGCATCGAAGCGCATCCGCGGCTCGGGAGTGCAGCTCGTGCCGAAGGCGAAATGAAAGGCCGTTGTACGCGGAGTCGCGCAAAAGTGCGTTGCGGAACGCCAAATTGCCGAACTCGTCACGGACGACGAACGCGTCCAGCCTGCTCCAGGTTGGGTCGCCTTCATCCGGAGCGTCGTCGTCGACGTCGACCAGTAACTCCCTGCTGAAGGACTGGCCCAGGACAGACATACGGCGCAGCAACTCGCGGTCGACAGCTGACAGGCGGTCGATGCGTGCGACAACGACGTCCTCAACCAAGTCGGGGAGGGCATCGATGGAGTCCCCGTTGACTACCGCCGCGATGAGCTCCCGTACGAAGAGCGGGTTGCCCTCCGAGCGTGCGACAAGCAACTTTATCTCCCGGTCGGACACGGGGGACTCGCGGGTCGCCGCCATGGCCAGCTCGGTCGCTTCGGCTTCGCTTAGTGGCTCGAGCTCCAGACGGGTCGTGGCGCTGTCGTCAGGCGCGATGAAACCCGCTCCCACGTCCCTCCGGGTGAGGCACCAAAGCCATCCGGTCAAACGGACCGCGCGGGCCAGGTGCTCGAAGAGGTCGGCCGACGCCTCGTCCATGAAATGCGTGTCTTCAATAGTGATCAGGCCCGACTCGGGCAGCAGATGGGCCAGGAGCGCAATGACCACCTCGGCCAACTTCGCGCGCCGGAACTCCTCTTCCAGCTCCCGCGTCTCGCGGGTCTCAGGCACTGCCACGTCGATTGCCATGCCGATCAGCGGGGCCCACGGCCGAAGCTCGGGTGCGCGCCGCTCTAATTCGGACACGAGCAGCGTGGTCATCGACGTGTCGCTGCCCTCGGCCGGGAGGTCGAGGAGACCGCGGAGCAGCCGTCGGACCGTGTAGTACGGCGTCGATGAGTCGTAGCGCTCGCACACGGCAACCAGTTGCATCCGATCGGCGGTGATCTCGCGAAATCGATGAGCCAGTCTCGACTTCCCGACCCCGGTGGCGCCAACAATCTCCACCAGCGCGCCCTGACCGGCCGCCGCAAGCGCCTCGAGCTGCCGTAGTTCCTCGCGGCGACCGACGAATGCCGCTTCTTCGTCAATGCCCGCCGGAAGCCCGCGGGTCTTGAGTCCAATTCGCAAAGCGCTGACCGGCTTTGACTTTCCCTTCACGCGAAAAGGCTCGAGCTCCGTTGCCTCGAACCCAGTGTGGCAGCGGGACAGCACTTCGGGGGTCGTGAGAATTTCGCCCGGTGAGGCCTTCGCCATCAAACGGGCCGCGAGGTTGACGGCGTCTCCCATGACCGTGAAAGTCCGTTGGTACGGTGGCCCCACCTCACCGACAAAGACCGATCCCTGGTTCACGCCGATCCGGATCGGAAGCTGGTTGTCGGAATCCATGATCTCGCGCACGGCGAGCAGCATGCAGTGCTCGTCATCCCCCGAGGACGAGGGCGCCCCGGCCGTCAGGATGATCTTGCCACCGTCCTTGTCCGCGTCCGTGGCGAGGAAGGTGACGCCCTGACGGTCGACGGCCCGCTGGACGTTCGTTACGAGTACCTCGAGGCGGCGCGCCGTTTCCTCGGGCCCCTTCTCGTTAATGAGGTCGTCCGTCCCGTCGAAATGGACGAAGGCCACGGTCACTCGACGGTGCTCCGACTCGGTGCGGGTGCTGAGGGCGGACCGGAGGCCGACGGGAATGCCAGTGTTCAAGTCGAGAGCGGGGTCGACCAGGTCGAAGGGCACGCCCGACGTCTGCGGGACCGAAGGGGCGCGCAGGAGGAAAGAGCCCGGCCCCTTCGCCTCTCCGACAAGTCCGGGCTTGAGCGCAGCAGCGGTGGCGCCACTGATCACGATCTCGCCGGCATCCGCTGTCCCTTCCATCGCGACGACCGAGCTGGCACCCGGACCGGTAACGATGAACTCCCGATGGGACTCACCGACCAGGAAAAAGTGGAACAGGCCGCTGTGCACGCCCACCGACATCCGGAGGGAGACCTTCTGGTCCAGCACGGTGAGGTGTCCGACCGAGCGCAGGGCTCGACGCATCTCGATAGCGGCGCGACAGGCTCGGGCCTCGTGGGCCTCACCCGAGAAGTAGATGAGCAGCGCGTCCCCACCGAATTTGAGGAGGCGACCACCGTTGTTCACGGCGAGGTCGAGCAGAGGGACGAAACAGGCGCCAATCGTCGCTGTGAGTTCTTCGGCCCCCCGCTTGCCATGCCGGGCGAGGCTCTCTGAGAGTTTGGTGAACCCGGAGATGTCGACGAAGGCGATCGTGCCGGCGAGCTCCCGATACCTCTGGTCAGGCGCGGATCGGATCCAGTCGATGGCGAGGCGCGGAAGGTAGGGCGCAAGCGGGTGCCCGTCGTCCGCGGCGACGCCCGGGGTTCTCACGGGCGCCATAATTGGCGACCCTTCGGCCTGCGCAAAGGATCCTTCAACCCCGAGCTCGGCCACGCTCCCAGGCGGATCGTTCATCAGGTGTCTCAATTCCCACCGCGCAGCTTTCTGGAAAGTAGACCGGATCCTCCGGATTCGCAACCCCTATGCGGTCGGCACCGAACTGCGCAGAGCGGTCACCGTGGCCCGGTGAATGTTCCTCTGCCGCCTCACCTGCCCCGCCGAGCGCAACTCTGAGCCCGTTGGCCGCGGCGAACGCGTTTGACGGCATTCCCGGAAGTCCCGCCACGATGCCGTCCGCCACGTCGTCACTAGGATTCGCAGCTTCGCCGCGATCGACTCGGTGATCCCGATCATCGACATACGGCGGCCAGACCGCGGTCATCGCACAAGTCGAGTTATTCAGGGGCGAGTAGCTAAGACGTGTAGCCGGTCGGCACCGTGCGAGAGGCGGGCGCACTCGGTGTAGGAGCCGCTGGTCGGAATCGGCTTGAGGTCCCTGCCCAGTGCCTGTGACGTGAATGGAAGTCATTGGATCCCTTCAGAGCATCGGCTCTCATGTATGTGCTTCTCCGTCGATCCTCGCTGCTTTGGCTCTGGGCCGTGAGCTCCGCTGTCAATGGAAACGGGGATCGGAGGCGGGGAGTTGGAGAGTCTCGATCACGTCACCGGAGCGGTCGGGCAGGATAGAGACCACACACGGGGGCCCATTGAACTTGGTGCTGCAGAACGGGAGCAGTCCGAGCGTCGTCATCCTCCCGGTGATGCTCCTAAAGGGGGTGGGGGACGAGAAGCAGACGGCGTAGGGAATCCACCACGGTGCACCCTTCGCGAAGACGACACTCTTATTGATCGTGATCACTGCAGTCTTGGTCCCGTTGATCGTGAGGCCCGATACGGACACCGTCGTCATGCTCGGAGCATGGCGGAAAGGATCCCCGCAAGAGATGGTGTTCGTCCCGAGGGAGACGGTGAGCGAGCCCGTCGTCGATGAGGTCCCAGTCACGGAGACAGCCACAGACCCCGGAACCGTCACGGTTCCGCTGCACGTCTGGCCCGTCTGGCAGGTCGTCGTCGTTGTAGTTGGATTGGAGCTCGTCACCGTCTCGGTCTCGGCCCCGCAGGTGCTCAAGGACGCCGCGTTGTTGACGTCACCCGAGTACGAGGCCTGCCAGTAGTAGGTGCCCGGCGTGCTCAGCGTCACCGCCGCCGAGGCCGGCAGCGTGCCCGCGGTCGTGATGTTCAGGGCGGTTCCGCCTCCGCCCTGGGCCAGCGTCGTGCACCCGGCGTCGGTGTACACGTTGTAGGTGATCGTCCCCCCGGCGCTCGAGGCGTTGGTGCCGCTCAGCGTGGCCGAGTCGGTGACCGCGGTGCCAGCCAGCACCGAAATGGAACTTCCTGACTGGCCCCCACCCGACAGCAAAGTCGACAGCGAGGTCGACAGCCCGGTCGACTGGTTGACCGTGAAGCTCTGGGTCGGCGTCGAGGTCGAGGTGGTGTAGGTGAACGACCCGCTCGACGACGAGGTGCCCGCCGGGGCGAAGACGGCGTCCACGCTGGAATAGGTGCCCACGGGCAGCTGCGAGGCCGTCAGCGTGCAGCTGAAGCCGGCGCTGTCGCCCGAGCCGGCCGGCAGGGTCTCGC
>CAYWDQ010000013.1:11047-39400 GCA_964457065.1 uncultured Acidimicrobiaceae bacterium | reverse complement strand
GTCGACTTCATCGACGAGTCGGAGGTGCTGACGCCGGCCGACGAGGCGTATCACATCGACAAGTGGCCCTTCACCGTGCCGTTCGTGTGTGGTGCCACCAACCTGGGCGAGGCGCTGCGCCGGATCTCCGAGGGCGCGGCGATGATCCGCTCCAAGGGCGAGGCCGGGACGGGGAACATCGTCGAGGCCGTGCGCCACCTGCGCGCCATCCTGGGGACGATCCGGGCCATCACGCAGGCCGACTCGGCCGAGGTGTACGGCTGGGCCAAGGAGCTCGCCGCACCGGTCGGGCTCGTGCAGGAGATCCACTCGACGGGGAAGCTCCCGGTGCCGCTGTTCTGCGCGGGCGGCATCGCCACCCCTGCCGACGCGGCGCTGGTCATGCAGCTCGGTGCCGAGGCCGTGTTCGTCGGGTCCGGGATCTTCAAGTCGTCGGACCCCGCCCGCATGGCCTCCGCGATCGTGGAGTCGACGGCGCACTTCGAGGACGCGGAGCACGTGGCGAAGGTGTCGCGTGGGCTCGGAGAAGCCATGCGCGGGCTCGAGGCGGCGCAGTACGGCGAGCATCTCGCCGACCGGGGGTGGTAGCGGGCTCCGGGGCGGGGCCCGGGCCGGGCCCTCTGATCGGCGTGCTGGACCTGCAGGGAGACGTCCGAGAGCACGTGGCGGCCCTGGGCGAGGTCGGGTCCTCGGCCCGTCTCGTGAAGCGGCCGGCGGACCTCGAAGGACTCGACGGCCTCGTGCTGCCGGGCGGGGAGTCGACGACGTTGTCGATGCTGCTGGAGTCCACCGGGCTGTTCGGTGCGCTCGCCGAGCGATTGGGCCCCGGTCAGGGTCTGCCGATCCTGGGCACCTGCGCCGGCCTGGTCCTGGTGGCGCGGGAAGTGCTCGACGGGCGCGCCGACCAGCGCACCTTCGGCGTGCTCGATGCGGTCGTCCGCCGCAACGGCTACGGGCGCCAGCGGCAATCGTTCGAGAGCGAGGTGCGCTTCGGCTCCGGCGAGGGGCCGCCGCTTCCGGCCGTGTTCATCCGGGCGCCTCTGGTGGTGTCGGTGGGGGACGAGGTCGACGTGCTGGCCACGCTCGACGACGTCCCGGTGCTGGTGCGCCAGGGCGCCGTGTTGGCGTCGTCGTTCCATCCCGAGCTGACGCCCGACCGGCGGGTGCACCGGCTCTTCGCACAGATGTGCGGCGGCACCCACGACAACGGCGGCCGCGGACTCTTCGGGTAGCCGACCCCGCATGCGTCGTTACGTCCTCACCATCACCTGCCCCGACCGCGTCGGCATCGTGGCCGCCGTCACCGGCCTGATCGCCGGCCACGGCGGGTCGGTCCTCGAGGCGGCCCAGCACGGTGACCTGCAGAGCGGGCGCTTCTTCCTGCGGATCGAGATCGTCGCGGACAGCCTCCCCTCGGGGTTCGGTCCGGCCGAGCTGGCCACCGCGCTCGAACCGGTGGCGAC
Organism: uncultured Acidimicrobiaceae bacterium; assembly: GCA_964457065.1. Lineage (GTDB taxonomy): Bacteria > Actinomycetota > Acidimicrobiia > Acidimicrobiales > RAAP-2 > Bog-473. The sequence goes on along the minus strand of CAYWDQ010000013.1, from coordinate 37,937 downwards.
GGAGTTCCACATGGAGTGGCACCTGACCGACACCGACGTGCACAAGCGGGTCGTGCTGTTCGCGAGCAGGGAGGACCACTGCGTCGCCGACCTGCTCTATCGCTGGCGGGCGGGGGAGCTCGAGTGCGACGTCGCGTGCGTGATCTCGAACCACGAGGACCTCCGGGCGCTGGTCGAATGGCACGCCGTCCGGTTCCGCTGCGTGCCGGTCGGGGCCGAACCCGACGCCAAGGTGGCGGCGTTCGCCGAGATCGACCGCATCCTGGAGCACGAGCGGGCCGACGTCATCGTCCTCGCTCGATACATGCAGATCCTCCCCCCGGCCTTCTGTGCCGCCCGACCCGGGCGCATCATCAACATCCACCACTCGTTCCTGCCCTCCTTCGCCGGGGCCCGTCCCTACCACCAGGCCTTCGAGCGGGGCGTGAAGCTGATCGGCGCCACTTGCCACTACGTGACGGCCGAGCTGGACGAGGGCCCCATCATCGAGCAGGACACCAGGCGCATCGACCACGGGGACTCCGCCGAGGAGTTGCGTCGCGTGGGGCGCGACGTGGAGCGCACCGTGCTCGCCCGCGGTCTGCGCTGGCACCTCGAGGACCGGGTGCTGCTCAACGGCAACAAGACGGTCGTCTTCCCGTAGTCCGCGACCGTTCCCGAATGTATGGGAACCGCCGCCCCGGCTTCTGCTCCCGACCCGTCCGGCGGTCCCACGCCGACCCGCCGGAGCCGCGCCGGCCGGCCTCTATGCCGGGATTACGGAAGCGACCCCCGCTCGGTAGAGCTGGCGGAGAGCATCGCCGGACATCAGCGGGTGATCTCCGAGCACGAGGGTGCCATGCTGCGCGAGATCGCCGAGTTCGCCGGCGCCGAGGCCTGGCGGGGCGACGGTTCGCTCTCCATGCCGGACTGGTTGGTTGCCCACTGTCACGTGAGCCGTGCCCGGGCCCGGAAGCTGGTCGAGGCATCCGAGAAGGTGGGGGAGTTGCCCGCCCTGTCCGGCGCCCTCTCCGAGGGACGCCTGACGCTCGATGTGTTCGCGCCGCTTGCCACCGTGGCAACACCCGAGACCGACGCCGAGCTGGCCCGTGCGTCCGAGCACTGGACGCCGAGGCAGGCCCGCCGGCTGGCCGCCGACGTAAAGGGGACGACCGATGCCGATGCCGCGGCGCAGTTCAGGCGCCGCTTCGTGCGCTTCGACGACGAGCGCTGCCTCCTCTGGGCCCAGCTGACCAAGGATTCGTACGCGCTGGTCAAGGCGGCGGTGGTCGGACGGGCCCGCCGCCATGACCACCCGAGTTCCAGCGATCCCGACTATGTGCGCTTCGAGAGTCGCTGTGCCGATGCGCTGCTCGACATCTGCATGGAACCGGGCGTCCGGGCCACGATGGTCATCCACACTGACCTGGACCGGCTCCTCTATGGCGACGGATACGGCCACGCCTCCATCGAGGGGGTCGGTCCCATTTCGGCCGAGGTCGCTCGCCGGCTGGCGTGCAACGCCGACATGACGATGTCGTTCGACGCACCCGATGGGACGTGCCTGGACCAGAAAGCATTGCGGCGGGACCCCACCGACGCGCAGCGCATCGAGATCCGGCGGCGCGACGGCGGATGCCGCTTTCCCGGCTGCACCTGCCGCAACGTCACCGACGTCCATCACGTCGTCTGGGCGTCAAAGCAGGGCCCGACGGTCATGTCCAACCTGCTGACGCTCTGCGTGGCGCACCACAGCCGCGTGCACGAGCTTGGTTGGAAATTGGACGGTGACGCGCAGGCGGAGGTCCGCTTCGTCAGCCCGCAGGGACGCTCCTTCGTTTCCACCCCGTCAACGACCTGGCGGCCGCCTCGGAAATGATCGGCGGCTGACCCCGGAGCGACCGTCAGCCCTTGACGGCTCGCACGATCTCGTCGGTCACTGCCTCGGGATCCTCCAGCGGCAGCATGTGCCCTCGGTCCTCGAGGGTGACCAGTCGCGCCCCCGGGATGGTCGACGCGATCGCTTCGGCGCGGGCGGGCACGGTCAACGTGTCACGGCTCCCGACGATCACGGTGGTCGGGACGTCGATGCCGGCGATGCCCTCCAGCAGATTCATCTCGGTCATGGCGGCGAGCCAACCCCCACGGACGGCCGGATCACAGGCGGCAAAAAGATCGCGGGTCAGGACCATGTGTGAGTGGACGGGATCCACCCCGAAGGCGCCCCGAACGAACCGGTGCCCGTTGGTGGTACGCATGCTCCTCGTCACGACGGACGACGAAATGAAGGCTGCCGCCAGGCGCGCCGCCTGCGGAACCGATTGTCCGCGGGGGTCATGGGCCGCGGTCGCCACCAGGACGGTCGCCTTCGCCCGGTCGCGCAGCACTTCTGGACGGTAGGTGGCGAGCGACATGATCGTCATGCCGCCCATCGAATGTCCCGCCAGCACGGCGTCACGCACGTCGGTCGCCTCGAGAACCGCGCTCAGGTCGTGTGCCAGGGTGTCGACCGCCAGCGGCGCCGTGCCCCTCGTGCTCGTGCCGTGGCCCCGCTGGTCGTAGAGCACCACCCGGTGGCCCTGCTCCCGTAGCCGTCGGGCGACCGGCACCCAGATCTCGTGGCTGCAGCCCCAGCAATGGGGGAGGACCACGACCGGAGCATCGGGGCCTTCACCCTCGAGGTCCCACACCGCAAGGTGGGCTCCGTCCGGGGTCCGGACGATGCGATGGTCGGGTCGGGGCACGACGTCACCCCAGCCGAGCGCGTGCAGGCCGTCGTCGCCTGAAGAGTCGTCATTGGTGCCGGCGACGGCCAGCCGCCGGTAGGCCACCCCGGCCGCCGCACCCGCGGCCACGGTCGCCCCGAGCAACAGGAGCCGTCGAGAGCGCGAGCGGGAAGTCATGGACGGCAGCGTACGCGGTGCAATCGCCGCCGCAACCGTGAAGCCGCCACGCAGGTCAGGATGCCAGAACGATCGACAAAGCCCGGGGCATCGACGTCTGCCCCGGGCCACAGGCGATCAGCTGCCCGGTGCTCCTGGGCCCCGCCCTCGCAGGCCACCAGACGCTGACCGCCACGGGGACCTGGGGTAAGACCCAGGGCGGCGGGGCGACCCGCCAGGGTCGTCACGCTGGTGCCGATCGACCTGCCCTCACCGAGGGCCCGACCTCGCCGATACAATCGAATTCCGGGGGCGCGAGCGGAACGAGGAACACAGAGCACACATGTCGGGTCATTCGAAGTGGGCGACCACCAAATACCGCAAGGGCGCCCAGGACAAGGCCCGCGCCAAGATCTTCGCCAAGTGCATCCGCCTCGTCGAGGTCGCGGCGCGGGAGGGGGGAGGGGACCTCGACGCCAACGCCACCCTCAGGACGGCCTACCAGAAGGCCCGGGCGGCCAGCGTGCCGCTCGACACCATCGAGAAGGCGATCAAGCGGGGGACGGGCGAGCTCGAAGGGGTGCGTTACGAGGCCATCAACTACGAGGGCTACGGCCCCGGCGGCGTGGCGATCATGGTCGAGACCCTGAGCGACAACCGCAATCGGACCGGCGCCGAGATGCGCAACCTCTTCAACCGCAGCGGCGGCAACATGGCCGAGCCCGGCGCCGTCGGCTGGCAGTTCGAACGCAAGGGCATCGTGACAGTCGGCCTCGACAACGAAGAGGACAAGGTCATGGAGATCGCCATGGAAGGCGGCGCCGAGGACATGTCGAGCAACGGCTCGGCGTGGGTGGTCACCAGCGCCCCGGGCGACCTCGACTCGGTGCGCCAGGCCCTCGACGACGCCGGCATCACGCCCGAGTCCGTCGACCTCTCCCTCGAGCCCACCACCCTGGTGCCCGTCCCCGACGAGGGGGAGGCCAAGAAGGTGCTGCGCCTGCTCGAGGCCATCGACGACCACGACGACGTCCAGGCCGTGCACTCCAACGCGGACATCTCCGACGAGGTCCTCGCCACCTTCGAGGGCTGATTCCCGGGTCCGCCCCCTGACCGGTGGGCCCGACTAACCTACGAACGCATGTTCGTATTGGGCATCGACCCCGGGCTGTCCCGGTGCGGCTACGGCATGGTGGGCCGCGGCGAGGGTGACAGTGCGCTGCGTGCCTACGCCGCCGGGGTGATCGAGACCGATCCGGCCGTGCCCTTGGCCGAGCGGCTGCTGATCCTGCACACGGAGCTGCGTGCGCTGCTCCGGGAGCTCGATCCCGAGGTGGTCGTCGTCGAGCGCGTCTTCTTCCAGGTCAACGCCAAGACGGCCATGGCGGTCGGCCAGGCGAGCGGCCTGGCCCTCCTGGCGGCGGCCGCGGCGGGGTGCGAGGTGGTCCAGTACACCTCCAACGAGGTCAAGCAGGGCCTGGTCGGCTACGGCGCCGCCACCAAGGAGCAGGTGCAGCGAATGGTGGCCCAGGTGCTCGGGCTGCCGGCCATCGAAGGCCCGCCCGACGTCGCCGACGCACTGGCCCTGGCCGTCTGCCATCTCACGACGGTCCCGCTGCGCCGTGCCGTCGAAGCTGCGCTCGTGAGGAGAGGAAGCGAGACGTGAGGAGCCAGACGTGATCGGACTGCTGCGAGGGCGAGTCGTGCTACGGACGGGTGAGTGCGAGGTGATCGTCGACGTCGCCGGTGTGGGGTACCGGGTGACGGTGACGCCGGCGACGGCGGCCGCCCTGATCACCGCCGGCACCGGCGGCACCGGCGGCACCGGCGGCACGGCCGCGGAGGTCAGCCTCTTCGTGCACACCCATGTCCGCGAGGATGCCATCGTCCTCTACGGGTTCGTGCACGACGACGAGCGCCGCTGCTTCGAGGTGCTGCTGGGCTCGCACGGTGTGGGCCCCGCGCTGGCGCTGGCGATCATGGCGGTCCTCTCACCGGCGGCGCTGTCCACCGCCGTCCTCGAGGACGACATCGAGACGCTGTGCACGGTCCCCGGAGTGGGCCGCAAGACGGCGGCGCGCCTGTTGATCGAGCTGAAGAGTCGCCTCGACCTGCCCGACCTCTCTCTCGAGACGGGCGGCGCGGTGCTGTCCGGGGCGGACCCGGCCCAGCGGACCTCCCGCACCTCCCGGGCCGAGGCGCGGGCCGCCCTCAGCGAGCTCGGCTACGCACCCGAGGAGATCCGCGGTGCGCTCGACGGGCTACGCGACGATGTCGGCGTGGAAGAGATGCTCCGCCTCGCGCTGCGCGAGCTGGCCAGCCGGTGAGCCCTCGGGCTCGCCGCGAGGTTCTGGCCGTCGCGGCGGAAGGGCCCGACGCCGACGACGTCGGGCCCGAAGACCCACGTGTGGTGGATCCGACGGCGTCCGATCAGCTCGAGGAACTCGAGGAAGTCGGGCTCCGTCCACGCTCGTTGTCGGAATTCGTCGGGCAGTCCCAGCTGGTCGAGCATCTCAGCATCGTGCTCGAGGCGGCCCGCCAGCGGCACCAGGCGGTGGACCACATCCTCTTCGCCGGCCCTCCGGGTTTGGGCAAGACGTCACTGGCCGGCATCGTGGCCACAGAGATGCGGGCGGGGCTGCGCATCACCGCCGGGCCCGTGCTGACCCGGGCCGGTGATCTGGCCGCGCTCCTCACCGACCTGCAGGACGGGGACGTGCTCTTCATCGACGAGATCCACCGCCTGCACCGTTCCGTCGAGGAGATGCTCTACTCGGCGATGGAGGACGGCAGGCTGGACATCCTCATAGGCAAGGGACCGACCGCTCGCTCCATACGCCTGGAGCTGCCGAAGTTCACGCTGGTCGGTGCGACCACCCGCACCGGCCTCGTCTCGGGGCCGTTGCGGGACCGCTTCGGTTTCGTCGCGCGGCTCGACCTCTACGACCCGGTGGACCTGCGCTCCATCGTCGAGCGGTCGGCCCGGATCCTGAAGGTGCGGATCGACGTCGAGGGCGCCATCCGGATATCGGAGCGTTCCCGGGGCACACCCCGCGTGGCGAACCGCCTGCTGCGACGCGTCCGGGACTTCGCGGAGGTGCGCGGAGAGGGCTATATCGACGGCGCCACCGCCAGTGACGGCCTCGAGCTCTTCGGGGTGGACGAGCTGGGACTCGACAAGGTCGACCGGGCCATCCTCACCACGCTGTGCTCGCGCTTCGAGGGTCAGCCGGTCGGCCTGACGACGCTGGCCCAGTGTGTCGGTGAGGAGCCGGACACGATCGAGGATGCCTACGAGCCCTACCTGGTGCAGAGCGGCTTGATCCAGCGCACGTCGCGCGGGCGGGTGGCGACGCAGCGCGCCTGGGCCCACCTCGGGTACGAGGGACCTCCGGGCTCACCCGGTGCCCCCGACGCCCCGGGTGCGACGCCGCTCTTCTAGGCCACCGCTCTTCTAGGCGCCCGCCCGCCTGCCTCTGCCGCCTCCGCCCGCCGAGGGCGCCTCGCCCATAAGGGTGCGCGTGCCGCAGCGGCGGTGCGCTACCGTTGCAGGGTTGCACGACGAGACGGAAGCGAGGTGACCATGGCAGGCATGACGACGCGTTCACAGCTGAGCGAGCCCACCGGCGTGGTCCTGCCGGCCGTCTTCGGTGCGGCCGCAGGGAGGTCCCGCATCGCCGGGCCCGCCTTCTGCCCGACCGGTCGCTGACCCCGGTCTCGCAGTTCCGACCGGGCCGAGCCCGGTAGGCCTCGCACCCCATCTGTCGCGACGGCCCCGACCCGCGCACCCTCGGTGCGCCTCGCTCCACTTGACCCTCCAACAGGAGAGCCCCATGGGTGAACGGACCCTTTTCCCGAATGCATCGAACCGAGAGACGCTCGAATACTGCTGGCGGCAGATGCGGCCCGATCGCGTCGCGTTCGCCGGGAGCTGCGCGGCCATCGTGCTGGGCACGCTGGCGAACGCCGTCGCCGCCCCCCTGATCTTCGCCGCCCTGCTGGGGCGGATCGCCGGCACGGGGCCGCATCAGCAGGACTCGTGGCAGACCTTTGGACCGCTGATCATTGCGTATGCGGTCGTCCTTGTCGCAGCGACCGTGTTCGGCCGGATCGGCGGCTGGCTCAACTGGGGGGCGACGCTGCGCTCGTTCGGCCGCGCCATCACCAACGGCTACGACCACCTGATCGGGCTCAGCCACGGGTGGCACACCGACCGGCCGTCCGGTGAGGTCATCGCCACCCTCGAGACGTCGAGCTGGGCCTTTGTCGAGCTCATCGACGCCATGGTGTGGGGCATCCTGCGCATCAGCGTCACGACCCTTGGCGCCATCGTCGTCCTCGGGATCGTCGTCTGGCCGGTCGCGCTGGTCATGGCGGCACTCGTGGCGGTCTTCGTCGCCGTGCTGCACCGCCGGATGGGCCGCGTCGTCACCGCGGAGAAGGAGTTCTCCGACGCGCACTCCCGGGCGACCGGAGTCATCGCGGACACGATCGCCAACCTGACCACGGTCCGGTCGCAAGCGGCCGAAGGGCGTGAGCGTGCCAACGTGGGGGCGCTGGTCGGTGATTCGATGAGTGCCGACTTGCGCGCCCGAAGGGTGTTCACGACGACGAGGTTGCAGATGGAGTCGGCCATGGCCTTCTTCAACTGGGCCGCGGTCGCCGTCGGCGTGGTGCTCGCGCTGCGCCACATCGCGGCCGCCGGAGTGGTCTACCTGATCCTCTTCTACGCCACCTTCGTCGGGACGAGCCTGGAGGAGTCCTTCGAGTTCATACGTCTGATGTCACGCGCCATCGGCCGGTGCGCCAAGTTCGCCGGCATCGCCGCCACCGAGCCCGACATCGTCGACGTCCCGGGCGCCCCCGACCTCGCGGTGCCGCGCGGCCTCGTGGAGTTCCGCGACCTTTGGTTCTCGTATCGCTCGGGAGCTCCGCTCTTCGAGGGGTTGGACCTGCAGATCGAGCCGGGGGAGCACGTGGGGCTCGTGGGCCCCTCGGGGTCGGGCAAGACCACGTTGACCAAACTGCTGCTTCGCTTCGCCGACCGTGATGACGGTGTCATCGCGATCGACGGGCAGGACATCGCCGAGGTCACGCAACACTCGTTGCGACGGCACATCGCCTACGTCCCACAGGACCCCCAGATGTTGCACCGCACCATTGCGCAGAACATCAGCTACGGGCTGGAGTCCGCCGGCGAGGTGGACATGGACCTCGTGCGTTCCGTGGGCCGCGCTGCATACGTGGACGAGTTCGTCGAGCGCCTGCCAGACGGGTACGAGACGGTCGTGGGCGAGCGAGGGCTGAAGCTCTCGGGCGGTCAACGTCAGAGAGTGGCGATCGCGCAGGCCATGGCGAAGGGTGCCCGGGTCCTGGTCCTCGACGAAGCAACGTCCGCTCTCGACTCCGAGTCCGAGTCGCTGGTGCAAGATGCGCTGTGGCACCTGATGCAGGGCACCACCGCACTGGTGGTGGCGCACCGGCTGGCCACCATTGCCCGGCTGGACCGCATCGTGGTCCTCGACCGCGGCCGGGTGGTCGAACAGGGCACACATGCCGAGCTGCTCGTGGCCGGACGGGCCGGGGTCTACGGGCGCCTGTGGGCCCACCAGTCGGGGGGTTTCCTGGCCGCGTAGGCGAAGCGGGCGGCCGCGGAGCGCTAGACCGTCTGGGAGGGCGCCGGGGAGGGGACCGACGTACGCAGGGGCAGGTAGACCCGGAACGTCGTCGACCATCCCGGCGTGTCGACGATGTCGACGAACCCTTCGTGGGCCTCGGCGACCGACTTGGCGATGGCCAGGCCGAGGCCGGTCCCGGGCACGCCCATCTCGGTGGAGGAGGCGAGGCGGTAGAAGCGCTCGAAGAGCTGGTCGCGCTCGCCCTCGGGGATGCCGGGACCCTCGTCGAGCACCTGCACCCGGGCGTAGGAGTCCGCGTTGTCGACGATCACATGGACCCGCCCACCGCGCGGCGAGAACTTGATGGCGTTGGACAGGAGATTCCCGAGCAGCTGGTGCAGCCGCGTCGGGTCGCCGAAGACGGGGACCTCGTCGCCGGGATCGATGGTGAGACGGATGCCCGCCACCGTGGCGGACGTCTGGATCGCATGGACCGCCTCCTCGGCGAGGCGGCTCAGGTCCAGCTCGGTGAACGCCACCCGCAGCCCGCGACCGGCGCCGGGGTCGGCCAGGAGGTCCTCGGCCACCCGTTGGAGCTGCTCTGCGTTGCGCTCGATCGTCGAGAGCATGCGCATCTGGCTCTCGGTGAGCTCCGAGGACGCATCGAGCAGGAGCTCGACGAAGCCCCGGATGGAGGTGATGGGTGTCCGCAGCTCGTGCGAGACCGTCGCCACGACGTCGTCCTTCATCTGGGTGAGCTCGCGGAGACGGTTGTTCTGCTCGATGAGCGACTGCGTGACTTCCTTCTGGATCGCAAAGAGGCGCTCACGGTCGGCCGCCAGCTCCTCGCGCTCGGTCACGTCGATGGCCACCACCACGTAGCCACCGGTCGAGGGCGTCATTGCGTCATCGAGCTCCACGTGGCCGTTGGCCCCGGCGGAGGCGGAGGCGGAGGCGGAGGCCACGGAGGACGACGGCGAGGAGGCGGCAGCGGCGTGGGCGGACCCCCCGGTCTCGTCGTGGGACGCACCCTCGTCGCCGAGAGCGGCGTCGGGCGTGGGGACCGGCAGCGCCCTCACCCGCACGACGCAGCGACGCTGGTGACCGTCCTTGCGGGTGGCGGTCCAGGGCACCTCGGCCGCCGTCTCGGCATCGACCGGTTCCAGGGCCGTGCGCATGGCATCGATCGTCAGGCGCCGCTCGTCGATCTGCGCCGGGTCGATGAAGTCGGCGATGGATCGGATGCCCACGACCTCCGCCGCCCGAAAGCCGAGCATCTGCTCGGCGCCGGCCGAGAAGAACGTGACCGTCCCCGCCGGGTCGACGCCCATGATCGCGCTGCCCGTTGCGGCACGGAGGAGGGTTTCGAGCCGGTCGCGGGCGTAGTCGGCCTCGCGGGCGTTCCGGCGGGCCATCCGGGACTGCTGGGCCAGGTCGCTGAGGTAGGCCCGGTCCCTGGACACCATCGTGTAGACGGTCGATGCCACCAGCGTCGCGACGGTGGCCATCACGACCACCTGTCGCCACTCGATGGTCGGGTACTTCGGTGGCCCGACGATGAGGAGAGGGACCAGCAGGGCCAGGTCCAGGCAGAACAGCCCCACGAGGAGGTGCAGCCGTCGTCCGTACAGCGACAGCCACACGATCGGCAGGAGATAGACGGCGACCAGCCCGGAGCCGCTGCCGCCCTGGGCGTCCCGGATGATGGCGATGACGGCGATGTAGCCGATCGGGATGATCAGCCACGCCCAGTCGGGCAACCGCTCCCAGGGCAGGAGGAAGGCCGCGGCGACGAGCACGAAGAACAGGACGCCGGCGAGCGAGATCTCGCGCCGGGCGTCATGGGGGAAGGGGATCACCGCGATGAGCACGGTGCCGACGGCCACCAGGGCGAACACCGGCAGGCGGACGCGCATCGAACCCGAGAAGCCGATGGGCAGGGAGGTTCCGGGCATCGGCGGCTCGCGCCGCCCCGGAGGGTCGGATCTGGTCTGGCGCGGGTCGGTCACCGCATCCGAGAGCGGTACCGGTAGCCGAAACCCCGCACCGTCTCGATCGGAGTGTCGTCCCCCTCACCCCAGCCCAGCTTGCGCCGGAGCCGCAGGACCGCATATTTCACCCGTGACGGGGCCAACCCGCTCGGGTCGTCCCAGGCCAGCTCTATCAGCTGGTCGGGCGACAGGACCTGGCCCTGGTGCCGGGCCAGGGTCGCCAGGAGGCGGTACTCGGTCGGCGTCAGGACGACCGAGTCGCCGTCGACCATGACCTCCTGCCGGGCGAAGTCGAGGTGGAGCGTGCCGTCGTCGAAGGTGGTCACCACGTCGCCCGTGGACCTCTGGCGCCGGCTGATGGCCTGCAGGCGGGCGAGGAGCTCGACCTTCCCGAACGGCTTGGTCAGGTAGTCGTCGGCGCCCGCGTTGAGTCCCCGCACCTTGTCGCGTTCGGTGCCGAGGGCGGTCAGCATGAGGACCGGCACGTCGCTCATGTCCCGGATCCGCTCGAGCACCTGCCAGCCGTCCAGGTCGGGGAGTCCCACGTCGAGGATGACGATGTCGGGATGACGCTGGTGGAATTGGCGCACACCGTCCCGGCCCTCGGCGGCCTCCGCGACCGCGAAGCCCTCCCGTTCGAGCAGGGTCCGGAGGAGCTGGCGGATGTCCGCCTCGTCCTCGATGACCAGCACCGAAGTATGACCATCTCGCATCAGGACGCAACTGTACTGGGCAAACAGGAGAATTCACGTGAATAATCGGCGCAGAGGCCCATTTGGGAAGCTCCTGATCAGCCGTTCTGTTGCATCTCGGCGCCGCCATGGGCGGCCCGCCACCCCGGTTCCACCCTCATCGGCCCTGTGGCCTGCGGGAATACACCGAGGGACCGGGCGGTCCACCGGGTAGTACAGGGAGCGAAAGGTGCGCCGGCCCGGGTCGTCGGTTCCCCCCGGATTGCTCCGACCGACGGCCTCACGGGGCCGGCGCACCTCTTCGCTGCACCTTCCCCTCCGGTGTTCCCCCTGTGCGAGATTCCGTTCCCCTTCGCCGGACTCTCGCCTTGGTCGCCCCCCTCCGAACGACCATTCACCGTGAGGTTGCTGTACTGATGGTCTGAACTCTGCACACCGGCTGTCGCAGCGACGGCCATTTTGGGTTGCAATCCGGTTGCGTCATTGCCGGCGCCGCCCTACGGGTGGAGCTGGTCAGTTATCGCCGCCGGGAGGCGATTAGACGCCTCGTTTCGGTGGCGGCGGTGCCCCGGAGCGAGCGGCAGCAGGTCCGCGATGGGGCAGTGCCCGGGAGAGCCGGAACCCAGGCACTAGGGTGGCGCTTCGCACCCGTTTAGGTCCAAGGATCTCCATGACATCAACTCCGGCGCTGGTCCACTTCGTGGTCGCCGCCACCTCCTCCAAGAGTTCGAGCCCGCTGCTGACCCTGCTGCCGTTGTTGGCGATCGGGGCCCTCGGCTACTTCTTCTTCATCAAGCCGCAGCAGCGCAAGGCGAAGGCGGCGCGCGAGTCCCAGGGTTCGGGGATCGAGATCGGGGACGAGGTGCAGACGGTCGGCGGCGTCATCGGCACGGTGCTCGAGATCCACGGCGACCGCTACACCCTCCTGACCGGTGCGCTCGGGGACGATGGCAACCTCGACGGCCCCCAGCCGACGCGGATCGTCTTCGTGCGCCAGGCGATCGCCCGGAAGATCGAGCCGATCGCGGACGTGCGCATCGCGGACCAGCCCGTCCACGACGTGGTGCGCCACGACGACGACGACGACGGTGATGAGGCCGACATCGACGATGTCGGTGGTGACGGTGCTCCCAGCAGTGGTGAGCAAGGCGGGGAGGCTGAAGAGGCGTGAGCCCCAAGTCGGGGGGCCGGGCCCAGCGACGACAGCGACGCAATCTGCTGATCAGCGTCCTGGTGGTCGTGGCGATCGCCGTCGGGTCGTTCGCCGCCGTGTTCGCGGCGAAGTGGTCGCCGCGTCTCGGACTGGACCTCGCCGGCGGCGTCTCGGTCGTCTACACCGCCGAAGGCCACAACGTGAGCCAGTCGGACCTCAACGAGACCGTCAACGTCCTGAACCTGCGGGTCGACGGCCTCGGTGTGTCCGGCGCCCAGGTGCAGACGACGGGGAAGAACCAGATCTCGGTCTCCATCCCCGGCGTGACGAACGCGCAGCAGGTCCTCTCCGAAATCGGGCAGACGGCGCGCATGTACTTCAGGCCCGTGCTGTGCTTCGCGTACCCCGAGGGCGTGCCGAAGGGCTCGAAGGCCACGACCCTGCCGCGGGGGATCGGGACCATTCCCGCCTGCACGGCGTCGTCGGAGCTGACCCAGGCCAACCTCGCCGTCACCCCCAACAACTCGCCCCAGGGGTACTCGTCGAACAACGTGCCACCGGACTCCCAGTACATCGCGTACCCCTCGACGAGCGTCGAGAAGCCCGGGTACGCGACGAGCACCGTGCTCCTCCCCGGGCTCGCCGCCAGTGGCAGCTCGAACGGGGGCGAGCGCTACGTCCTCGGTCCGGCGCAGATGACGGGGCACTCCATCGCCAGCGCCACCGCCACCCAGGATCAGACCGGCGCGTGGGTGGTCGACTACAGCCTGACCGGGCCGGGCTCGTCGCTGTGGGACAAGGTGGCGCAGGAGAACTTCCACCAGCTGCTCGGTATCGAGCTCGACGGCGTCGTCTACTCGGCACCGATCATCCAGCCCACGCAGAGCAGCTTCACCTCCTTCGACGGGAAGGGCGAGATCTCCGGGAGCCTCACCCAGTCGGACGCCCAGAACCTGGCGCAGGCGATGAACTTCGGTGCGCTGCCGGTGAGTCTCAAGGCCGCCACCTCGGAGACCGTCTCGGCCACCCTCGGCCACTCGGCGCTGGTCGCCGGGCTCGGCGCCGGCATCGCCGGTCTCATCCTGGTGCTGCTCTACGTGCTGCTCTACTACCGGGCCCTGGGGCTGGTGGTCATCTCTGGGTTGGTGCTGACGGCGATGATCCTGTGGGCCATCATCTCGGCCCTCGGGCACACGTCGGTGGCTCCCAGCTTCGACCTCGCGGGCATCACCGGCCTCATCGTCTCCATCGGCATCACGGTGGACTCCTACATCGTCTACTTCGAGCGGCTGAAGGACGAGACCAGATCGGGCCGATCGGTCCGGACCTCGGTTGACCGCGGCTTCAAGAGCGCGTGGCGGACCGTCTGGGCGGCCGACTTCGTCTCGCTGCTGGCCGCCATCGTCCTGTACTTCGTCGCCGTCGGGAACGTGAAGGGCTTCGCGTTCTTCCTGGGGCTCTCGACCATCATGGACATGGCCGTGACCTGGTTCTACACCCGGCCACTCGTCATTCTCCTGGGTCAGAGCCCGCGCCTGCAGGGTTCCGGGACCTTCAGCATCGCCACCGGGCTGGGCGCGGGACCACAGGCACAGGGCCTGCCGGCTCCGGTGGGGGCGGGCGCAGGGGGCGGCGGCTCGTGAGCGACGACGGCAAGGACAAGGACCCGGGGCGGGACGGACGGGAGCACAGCTCCCTCGACGACGTGAGCGAGGAGGACGTCGAGGAGCTCGAGGAGAGCGTCGACACCGAGGACCTCGACGAGGAGGAGCTCGTCAGCCTCGACGACGCCGCCCGTGCCCTCCTGGCCAAGCCCCGGAGGGGTCACGGCCCGATCGCCCGGCTCTACCGGGGCGAGACCCGCTTCGACTTCGTGGGCAAGCGGCGGATCTGGTTCAGCATCTCGACGGCCATCATCCTGCTCGGCATCATCTCTATCGTCCTGCGCGGGGGACTGAACCTCGGGATCGAGTTCAAGGGCGGAACGGAGTGGACCATTGCCGCTCCCGGCGTGACCCAGACCGAGGCCACCAATGCCCTGAAGGGCACCGGTGTGATCGATCCGACCGTGGAGATGCTCGGCGCCGGCAGCAAGCAGACACTCAACGTGCAGTCGGACATCAACAGGCTGTCCCAGGCCCAGCAGGACGCCGTGAGCAAGAACGTCCAGAACGCTCTGCTGGCCGTCACCGCGGCCAACGCCCCGAAGTCCCCGCCGACGACGACCACGACGGCCAAGCCGACCACCACCACGACGGCCAAGGCGGGAGCCGCCGCTACCACCACGACGACCACGGTGCCCGCCAACGCGGTGCCCGCGCCGGTGGCCGACAAGATCAGTATCACCACGGTCGGCCCGACCTGGGGCTCCTCCATCACCGACAAGGCCATCGAGGCGCTCATCATCTTCTTCATCGTCGTGGCCGCCTACATCAGCATCCGCTTCGAGCCGAAGATGGCCCTGGCCGCCTTCATCGCCATGATCCACGACGTCCTCGTGGCGATCGGCATCTACTCCATCTTCAACTTCCAGGTCACCCCGGACACGGTCGTCGCCATCCTGACCATCCTCGGGTACTCGCTCTACGACACGGTCGTGGTGTTCGACCGCGTGCGCGACAACACGAAGGGCATCGGCAGCAGCGGGCGACTCACCTACCCGCAGCTCATCAACCTGTCCATGAACCAGACCCTGGCCCGGTCCATCAACACGTCCATGGTCGCCATCATCCCCGTGCTGGCGATCCTCGTCATCGGCGCCCAGATCCTGGGCGCCACGACACTGCAGTCCTACGGGCTGGCCCTGTTCGTCGGCCTCCTCTCGGGTGCCTACTCGTCGATCTTCATCGCCGCACCGGTGCTCTGCATGATGAAGGAACGCGAGGAGCGCTGGATCGCCATCGCCGATCGCCTCGCCAAGCGCGGCGACCAACACGGGTGGTACTCGGCCGCCGAGGCGGCGACCATGAGCACCCAGATGAGCGTGGCGGCGTCCGGACAGGTCAGCCGGGGTGCCGGCGGGGGAGGTGCCGCTGCGGCGCAGAAGTCCGGCGGCACCAAGCGCAGCGGGCCGATCCGGCCGGGCTCGGGCAGCGGCGCGGGTGGCGGCAGTGGCGCGGGCGGGGGGACCGCCGTCATGGACCGGCCGGCCGGCGGGACGTCGTCGGGCGGGCAGCCGCAGGGCCAGGCCGCGCCGCGACCGCGCCAGACCAGGCGCAAGAAGCGCCGGCGCTGAGTCGGGCGTTTCCCCAGGCGGGTAGCCTGGAGGGATGGTGGCCCTGGCCCGGGTGACTCCCACGGACGCTCCAGAGCTCGAGCTGGAGCAGGTGCAGGAACGGGTGGTGCGCGACCTGTTGGCGCCCCTGCTGGCCGAGTTCGCCCGGCACCGCTTCGACGAGGACGCCTCCATGATCGTCGAGGCCGGGCGGACGGCGCTCATCGCCCACGAGGGGCAGTTCCGGCGCTCGGGCGAGCCCTACATCACGCACCCGGTGGCCGTGGCGACGATCGTGGCCGAGCTCGGGCTCGACGCCCAGACCGTGGCCGCCGCCCTGCTGCACGACGCGGTGGAGGACACCGGGCTGACGCTCGAGACGATCACGCAGACGTTCGGCGAGGGCGTGGCCCGGGTCGTCGACGGCGTGACCAAACTCGACCGGCTCCAGTTCAACTCCAAGGAGGCCCAGCAGGCGGCCACCATCCGCAAGATGCTCGTGGCGATGGCGGACGACTGGCGGGTCCTCCTGATCAAGCTGGCCGACCGCCTGCACAACATGCGGACCCTGGCCGTGATGCCCGAGTGGAAGCAGCGGCGCACGGCCCAGGAGACCTTCGACGTCTACGCGCCGCTGGCCCACCGCCTCGGCGTGCAGCAGGTCCGCTGGCAGCTCGAGGACCTCGCCTTCGCGACGCTGCACCCGAAGCGCTACGCCGAGATCGAGCAGATGGTGGCGGCCCGGGCGCCGCAGCGGGAGGAGTATCTCGAGCGGGTGCTCTTCCACGTGCGCCAGCGGCTCGAGGACATGGGCGTCGCCGCCGACGTGACCGGCCGGCCCAAGCACCTCTGGTCGATCTACGAGAAGATGGTGGTCCGGGGCAAGGAGTTCGACGACATCAACGACCTGGTCGCCATCCGGGTCGTTGTCGACTCCGAGAAGGACTGCTGGGCGGCGCTCGGCGCCATCCACGCCATCTGGGCCCCGGTGCACGGGCGCTTCAAGGACTACATCAACACGCCCAAGTTCAACATGTACCAGTCGCTGCACACGACGGTCATCGGCTTGGACGGCAAGCCGGTCGAGGTCCAGATCCGCACGTCGGAGATGCACCACCGGGCCGAGTACGGCATCGCGGCGCACTGGGGCTACAAGTCCAAGGAGGACCACTCCTCGGAGATGGCGTGGCTGCAGCGCATCGCCGACGTCGACCGCCAGACCGACGACCCGATCGAGTTCCTCGAGGCCCTCAAGCTCGACCTCGAGCAGGACGAGGTCTACGTCTTCACGCCCAAGGGCAAGGTCATCGCCCTGCCGG
Source organism: uncultured Acidimicrobiaceae bacterium (assembly GCA_964457065.1). Taxonomy (GTDB): domain Bacteria; phylum Actinomycetota; class Acidimicrobiia; order Acidimicrobiales; family RAAP-2; genus Bog-473. The sequence continues at coordinate 21,089 of CAYWDQ010000013.1, read as the reverse complement.
CCCGCTCGACCCCGGTGGACTTCGCCTACGCCATCCACACCGAGGTCGGCCACCGCTTCATCGGCGCCCGGGTCAACGGCCGGCTGGTGCCGCTCGAGACCCAGCTGAGCTCGGCCGACACGGTCGAGATCATCACCTCGAAGGCGCAGACGGCAGGGCCGTCGCGGGACTGGCTGCAGATCGTGGCGTCGACCCGGGCCCGGAACAAGATCCGCCAATGGTTCTCGCGGGAGCGCCGGGAGGACGCCATCGAGAACGGCCGCGAGGAGCTGGGGCGGGCTTTGCGGCGGGACGGGCTGCCGCTCCACAAGCTGCTCGGCTCCTCGGCGCTGCAGGAGGTGGCCGGGACGATGAACCTCGCCGACCTCGACGCGCTGTACGCGTCGATCGGCGAGAACCAGGTCTCCGCCCAGTCGATCGTCCAGCGTCTCACCAAGGCGCTGCGGGGCGGCGGGGACGCCGACGAGCAGCTGCCGACGACCGCCCTCCCCGGCACGAGCCGGCCCCGGCAGAGCCGCCGCACCGGCACGGGGGTCTACGTCGAGGGCCTCGACGACGTCATGATCCACCTGGCCCGCTGCTGCACCCCGGTGCCCGGCGACCAGATCGTGGGCTTCGTGACCCAGGGCCGGGGCGTCTCTGTGCACCGCGCCGACTGCGCCAACGCGGCTGCGCTGGCCGACCGTTCCCGGGAGCGCCTCATCGAGGTCGAGTGGGACAGGGGCAACGACGGTGTCTTCGTGGCCACGATCGAGGTGCAGGCCTTCGACCGCTCCCGCCTGCTGGCCGACGTGTCCCGGGTCGTCTCCGAGCACCACCTCAACATCATCGCCGCCCGGACCGCCACCACGCCCGATCGCGTCAGCCGGATGGCCTTCGACGTCGAGCTGGCCGACCCCACCCACCTGCACTCACTGATCAGCGCGCTCAAGCACCTCGACGGTGTCTTCGACGCCTATCGTCAGCTTCCTGGCAAGAAAGTCTGATCCCCCGACCGTGAGGAGCCTCCCGTGACCGCGGGCTCGTCGGCCGCGCCCGGCGCCGGTTCTGCCGAAGTCCCCGCAAGGGGCAGAATCGCGCTGCAGACGCCCAAGGGCATGCACGATGTGCTGTGGCCCGAGTCGGCCCGCTGGGAGGCCGTCGTCGCCCGGTTCGCCGACCTGGTGGGGAGCGCCGGCTACGGCCTGACCGTGACCCCGGTCATCGAGCACGCCGGCGTGTTCCTGCGCGGCATCGGCGAGGGCAGCGAGGTGGTCGGCAAGGAGATGTACGTCTTCGAGGACCGCGACGGCCAGATGATGGCGCTCCGGCCCGAGGGCACGGCCCCCATCGCCCGCGCCTTCGTGCAGCACCACCCGGTCCCGCCCTGGAAGGCCTGGTACGTGGCGCCCTCGTTCCGCCACGAGAACCCCCAGCAGGGCCGCTACCGCGAGCACCACCAGCTGGGCGTCGAGGCGCTCGGGCCCGCCGACGCGGACCTCGACGTCGAGGTCGTGTCCCTCGCCCACGACCTCTTCTCGGGACTCGGCCTGCGTGAGGTCACGCTCAAGTTGCACTCCATGGGCGACGGGGTCTGCAAGCCCGGGTACGTCGCGCTCCTCGGAGCCTTCCTGGCCGAACGGGCCGATCAGCTCTGTCCCGCCCACCGCGTGCGGCACCTCGAGAACCCGCTGCGGGTCCTCGACTGCAAGACGCCCGAGTGCCGCGCCGCCACGGCCGACGCCCCGCACTTCCTCGACCACCTGTGCGACCCGTGCGCGGCGCACTTCGCCCGGGTCCGCTCCGGGCTCGATGCGCTCGGTGTTCCCTACACGATCGACCACCGCCTCGTGCGGGGCTTCGACTACTACACCCGCACGACGTTCGAGTTCGCCGCCGACGCCCTCGATGCGGCGCAGAACGGGATCGGCGGGGGCGGCCGCTACGACGCCCTGGTGGAGCTCCTCGGCGGCGACCCGACACCGGGTATCGGCTTCGGCATCGGCATGGAGCGCGTGCTGCTCGCCTGCGACGCCGAAGGCGTGTTCTCCACCTCTGCCGCGCTCGCGGCCCGGCCGCTGCACGCGTACGTCATCGACACCGCCGGCGGCGAGACGGCGCTCGCGCTGACGGCCGAGCTGCGCCGGGCCGGCCTGCGGGCGGACCGGGCCTTCGACGGGCGTTCCATGAAGTCCCAGATCAAGTCGGCCGACCGCTCGGGGGCCCTCGTGGCCCTGGTGGTCGGGCCGCAGGAGCTGGGCGAGGGGACGGTCGGACTGCGGCCGTTGCGCAGCGACGACGAGCAGCGGACGGTGCCCCGGGCTGCCATTGTGGACGAGCTCAAGAGCTACCTGGCCAACGCGGCGTTCGCCGAGGGGTCCGACAACGACGTCGACCGTCACCTGCACCCGCATCTGCGCACCGACACCGGGACCACATGAGCGAGCACCGGCACCAACACGAGGACGAGAACCGGCCCACCGCCATGCGCACCCACCTGTGCGGGGTGCTGACCAAGGCCGACGTGGGGACCACGGTGCGCCTGTGCGGCTGGGTGGCGCGGCGGAGGGAGCACGGCGAGCACCTCGCCTTCGTCGACCTGCGCGACCACTCGGGCATCGTGCAGTGCGTCATCGACCACGCCACCGACGTGCGGCACGAATGGGTGATCGCCGTCACCGGCACCGTCAGGGAGCGGCCCGAGGGCACCGTCAACCCGGCCATCGGCACGGGGGAGGTGGAGATCGGCGACTGCACGGTCGAGGTGCTCAACGAGTCCGAACCGCCACCGTTCTCCGTCGACGACCGGGCCGAGTCCGACGAGCCCGTGCGCCTGCGGTACCGCTACGTGGACCTGCGCCGGTCGCGCATGCAGCGCAACCTGCGGCTGCGGGCGCGGGTGAACGGAGCCATCCGGGACGCCATGGACCGGCAGGGGTTCGTCGAGATCGAGACACCGCTGCTGTGGGCGCCCACGCCGGAAGGGTCGCGGGAGTTCTCCGTCCCCGCCCGCCTGCACCACGGTTCGTTCTACGCGCTCCCGCAGAGCCCGCAGCTCGCCAAGCAGCTGCTCATGGTGGGTGGCTTCGACCGCTACTACCAGATCGCCCGCTGCCTGCGCGACGAGGACCTGCGCGCCGACCGCCAGTTCGAGTTCAGCCAGCTCGACATGGAGTGCTCCTTCGCCTCCCAGGACGACGTCATGGCGTTCGTCTCGGAGGCCGTCCTCGATGCGGCCGAGGCGGCGACGGGGGAGCGGCCGCCACCGATCGAACGCATGACGTGGGCCGACGCCCTGGACCGCTACGGCACCGACAAGCCCGACCTGCGCTTCGGCATGCAGCTCGTCGACCTCACCGACGTCTTCGAGGGGACGGAGGTCAAGGCGTTCTCCTCCCCGACGGTCAAGGCGCTCGTGGTGCCCGAGGGTGCCGTCTACCCGCGCTCACGCTTCGACGAGCTGACCGAGCAGGCCAAGCGGGCCGGTGCGGCGGGCCTGGCCTGGTTCCGGGTCGTCGACGGCGAGGCCACGGCGTTGGACGGGCCCCTGGCACGGCACCTGTCGGAGTACGAACGCGTGCGCGTCCTGGAACGGACGGAGGCGGAAGCGGGGGACCTCATCCTGGCCGTCTCGGACCAGTACACGACCGCCTGCCGCGTGCTCGGGACGCTGCGCGTCGCGATCGGGGCGCCTCCCGTCGGCGAGGGCCCGCATCGATACGTCTGGGTCGTCGACTTCCCCATGTTCGAGGGCGTCGGCGCCGACGGCAACCTGCAGCCGGCGCACCACCCCTTCACCATGCCGTACCCCGAGGACCTGCCGCTGCTGGCGAGCGATCCCCTGGCGGTGCGGTCCCAGGCCTACGACCTCGTGCTCAACGGGTGGGAGCTCGGATCGGGGAGTGTGCGTATCTACCGGGGGGACATCCAGTCGCAGGTGTTCGCCGCGCTCGGCATCTCGCCCGAGGACGCCGAGGCCCGCTTCGGGTTCCTGTTGGGCGCCTTCCGCTACGGGGCGCCGCCGCACGCCGGCTTCGCCTTCGGGGTCGACCGCCTGGTGGCGATCCTGGCGGGGGAGGAGAACATCCGCGAGGTCATCGCGTACCCCAAGACCCAGTCGGGCGCCGACCTTCTCACCGGCGCCCCGGCGCCGCTTCCCGCGGCCACCCTGGCCGAGCTCGGCATCCGGGTGGTGGTGCCGCCGCCCGCACCGGCGACGACGCCCAGGGGGGCCGAGGGCGAGGCCGCCAACCCCGGAGCGTGAGCCTCTTCGCCGACGCCGCCGACCGCCAGCTCAGACGCCAGGCGCCGCTGGCCGCCCGGCTCCGACCCCGCACCCTCGACGAGGTCGTGGGCCAGGAGCACCTCGTCGGGCCCGGTGCCCCGCTGCGGGTGCTGGCCGAGTCCGACCGGGTCACCTCGGCCATCCTGTGGGGCCCCGCCGGGACGGGGAAGACGACGCTCGCCCGGCTGCTGGCCGACACCACGGCCAAGCACCTGACCACGCTCTCGGCCACGGCGGCCGGCGTGAAGGACGTGCGGGAGGCGCTGGCGGAGGCCGAGCGCCGGCTGGGCGAGCACGGGCAGGGCACCATGCTCTTCATCGACGAGGTGCACCGCTTCTCCAAGTCCCAGCAGGACGTGCTCCTCCCCGCCGTCGAGGACGGGCTGGTCGTGCTCATCGGGGCCACCACGGAGAATCCCTTCTTCGAGGTCAATCCGCCCCTGTTGAGCCGGGCCTCGCTGTGGCGGCTGCACCCCTTGTCGCCGGACGACCTCCGAACGCTCGTGCGGCGGGGGCTCGAGCTCGAGGGAGCCGACGCCGAGGACGACGCCATCGAGGCGGTCGTGGCGGCCTGCGAGGGCGACGCCCGGGCCGCGCTCACGACGGTCGAGGTCGCGGTGGCGCTGGCCCGAGCCGGTGCGGACGATCCGTCGGCGCCGGTGGTGCTGACCATGGGCGACATGTCCCGGGCCCGGGACGGCCGCCTGTTCCACCAGGGTGCCGACGAGCACTACGACCAGATCAGCGCCCTGATCAAGAGCGTGCGGGGCTCGGACCCCGACGCGGGCCTGTACTGGATGGCCCGCATGATCGAGGCGGGGGAGGACCCCCGCTTCCTGGCCCGCCGCATGGTCATCCTCGCCAGCGAGGACATCGGCCTCGCCGACCCCCAGGCCCTGTTGGTGGCCGAGGCCGCTGCCCGGGCCGTCGAGTACGTCGGCCTGCCCGAAGCCGCCCTGAACCTGGCCGAGGCGGTCATCTACCTGGCCCGGGCGCCCAAGTCCAACGCCGTCACCGTCGCGCTCGGCCGGGCCCAGGACGACGTGCGCTCCGGCGTGCACCAGGAGGTTCCGGCGCACCTGCGCGATGCCCACTACAAGGGTGCGGCCTCGCTCGGCCACGGCGAGGGCTACGTGTACCCCCACGACGACCCCTCCGGGGTGGTCGCGCAGCAGTATCGTCCTGACGCGCTCGAGGGTCGGGTGTACTACGAGCCGACACCCCGTGATGCCGAGAGCGCTGGCTCCGGTGGCGGGTCGGGCCCGGGCGGCGTCGGCGGCGACCGGGGCAACAGGGAGGACCATTCGTGAGCCGAGGACACCGGAGGGTCGCCCTGCTGGCCGCGGCGCTCGGCGCCGCCGCGCTCAGCGCCGGGGCACTGGTTCCTCCGGGTGCGGATGCCGCGGCGCCCGAGTCCCGCGTCGTGTTGCCCCAGGCCGCCCCTTCCATCCCCGCCGACGCCGCCCGACTCGGGTGGGCGCCGTCCGGGCAGCTCCTGGCTCTCGACGTCGTCCTCGCCGGGCAGGACCCCGCGGGCCTGGCGCAGGCGGTCGCGGCGGTCTCCACGCCCGGCTCGCCCGACTACCGCCACTACCTGACGGCCGCCCAGTACGCGGCCGAGTACGGTCCGAGCCCGGCCGAGGTGGCGCAGGTGTCCTCGGTCCTGCGCGCCCAGGGCCTCGCGGTCGGGACTCCGGGCCCGGGCAGCACGTTGCTCCCGGTGAGCGGCACGGCCGCCGTCGTCTCCGCGGCGTTCGGCACGCCGCTCGAGTCGGTCCGGGAACCGAACCAGGCCAAGGCGCTCGTGAACACCGCATCACCGCAGGTCCCGGCGTCTCTCGCCGGGGCGGTGACCGGTGTGGTGGGCCTGGACGGTCTGTTCCAGGAGCACTCCATGTCGCGGCCCAGTGCCGCCCCCGGCACCGCTGCCCCCGCTGCCCCCGCCGCCACCGCCGCCGGCACCGCCGCCGCCACCGCCGCCGGCACCGCGCCGAACGAGGGCCGCGACCTCGTGTCCCACGCCTCCACGCCGCAGGCCTGCCCCGCTGCGTCCGCCGCCGCCGGCACCGAGGACGGCGTCTACACGTCGACCCAGATGTCCTCGATCTTCGGGCTGAGCCAGATGCTCGCCCAGGGGCGCACCGGCATCGGCCAGACGATTGCCGTCGTCGAGTTCGAGCAGTACCTCCAGAGCGACTTCGACTCGTTCGAGTCCTGTTACGGCCTGTCCAATTCCATCCGCAACGTGCTCGTCGACGGCGGTCCCGGCGGGCCGCCGGGTGGCGGCGGTGAGGCCGCCCTCGACACCGAGCTGACCGCCGTCAATGCACCCTCCGCCTCCCTGGTCGTCTACGAGGCACCCAACAACAACGACGCCCAGGCCCTCGACCTCTTCGATCGCATCGCGAGCGACGACAGCGCCCAGGTCGTCACGACGAGCTGGGGCAACTGCGAGTACGACATCTCGGCCGCGGACCTGCAGACGGAGAACGGGATCTTCGCCCGCATGGCGTTGCAGGGGCAGACCATGATCGCCGCGTCGGGCGACTCGGGCTCCGAGGACTGCTTCGACCCCGCGGACGGGGATAACGACACCAGGCTGGCGGTGGACGATCCCGGTTCCCAGCCCGACGTCGTCAGCGCCGGCGGCACCACGATGACCAGCGCGTCGGCGTCGTCGCAGACGGTGTGGAACGACTGCTACTCCGACGGCCTCAACCTCCAGCCGTGCGCCGATCCCCCCCGGGGAGCGGGAGGCGGCGGATACTCCTTCATGTGGCCGCGCAACCCGAACCAGCCGCCCGCCGGCGGGAGCGGCCCGGACTTCGATCCGTGCAACAACTCGTCCGGGTGCCGGTCCGTGCCCGACATCTCGTATCCGTCCGACCCGTCGGCCGGCGCGGTGGTGGCCTACCACGACGGGGGCTGGGGCGGCTTTGGCGGGACCAGCATCGCCGCGCCCACGAACGCGGGCCTCTTCGCCGACACCAATCAGGGCTGTTTCGGCAGGCTCGGCCGGGTCGGCCCCGCCCTCTACGCCGCGGCCGCCACCAACGGCTCCACCTTCACCGACATCACCTCGGGGAACAACGACTTCACCGACTCGCACTTCGGAGAGTTCGAGGCCGAGCCCGGCTACGACGCCGCCAGTGGCCTCGGCTCGCCGGTCGACCAGAACCTGTCGCTGGCGCTGCAGGGCGCAGACGGGTGTCCCTCCGTGTCGTCGGTCAGCCCCGACACGGGGCCCATCAGCGGCGGTGGCGCCGTGACGATCTCGGGGGGCGGGTTCGCCGACGCCACATCGGTCACGTTCGGCTCGGTCGGCGCGGGCCAGATCCTCGCCGAGTCCGAGAACTCCATCACCGTCGTCCCGCCGGGCGCACACGGGCCCATCTGCGTGGACGTGACCGTTGCGAATTCGCTGGGCGTCTCGGCCACGTCCCCCGCGGACCAGTACGGGTACGGCGGTGACCTCAACTGCGGTCAGGGCTACCGCTTCGTCGCGTCCGACGGAGGCATCTTCGACTACGGCGACGCCGGCTTCTGGGGCAGCACCGGCGGCATCCACCTGAACGCCCCCGTGGTGGGCATGGCGGTCACCCCGAGCACGAACGGCTACTGGATGGTGGCCTCCGACGGCGGCATCTTCGACTACGGCGATGCGCCCTTCGAGGGCTCAATGGGCGGCCGCCACCTGAACAAGCCGATCGTGGGCATGGCGGCCACCTCCGACGGGGGCGGGTACTGGCTCGTGGCCTCCGACGGCGGCATCTTCAACTTCGGAGATGCGCGGTTCTACGGGTCGGCGGGCAGCATGCACCTGAACAAGCCGATCGTGGGCATGGCCGCCACCCCCGACGGGGGCGGTTACTGGCTCGTGGCCTCCGACGGCGGCATCTTCTCCTACGGCGACGCCGCCTTCCACGGGTCGGCGGGCTCGCTGGTCCTCAACTCGCCCGTCGTGGGCATGGCGGCGGCCTCCAACGGCGGCGGCTACTGGCTGGTGGCGGCCGACGGCGGGATCTTCGACTACGGGACGGCCGGGTTCTTCGGCTCGGCAGGCTCCCTCCGCCTGAACAAGCCGGTGGTGGGCATGGCCGCCTCCCCCGACGGGGCGGGCTACTGGCTGGTGGCGGCCGACGGCGGGATCTTCACCTACGGCGACGCCGGGTTCTACGGGTCGGCGGGTGGCATGACGCTGAACAAGCCCATCGTGGGGATGTCCTCGGCCTGAGCCCGACGCGGGCCGGGCGTTTTCGGGACCCCGGGCGGGCCCCGAAGCCGTTTTTGCCCCCGGTAAGCTGGAGCGATGGACGCCAACGGACTCAGGGCGGCCTTCACGCGCTTCTTCGCTGAGCGGGGGCACGCGATCGTCCCCTCGGCCAGCCTGATCCCGCACGACCCCTCGGTCCTCTTCACGATCGCCGGCATGGTGCCCTTCAAGCCGTACTTCCTGGGCGAGGAGCCGGCCCCGTGGAGGCGGGCCACCTCGATCCAGCGGTGCTTCCGCACCCCCGACATCGACATCATCGGCACCGACACCTACCACTGCACCCTCTTCGAGATGCTGGGCAACTTCAGCTTCGGGGACTACTTCAAGGCGGAGGCCATCCCGATGGCCTGGGAGCTCCTCACCGACGTCTTCGGCCTCGACGGCGATCGCCTCTGGATCACGGTCCACGAGGGCGACAACGAGGCCGAGCAGCTGTGGATCGACGAGGTCGGCGTCCGACCCGAGCGCATCCAGCGCATGGGCGACGAGGACAACTTCTGGGCCATGGGCGAGACGGGACCCTGCGGGCCGGATTCGGAGATCTTCTTCGACAAGGGGGAGTCCTACGGCCACGACGGCGGCCCCAAGCACGGAGGCGACCAGCGCTTCGTCGAGATCTGGAACCTCGTCTTCATGCAGTTCAACCGTGACGCCCAGGGCGAGCTCACGGAGCTGCCGCGCAAGAACATCGACACCGGGGCCGGCCTGGAGCGCATCCTTCCCATCATCCAGGGCCTCGATTCCATTTTCGACACCGACCTCTTCCTGCCGATCATCGACGCGGCGGCCTCCGTCCTGGGGACCTCCTACGGGGCCGATCCGCGCACCGACGTCGCGCTGCGCGTGCTCGCCGACCATGGGCGCGCCATCTCCATGCTCGTGGCCGACGGGGTCCTGCCCGCCAACGAGGGTCGTGGCTACGTGCTGCGCCGCGTGGTGCGCCGCGCCGTGATGGCGGCGCGCCGCCAGGGGGTCGACAAGCCGATCGGTCCGACGCTGGTGCAGGCGGCCACCGAGGTGCTGGGCGAGGCCTACCCCGCGCTGGCGGCCCAGCACGATCTCATCGTCAACGTCGTCGCGCGTGAGGAGGCCGGGTTCGACCGCACCCTGCGCGCCGGGCTGAGCCGGTTGGAAGAGGCGTTGGCCACCGGGACGAAGGTGCTGGGCGGCGACGTGGCCTTCACCCTGCACGACACGCACGGCTTCCCGGTCGAGCTGACGGAGGAGCTGGCCCGCGACGCGGGGGTGGAGGTCGACCGGGCCGGATTCGACGCCGCCATGGCGGAGCAGCGGGAGCGTGCCCGCTCGGCGGCGAAGGCGTCCCGGGCCGGTGACGAGGAGGCGTACCGGGCGCTGCTCGATGCGGAGGGGCCGACGCAGTTCATCGGGCGGGGCCTCGAGAACTACGAGGCGCCGGCGCGTGTGCTCGCCGTGCTCCAGGCGGCAGACGGCGAGGGCGGCGGCGATGGCGACGGCGATGGCGGCGGCGACGTGGTCGAGATCTT
>CAYWDQ010000013.1:0-11037 GCA_964457065.1 uncultured Acidimicrobiaceae bacterium | reverse complement strand
CTCCCGCCCGGGTGGTGGCCGTGCTCGCCGACCTGGATCCCGATCACCCCGGCGAGGCCGAGATCTTCCTCGACCGCACCCCGTTCTACGCCGAGAGCGGTGGCCAGGTCGGCGACACCGGCACCATCGTGACCGAGTCGGGCATCGCCGACGTCTACGACACCGTGTTCGCGGTGCCCGGGCTCATCGCGCACAGAGCGCGGTTGAGCGGCGAGATGCGTGCGGGACAGGACGCGCTCGCCACGATCGACGTCGAGCGCAGGGAGGCGATCCGGCGCAACCACACCGCGACGCACCTGCTGCACGCCGCGCTGCGCTCGGTGCTCGGTGACCACGTGCGCCAGCAGGGGTCGCTGGTGTCCCCCGAGTACCTGCGCTTCGACTTCTCGCATCACGGCCAGCCCACCGGGGCGGAGCTGGACGAGGTGTTCGCGCTGGCCAACGGCGCCGTGCTCACCGACGTGACGGTGGGCACCACCGAGACGTCACGCGAGGAAGCGGAGAAGATGGGCGCCATCGCGTTCTTCGGTGACAAGTACGGCTCGTCGGTGCGTGTCGTGCAGGCGGGGCCGTCGTCGCTCGAGTTCTGCGGCGGCACCCATGTCGACTCGCTGGGGCAGATCGGCCCGGTCACGCTGGTGTCCGAGGGCTCCATCGGCTCGAACACGCGGCGGATCTTCGCGCTGACCGGTCACGCTTCGCTGGAGCGCGCTCTCGAGCGCGAGCGGCTGGTGCAGTCGGCGGCGGAGCTGCTCCGGACCGAGCCCGATGAGCTGGTGGCGGCCATCGGACGGATGCTGGAGCGCCAGCGCGAGGCCGAGAAGGAGCTGTCCCGGCTCCGGCAGCAGTCGAGTGAGGCGGAGGCGAGGACGTTGGCGGCGGAGGCCGTGGCCGACAGCGGCGTGGTCGTGGCCCGGCGCGACAACGTCGAGCCCGACGCGCTGCGGAGCCTGGCGCAGGCGGTCCTGCGCCACGACGGGGTGCGTGCGGTCGTGCTCGGAGGCTCGCCGGACGGGTCGAAGGTGGCGATCGCCGCAGCGACCGGCGGGTCACCCGACGCCACCCAGCTCGTGCGCACACTGGGCGCCCTGGTGGGCGGTGGGGGCGGGGGCTCGCCCGAAGTGGCGCTGGCGGGGGGCAAGGATGCCTCGCAGATCGAGGCGGCGTTGGCCGAGGCGCAGCGGCTTCTGTCCGCGTGAGCGACGACGGGGGCGGCACCGCTCACGGCTCCGATCGTGGTCGTGGTCGTGGTCGTGGTCGTGGCCGGGTGGCAGCGCTCGATCTGGGGGCGAGGCGCATCGGTGTGGCCTTCAGCGACAGCGGGCGCAGCATCGCGAGCCCGTGGGGGACGATCGAGCGCAGCGGCGACGCGGCGAAGGACCGCTCGGCCGTCGTCCATGCGGTGCGCGAGGTCGAGGCGTCCACGCTGGTGGTCGGCCTCCCGCTCAGCCTCTCGGGCGAGGTCGGCCCGGCGGCGAGGGCTGCGCTCCAGGAGGTCTCCGAGCTGCGCGCGCTCCTCGATCCCCTCGGGATCTCGGTCGAGACGGTCGACGAGCGCTTCACCACCGTGGAGGCCCGGCGCTCCCTGCGGGCGTCGGGCCGCACAGGGAAGGCGGCGCGCAAGGTGATCGACAGCGCAGCGGCGATGGTGCTGCTGCAGGCCTGGTTGGATCACGGGTGAGCGGGCCCGACGACACCGATGGCGAGGAGTTGCCGTGGCCGCAACCTGAGCCGCCTGCGTCCGGCGAGTCGCCCGAGGCGCCCGAGGCACTCGAGGGGCCCGACGCGGCGGACGCGCCCGACGCGGCGGACACGGCCGGTGGCGCCCCCGAGGCCGACGACGGCGGGCCGACGCGGACGGAGCGCAGGGCGGCCCGCTCGGCGCGGATCCGCCGCCGGCGTCGGGTGGTGGCCGCGGTCGGTGCGGCGCTGCTCGTCCTCGTCCTGGCGTTCACGCTCTGGTACGAGCTGGAGTCGCACGCCCTCGGCCCGGAGGGTCCCCAGGTGGTGGTCACGGTCCATGAGGGCGAGTCGATGGACGGCATCGTCAACTCGCTGAGCCAGCAGCACGTGATCGGCAGCTCGCTGGCCTTCCGGATCTCGGACTTCTTCCACGGCGCGCCCACCGTGCTCCCCGGGAGCTACGCCCTGCACGAGAACCAGTCCTTCCCGGAGGTGCGGGCCACCCTCGATGCGGGGCCCAACATCTACCCGGTCGACGTGCGCCCCGGGCTCACGCTCTCCGAGGTGGCGGCGCAGGTGGACAGCCTGCCCGGCCACGCCCAGGGCGGGTTCTCGACGGCCGCCGCGAGCGGGGCGGTGCACTCGGCCTTCTCGCCGCCGGGATCCAACGACCTCGAGGGGATGCTGGGGACAGGGTCCTACCTGATCCTCCCCGGCGAGAGCGACATCACCATCGTGCGCGCCATGGTGCAGCGTTTCGACCAGGATGCCCAGGCCGCGGGGTTGAGCACGGCGTCGGCGGCGTCATTCGGCCTCACGCCCTACCAGGTGGTCACGGCGGCCTCGGTGGTGGAGAAGGAGGGGTACATCCCTGTCAACATGCCCGATGTGGCGCGGGTCGTCTACAACCGCCTGGCCCGGGACATGCCCCTGCAGATGGACTCGACCGTCCTGTACGCGCTCGGTCAGGACGGCGGGCCGGTGACGTCGCAGGACCTGAAGATCCAGTCGCCCTACAACACGTACCTCAACAGCGGGTTGCCGCCCACGCCCATCTGCATGCCGTCGAGGGATGCCTTGGACGCCGCGCTGCACCCGCCGGCGGGAGCCTGGCTCTTCTTCGTGCTCGTGAACAAGAACGGGACCATGGCCTTCTCCGACACCTACGCCGAGCAGCAGGCCAACGAGCAGCTGGCGAAGTCGCGGGGGCTCCCGTGACGATGGCAGGCGCCCGCCGGGAAGCCGGTGCCGGCGCCGCCATCGTCGGCGTCATCGGCAGTCCGGTGGCGCACTCCCTTTCGCCCGTCTTGCACAACGCCGCCTTCGACGCGCTCGGGTTGGCCGACGCGTGGTGCTCCTTCGCGTTCGAGATCCCCCCGGGCCAGGCCGCCGGGGCGCTCGAGGCGATGCGCCGGTCCCGCATCGCCGGGTTGTCGGTCACCATGCCGCACAAGGCCGACGTGGCCGCGCTGGTCGACGAGTGCAGCGACGTGGCGCGCCGGCTGGGCGCCGTCAACTGCGTCGTCAACCGGGACGGTTCCCTGTTCGGGACCAACACCGACGGCGAGGGGTTCGTGTCGTCCCTGGCCCGCGGTGCGGGGTTCGTCCCGGAGGGCCGGCGCTGCGTCGTGGTGGGTGCCGGTGGCGCCGCGCGGGCCGTCGTGCTGGCCCTGGCGGCGGGCGGGGCGGCCCAGGTGGCGGTCGTGAACCGGACGCCCGAACGGGCCTACGAGGCAGCCGGCCTGGCGGGTCCGGCGGGCTCGGTCGTGCCGCTGACGGACGGATCCGTGGCCGAGGCCGTGGTGGCGGCCGATCTGGTCGTCAACGCCACGCCGGTGGGGATGGCCGGCATGGCCGCCCACGGCAGCGGCCCGGGGGTCTGGCTCGTCTCCCCGGACCTGCTCGGACCGGGTCAGGTGGCGGCCGACCTGGTCTACGCGCCCCGCGTGACCCCGTGGCTCGCCGAGGCGATGGCGCGTGGGGCGACGGCGATCGATGGCCTCGGGATGCTCGTGCACCAGGCGGCGGCGCAGCTCGTGCTGTGGACCGGCGTGGAGCCTCCGGTGGAGGCCATGTGGCGCGCAGCCGAGGCGGCCAGCCCCAGGGACGACTGAGCCGCGCGCCTACTCAGCTCGGCGCGGCGGGCGGCGTGGCGTCGGCGGGCCAGAGGTGCGCCTGCGCCAGCGCGATGACTGCCTGCTCACGCAGGGCACGGGTCAGCGCGTCGCGTTGGGACGGGACCGTCAGAAGGGTCACCCGCATCGTGATGGTCGACGAATCCGCTGCGAGGAGGCCCACGAGGTGCGGCGGCTCGGTGCAGTGCGCGGCGAACGCGGGATCGGAGGCGACGCGGTGCGCCGCCTCCTCGATGACACGCCGTACGGTTTCGAGGTCGGCGGCGGAGGCGCCGGGCAGGGTGAGGTCCACGACGGCGCGGGCCCAGCCGCGCGAGAGGTTGCCGACGAGGCGTATGTCACCGTTGGGGATGATGTACATGGTGCCGTCGACGCCGCGGAATCGGGTGAGGCGCATGGTGACGTCCTCCACGACGCCGGTGACGCCTCCCACCGTCACGGAGTCGCCGACGTTGTACTGGTCCTCCACCGTCATCAGGATGCCCGAGAAGTAGTCGCGCACGATCTGCTGTGCCCCGAAGCCGAGCGTGGCGCCGATGATGGTCGCGCTGGCCAGCAGGGGTGTGAGGTTGATGCCGAGCATGCCGAGCACGATGGCGCCCGCCACCACGAAGACGAAGAAGCGCCAGATGTTCGCCACGACGCCCGACATGGTGGCGACCCGGGCCCCTGCCCGCTGCGAGCCGGACCGGCTGGCGGCCTGGTTGGCGACCCGCTCGAGGATGCGCCGGATGACCTTCGCTCCGTATCGAGCGGCGATGAGCGCCACGACGACGACGAAGATGATGCCGAGCGGGCGGATGACGAGGTCGGTGACGGTCGACGCCGTGTCCGGGCTCACGCCCAGCTTGGTCAGGAGGTGGTAGAGCCAGCCCCCGCCCTGGTCGACCTGATTGACGGTGCCGAGGGTGCCCACCAGGGCATCGGTCGGCGCCAGGGATCCAGGGGTCACGGCCGGTATTCTGGCCGGGAATCCGCGTTATGACCACACTCGCCCGAACACACGTTGCCTCCCGCCGCAGCGTCCCCCCGTTCGACCTGATCCTCGTCGTCGCCACGCTGCTGGTATCGGTGATCGGTGTGGTCATGGTCTACACCGCGACCCGCGGCCCGCTGCTGGCCCAGGGCGAGGATCCCAAGTCCTTCCTGAAGAAACAGGGGCTCTTCGTCGTCCTCGGGGTCATCACCATGCTGGTGGTGGCCGTCTTCGACTACCGGAGGCTCGAACCCCTGGCCACGGTCCTCTACTGGTTGATCGTGCTGGCGCTCGTCGGCGTCTTCGTCGTGGGGAGCAGCGCCCAGGGCGCCGCGCGCTGGTTCAGCGTGGGCCCGCTGCAATTGCAGCCCTCCGAATTCGCCGTCCTGGCGCTCATACTGGCCGTGGCGTCGTACTGCGCGCGCCGCGACGAGGAGGGGTTGGCCTGGCGCGACGTCTTCCGTTTGCTGATCATGGCCGGCATCCCGATCGTGCTCGTCCTGCTGCAGCCCGACCTGGGCACGGCGATGATCATGGTGATCGTGCTCCTCGTCATGCTGGCCGTGGCCGGCCTGCCGATCAGGATCCTGGTGATGCTGCTCATCGGCACCGTTCTCGTCGCGCTCGTGGCCGTGGACGGCGGGCTGCTGCACCACTACCAGATCGCCCGGCTGACGACCTTCTTGAACCCGAATTCGCACAGCACGAACCCGTACGTGCAGGAGGCGATCTACAACGGGCAACAGGCGAAGAACGCCATCGGGTCGGGCGGGCTGTTCGGCTCGGGGATCGGTCACGGCGCGCAGACGAATCTCGGCTACGTGCCCGAGCAGCAGACCGACTTCATCTTCACGGCGGTGGGTGAGCAGCTCGGGTTCGTCGGTTCGGTGGGGCTGCTGTCCCTGCTCGGCATCATCGCCTGGCGGGTGCTGCACGCCGCGGTGGTGGCGCGGGACGTCTTCGGCCGCCTGATCTGCGCCGGGCTGTTCGCGTTCATCGCCTTCAGCGTGTTCCAGAACGCCGGGATGACCATGGGCATCATGCCCATCACCGGGATCCCGCTCCCGTTCGTCAGCTACGGGGGGACGGCGGTGCTCGTGTTCTTCGCCGCGGTGGGCCTCGCACTGAGCGTGGGTGCACGGAGGAGATTCAGGTGACCGACGTGGGACCGCAGGTGGAGGCGGTGCCCGGGCCCGAGACGACCGAGACGACCGAGACGACCGAGGGGCCAGAGCCCGAGGCGGCCCAGCCCGCACCGGTCGCGTCGTTCCGGGTGATGGACGTCGAGGACGTGTTGCTCGACCTGCCCTCGCAGTACCCCGCGGTCACCCTCGTGGAGTCGGAGCCGCCGATGCGCACGCTGGTGTTCCCGGTGGGGCTGCCCGAGGGGACGGCGATCGCCCAGGCCATGCGTCGCATGGAGGGTCGTCGCCCCATGACCCACGAGCTGTTCATGCAGGTGCTCCAGCGGGCCCGCATCGACGTCATCGCGGTGCGGCTGGTGGGTCGCGAGGAGGGGACGCTGCTGGCCGAGCTCGACGTGATGACCCCGGGGGGTCGCGAGCGGGTCGACTGCCGCCCTTCCGACGGGATCGTGCTGGCGCTGCGCATGCCCGTGCCGGCGCCGATCCTGGTCGACGAGCGGTTGCTCGAGACCCTGGGCGACGTCGATCCGCTCGACGCCGCCTGACCCGGCCCGCCGCCCAGCGGTGGGCCACCGGATCTGATCAGATCGGGCTATGACCGTCATCAAGATCAACGCCATCACGGTGCCCGCCGACGCCGGCGACGAGCTGGCCCGCCGCTTCGCCGCCCGCGCCGGGGCCGTGGACAACCAGGAGGGCTTCGAGGGCTTCGAGCTGCTGCGCCCCACTGACGACCGCCGCCAATGGCTCGTCGTGACCCGCTGGCGCGACGAGGCGTCCTTCCAGAGCTGGGTGTCCTCGCCGGCCTTCGCCCACGGGCATGCCGGCGCCGACCGCCCGTCCCCGCACGGCGGGCCGGTGTCGGTGTCCTCGGAATTGTGGTCCTACGAGGTGGCCGGCGGCTCGAACCCCGACGGCCCCTGAAGGCCCGGGCTGTGCACGACCAGCGGCGGATGTCCGGCGACTACGGAGTGACCACCGCGAAGTCGGGATCGGGGCTGTCGATGAGCCCGATCAGGGTGGCCAGCACGCCGGCGTCCCCGGACATGTCGACCCCGTCGCTCCGGCCTTCGGCCAGCAATCCGATGAGCTGGGCCTTGGTCAACGTGACCGAGAGGTCGGCGTCCTCGCGCAGCGTGGTGGGGAAGTGGATGAGTGCACCGTTGCTCAGCTCCATTCGGTAGTCCCGGGCACCCGAGACGTCGCCGCTGCCCCCGCCGCCCGTGATCGTCCAGTTGATGCGCAGGCGCTCGCTCCACGCCTTGGGCCCGTTGATCCGGATGGCGACGGAGTCGAAGAGCTGGGTGACGGTGAGGGCGGGCGCCATCCCGGCCGAGCTGACCTCTGTGTGCTCGATCGGGTGGAACAGTTCCTGGGCCCCGATCAGGAAGCAGTTGCGCCAGGTGGCGCACTCCGACCCGTAACCGAGCTCGGTCAGGGCCGTACAGAGCACCTGGCGGGCCGTCTCGCTGTCCGGGGCGGCGAAGACGGCGTGACTGGCCAGCTCGGCGGCGAAGCGCAGGTCGCCCTTCTCGAGGAAGGAGATCGCCTTGGCCACCGTCGCGTCCACTCCGCCGATGACCTGGACGTAGCGCTCGGCGGCGGCAACGGGCGGGTGCTGCCACAGGTGCGCGGGATTGCCGTCGTACCACCCGAGGTAGCGCTGGTAGATGGCCTTGACGTTGTGGTTGACCGACCCGTAGTACCCGTGGGTGTGCCACGCCGCGTCGAGCCCCGGCGGCATCTCGAGCATCTCCGCGATCTCGGCGCCCACGTAGCCCTTGTTCATGAGCCGCAGCGTCTGGTCGTGAAGGTACGCGTACAGGTCCCGTTGCCCGGCCAGGTACGTGACGATGTTGTCGGCGCCCCAGGTCGGCCAGTGGTGCGAGGCGAAGGCCACGTCGGACCGGTTGGCGAAGAGCTCCATGGCCTCGGCGAGGTAGCGCGACCAGATGCGCGGGTCCCGCACCTGCGCCCCCCGCAGCGTCAAGAGGTTGTGCAGGTTGTGGGTGGCGTTCTCGGCCAGGCACAGGGCCCGGTGGTCCGGGAAGTAGAAGTTCATCTCGGCCGGGCACTCGGTCCCGGGCGTGGACTGGAACACGATGCGGACGCCGTCGAGCACCTCCTCCTGCCCCGTGCTGGTGATGTCGAGGGTGGGGGCGATGAGCCCCACCGACCCGGTCGACACCGTCGGTCCGAGGCCCATGCCCAACGTGCCCTTGGCGCCCTTGGGCAGCGTGACGCCGCCGTAGTAGTAGCCCCGGCGGAGCATGGCTGTGCCCGCATAGACGTTCTCCGAGACGGCGTGCTCCAAGAAGTGCTCGGGAGCGAGGATCGGCACGTCGGTGTCCCGGTCGACGACGCCGAGCACGCCCCCGAAGTGGTCGATGTGGGCGTGGGTGTAGATGACCGCCGTGACGGCCCGCTCGCCGCGGTGGGCCCGGTAGAGAGCCAGGGCCGCCGCCGCCGTCTCCTGGGAGACGAGGGGGTCGATGACGATGACGCCGTGGTCGCTCTCGACGAGGGTCATGTTCGAGAGGTCGAAGCCGCGCACCTGGTAGATGCCCTCGGTGACCTCGTAGAGGCCGTGGCGGCAATTCAGCTGCCCCTGCCGCCACAGGCTCGCGTTGGCGGTCTCGGGGCAGGTGCCCTGCAAGAAGGCCCACCCGTCCATCTCCCAGACCTGGCGCCCCTCGGCGTCGCTGATCGTCATGGGCTCGATGCTCGCGATGAACCCCTGGTCGGCGTTCTCGAAGTCGGTCCGGTCGTTGAAATCGGCTGGCATGGCGCGCTCCTCTTCTCCGGATCCCCGGATCTCCCCGAGTGATTGTCCCCCAGGGGCAGTCGGCTCGCGCCCGGGCGCCGCCGTCGTCGTGGTCGAAGCTGCCCAACCCCGATTTCAGTGACTTTCGGCCCTAGGACCTGACTCGCCGCATGCCCGAGACTCGTGCGGGAAGCCCTGCCCCGAGAATCGAGGCGACACCGATCAGGGGATGGGCACGAGCTTGCCCACGCGGGCACACGAAGGGGAGCGATGCGCATGACGAGTCCGTCGAGCACACCCGTCACAACGGAGGGCCTTGTCCAGAACACCCTCGGGCCGCTGGCGCACTACGAGCAGGGCATCCTCGACCGCATCGCCGACTTCAAGGACCCGCGCCAGGAGTGGCGGCGCATCTTCTCCGAGGTGCTCGGCACGTTCTTCTTGGTGCTGGTGGCGGCCGGCGGCGGCATGATGGGCCATGCGTTCCCCGGGGTGATCAGCCACAGCGCGGCGGTGGTGGCGCCCGGCCTCATGGTGCTGGCCATCATCCTGTTCATGGGCAAGATCTCCGGCGCCCACCTCAACCCGGCGGTCTCGATCGCCTTCGCCCTGCGCCGTGACTTCCCCTGGCAACGCGTGCCCGCCTACATCGTGGCCCAGCTCGCCGGCGCCGCGCTGGCCGCGCTGTTCCTCCGTGCGGTCATCAACGTGTCGGCGACGTACGGGTCCAACTACCCGGCGCACGGGTACTCGGCCATGGCCGCCTTCTGGATGGAGCTCATCTTGACCATGGGCCTCGTGAGCGTGATCCTGGGCACGGCGTCGGGGGCGCAGAACGTCGGCATCATCGGCGCCCTCGGTGTGGGTTCGTACATCGCGCTGGCGGGCCTGTGGGGCAGCCCCATCTCGGGCGCGTCGATGAACCCGGCCCGCACCTTCGGCCCCGACCTGGTGTCGAGGACTTTCACCGACTATTGGGTCTACGTCGCCGGCCCCCTCGCCGGCGCGGTCCTCGCCGTGGGCATCGCCTTCGTGCTGCGCGGCAGCGGCGGTGGCCTAGCGGGGTCGGGCGCGGCCCAGGGCGCGCTCTTCACCGAAGTGGAGAACGCGGGCCAGTCGTGACCCGCCGGCCGCGCAGCCCGCACGGGCGGGCCTGCGCCGCCGTCGTCGAGGCCGGACCTCAGCGCGCCGGGACCATGGGGTGCTCGCCCGGCCCGCCGGCCGCGCCGGCGGCGATCATGGCCGCCTGGGCCTGGGCACCCTCGTCCGAGATGCGCAGCATCAGCGCGATGAGGATGTAATTGGCCAGCAGCGACGAGCCGCCGTAGGCCACGAACGGCAGCGTGATGCCGGTGAAGGGCAACAGCCGCACCACCCCGGCCATGATGAAGAACGCCTGGAAGCCGATGATGAGGGTCAGGCCGGTCGCCAAGAGGCGTGAGAAGTCGGAGCGGGCCGTCTGCGCCACGCGGAAGCCCGCGCCCACCAAGAGGATGAAGGCCATCACCACCGCGACGCAGCCGACCAGCCCCATCTCGGTCCCGATGGCGGCGAAGATCATGTCGCTCGTCAGCTCGGGGATCAGATAGGCGTAGTGGTCGAAGCCCAGGCCGGTCCCGCCCACCCCTCCGGCGCCCATGCTGTACCAGGCCTGGCTGAGCTGGTAGCCCCCCGGATTCTGGTTCGTCGCGGTGGGCCACGGGTCCAGCCATCCCTCGACGCGGGTGTGCACCTGCCCGAAGTAGCGGGCGGCGATGTACGCGCCGACCCCGAACAGCACGAGCCCCAGGACGAGGTAGCCGACCCGACCTGTCGTGATCCACAGCAGGCCGATGAACAGGACGAAGAGGAGGGCGGCGAAGCCGATGTCGTCCTCCAGGCCGATCACCGCCATGGCGGCGCCCCACGCCACGACGAGCGGCACCAACGGGCGGGGGTCGAGGACGAGGCGGTTGCCCACCCGGGCGGTGGGGATGGAGAGCATCTCCTTGTTCTCGGCGAAGTAGGAGGCGAAGAAGATGCACAGCAGGATCTTGGAGAACTCGATCGGTTGGAATTCCAGGCCGCCGAAGTGGACCCAGAGGCGAGCGCCGTAGATGGGGGAGAAGAAGAGCGGCGCCACCAGGAGCGCGCCGGCGAGGAGGAGGAGCAGGTAGCGGTAGCGCTCGAGATCGCGCGAGTAGCGCACCACCAGGAGGGTGGTCACGTACAGCACGACGCCGAGTGCCGCCCAGGCCGCCTGCCCCTTGGCCTGGCCCGGGTCCCAGCGGGCGATGATCACGTAGCCGATCCCGTTGAGGAGCGCGGCCAGCGGGAGGATCACCGCGTTCGCGT
>CAYWDQ010000012.1:12300-41254 GCA_964457065.1 uncultured Acidimicrobiaceae bacterium | reverse complement strand
CACCAAACCGATGGCGCTTGCGAAGACATCGAAGAACTTTCGTTGCATGACTTGCCCCTTTTCGTTAGTGGATCGCTGGGTTCAGTATTCGGGGATGCCGGGACGAGCCGTAGGGTCCAAAGTCCATCCGGCCTGTGACAAAGGTCCCAAGCTCAAGTTCCGGCTCATCTGCCGAGCGCTCACGAGGTCGACCACGTGGGGTGCCCCGGGGCGCCGGAGGCCGAGCGGAGGGTCGGATCGGGAATCCTCGGCTGCGACTTCGAGGTGGATCCCTCTGAGAGCGAGCTCACGCTCAAGTCGGTCGCGCTCCATTGCCGGGCTGGCAAATCGCTCCGGTTCGGCCTCGGTCCCCAACCTCGCAGAGAGGCGGACCAGCTCCCTGTCGTAGGCAACCTCAGCTGCAATGGCCTCGGACACCGACTTGAGGGAACTTTGTCGCACCCCCAGCATCTTCTGCCGCTCCTCGCTGGCGCGGTCAATGAGCATGGCCACGTCGTGATCTCCGTCGCTCGCTGTAAGCGCAGCAGAGAGAATCTCCACGTACATGGCCATGCCTCATATTGAGAGTCAGTGCGAGGCCTGTCGTAGAGGCCAATGGCCTCAGATCGGCTGCGTGACCCAGAAAAGGTCCAAAGACCCTACGGTGAGTTCTGCCCCAAACATGTGATTGGTGGAGCAAAGCGCGCTCAGCTCGGTAGGTGCATGGGCCCGATGGCGGTGAACAGGACCAAGGCCCCTACCTCGACCTGGGCGAGATCGTCAGCGTGGACGTATGAGGCGCCGAGAAATCAGCCGACGCGAATGCCTCGATCTCCTGACCCAAGCCCAGGTGGGTCGCGTCGTCTTCGTGCGCGGTGCCCTGCCCGAGGTCATTCCCGTCTGCTACCTGGTCGCCGGAGAGACCGTGGTGTTCGGTGTCGACTCGAAGTCGCCGGTCGCCCAGCAGATCGAGGGTTCGATCGTGGCTTTCCAGGCGGACTCGTTTGACTCCGAGCGTGAATGTGGCTGGCACGTGAGGGCAGTCGGCACCTTCCAGCCTGCCTTCAGCTCGGACGAGTTGGCCGTGGCCGGTGTGGTCGTACCGCGGGCTTGGGCGATCGGGGAGGACGTCGAACGGGTCATACAAGTCGACCTCGAAGTCGTCGGCGGCTATGTCATCGAAGCCACGGCGGAGGGGCCGTGATGCCGTCCTGGGTCGTCACCGCGTCCCCATCGAGGACGGCAGCCGCTTCACGTGGTCGCCATCATCTCGGTACTCGTCGAGCGGAACGGGGCCATGGCCCCCCTCGAAGGTGGCGACGTGTGGCCCGATGACCACTCTGTCGAGATGCTTCGAGCCGTCAACAATTGTTCGCCCACCACCGCACGCGAGACGCTGCTCAGCGTCGTCCTGACGGATAGCCAAAAGAGCTGGAGCTCTGAACCGCTGGACTCCTTGACACCACTTGCCAAAGCGACGGATGTGCGCTCGAATGCACCCCGCCACCGGAGACGCACTCCAATCGGTCAGGGGGAGGGGTGGCAGGCTCGACCCGGTGTTCTCGCCCGGGGTCGAGCCGCGCGAACGGCCTGTCCTCCTTGATTCATATGGGACTTTAGGGAGTCCTATGTGCTCGATCAGTCGCGCGAAGCCCTCACTGTCTGGGTCATGAGAGTGGGGTCAAGAATTTTGCCTCAACGACCCAATCACGGCTGGATGCAGAAGGGATTAGTGCTGTTGATCGTGCTCTCCGCGGAGGCCGAGGACTTGATGCTGGCCCAGTTGTTGCCGACGACCGCCACGACCTCAAACCAGTAGTTGGTGCCACTGGTCAGCGCGCCGCTCGTCCACGATGTCGTCGCCACGCCACTTGCAATGAGGCTGTAGGTACCACCGACCGTGGTCGTCGAGTCGTAGACGGAGTACGTCGTTGCGTGCGTGACTGCGTTCCACGTGACCTTGATCGTCTTGGACGTCGTGGCGGCGGCGCAGCTGGCGGCGATACCGGTGGGTGCGTCGGGGAGGACCGTGGCTTGGCTCTCCCCCTTGCTGCCCGCCGCGGGGTGTACCGCCCAGTTCGACGCCGCATCGGCAACTGGGTCGCTGAGGAGGGTGCACGGCCCAGCCACAAGCAAGAGGACGAAGGAACGAGAAACCCAGTGCTTCCCGCGCCCTCGCCCATCATCCGATCGGTCCACAGGGCTGGAGACCGATCGAGATCAACTCGTCCAGGCGTCGGTGGCCGGAGTAGTCGTCGAGGTGGCCGCTCCACCGGTCGCCGTGATACCGGTCAGCGACGGCAGGGAGAAGTAGGTATTGGCGCATGCCGCCGGTGAGGCAGCCGTCATCGAGGCATCATTGGTCAGGGTGACCGCCAGCGGGTTGTTCGCCTGACCACTGGCTCCGACGGTCAGGGGCGTGGTCAGGGTGTGCGAACTCCCGGTCGTCGCCGTGGAGAAGTTCCAGATGACGTCGCTCGGTGTGGCGGCGAGACACCCGGCCTGGGTCGTCGTGAGGGCGCTCGTCGTGTAACCGGTGGCATAGGTCGTGTTCGTCGGCAGCTGCACCGCGGTGATCGTGACCGGGTAGGGGTTGGGGTTGGAGATGGTCACGACAACGTCGCCGGTGCCCCCTGGGTAGAGCAAGTTGGTCGCCGAAGGAGCCGCCACGGCGGTGATGGTCACGTTCGAGATGGTGCCCGACTGGCCCTCACCAGATGAACCGCCGCCTAGCCCGACCACCCAGTTGGTTGCCGCGTACGCTGCCACCCCGGCCAAGAGAATGCCGCAGGCCACTGAAACGACCTTCAACCTCGACGCCCGATGCAGACTTACTTTGGCATGGACCGGGGCGCTCCTTTTCGATCTGGGCAGCTTGCCCCCCGATCTCTCGCTTCGTCCGGAACCTGGCCAACGGAAAGGCACGTTCACAACCTCCTCTATCACTCCCCAGCTCAAGATTCGGTCGTGTCGCACCACCCCTTGAAGGCATCCCGTACGGGTCTTGCATACGTATCTACGGAATATTTCTAGGTAATCCGTGCCCTACTCGCGCGTTTTGCACGTGTCACGATAATGAGCGACCATCGCGGGCCGAGGTTGCCGACGTGAACACGAACGAGCTTCTGACGGAGATCCCCGATTGCGTGCTCGTCCTCAACGGATCGGGTCACGTCCAGTGGGGGAACAAAGCGGCCGAACGACTCTTCGGCCGGTCGTTGCGCGACTCCATCGGATTTCCAGCGCTCGACCTTGTTCATCCCGACGACCTGGAGCTCGTCCTTCGTTCGTTGGAGAGTGTCCAGCGGAAGGAAGTAGGGACTCTCATCGAGGTGCGTGCGAAGACCCCCTCGGGCTGGCGTCTGCTGGAGGTGCTCGGTGCTCCCATCAGCTGGCCGGGTGAGCCAGGTGCCGTGCTGTTCTCCATGAGGGACCTGACCGAGCGACGGCGATTCGAGGTGGCACGCAGCAGGGACGCGACCTTCCGCACCGTGGTTCAGAACTCCCCCGACATGACGATCCTGTTGTCCGCGTCAGGCGACGTGGATTCCTTCTCGGGAGCACTCAGCCGGATCCTCGGACACGACCCAGAGTTGATCGAAGGTCGACCACTCGTTGGCTTCGTGATCGAAGAGGACAAGCTGGTCTTCCTCGCTTCGCTCCACACGGCCTCGCGGGGAGCCACGGCGTCCAAGCCACTAAGGGTTCGGATTCGCCTCACGCGCCATGAGACCGGGGAGCCGGTTCCATTCGAGTTCACGTTCGTCAATCTGTTGGACGATCCGTCCGTCGCCGGCTTCGTCATCTCGGCGCACGACATCACGACGCAGGTCGCAGCGGAAAGAGAGTTGCACCAAAGCGAGCAGCGCTTTCGCAGGGTCTTCGATCAGGGCCCTCTCGGGATCTTTCTCACCGATTTTGACTACAGGATCATCGATGCCAATGACGCCTTCTGTCGCCTGGCCCGCCAGCCCGCAGACAAGGTCATCGGTTCACAGATGCAATCGTTCGTCCACCCGGAGGATCGCGAGGGAGCTCAGGGCCTCGGCCTCCAGCTGGTCCAGCACCCAGCGATGAACCACAAGATCGAGATTCGCTTCTCCGCGGGCGGCCAGGACGTCGTTGTCGCAAGCATGACCGCCTCGGTCATGCAGGACGAGATGGGCATTCCGCTCCATTGCCTGTGGGTGGTCGACGATGTGACGGAGCGCAAGATGCTCGAGCGGGAGCTCATTTCCCATGCCAACACGGCAAGCAAGCTCCTTGGTAGCTTCACGAGCCGAGAGACGGAGGTTCTCGAGCTCTTGGAAGCGACCTCATCAGCTTCGCAAATTGCCGATCGGCTGATTCTCTCGGTACGGACGGTTGAGACACACCTGGCGAACGTCTATCGCAAGTTGGGTGTCCACAGCAGGGAGGCGGCCCGAGCCGAATACGCGCGATTGACAAGGGCCGTTGCGGGCGCTCCGCCCGAGTGGACAGGCTCCGACTTCTCTTGAGCTGCTCCGTATCGGTTGGACGACGAAGGGTCATCTGACCGCCGACGTTGATCCCTTGGGCACGAAGGTGGACGAGAGCCAGGTCACCGTTCGTGACACGCGCGAGTGAGTCAAAGCATCCGAACGGTCGCTCCGTGGGTATTGGGAATCGACGAGGGGGGCTCTTGCCATGGTCGTCTGCACGTAAGGGCGCTTCAGTGATTCGTCGTCAGAAACGGCCACTTCACTGCTACCCAACTTTTCCATTTGGGGGACGTCACGCCCACCTCAGAACTCGGGCGGCGAGATGAACTCCCGGAGAGCGGGCAGTGCGTCAACCACTGCATGGAGCAACCGCGCACGTTCCCGTTCGGGCACCTCGAAGCGTTCCGGCCCGGTGTCGATGCCGATCTGCAGGCTTAGGCTGAGGAGGGCCCGGTCGTAGGCGAGCTGGGAAGCGAGCACCGCGGCGGCGTCGCTGATCGGAGCGATCCGCCTGACCTCTTCGAGGTCCGCCAGTGCCAGCAAGAAGGCGCTCACGTGGTCGTGATCCGGCGCCGTCGGATAGCTCGCCAGAGCCGCCTCGAGCCATTCCGGGTACACCATGCCGACATGGTGTGGGGAGGGAGGTGCTGGCCGGTAGGGGCGTAGGTCCCCGATAGCGGAGAACGGGACCAAGGCCCCTACCTCAGGCCCGATGAGAGGCTTCACCTTAGAGTTACGAGGCGTCGAGAAACTTTCCGGTGGTCGGGACCGGCGTCGATCCGGTGACCTCACGCTTTTCAGGCGCGCGCTCTACCAACTGAGCTACCCGACCGGGTAACCGGGCTCCACCGCACGGGACGGGTCGGAACCTGGTGGCGGACCTGACGGGATTTGAACCCGCGACCTCCGCCTTGACAGGGCGGCGTGCACTCCGAGCTGCACCACAGGTCCGTGACGGTGGTTGTCGTCATGCTCTGCGGTCGGGGTTGAGGCCTCCCGTTGAGCAGCCCCTCACACTAGTCGGTCCCCGGTTCTGCCGACCCCCGGCAGGTCCGTCGGGGGCCCCTACGGAGTGGCGGCGCGCAGGGCCAGGACCCCGGCCCCGAAGGATGCGATCTTGCCGGCGTCGAGCGCCTGGGCCAGCGCCGCGGCGCACAGGCGGTCGGTCGTCTCCTCGGCCTCGTCGTGCTTTGCCTTTATGGCGGCGACGTCGGGGAAGGGTTCGGACCACCCGAAGAACTTCGCCTGGCCCTCCCCCTCGTTCGTGAGGATCGCCTCGAGCGGGGAGAGCCCGGCCGCGGTGGTGGCGACGAGGTGGAGCCCACCGCGCCATTCCCGCAGGATCTGCATCAGTTGGGCCGCGCGGCCGGCCGCCGTCTCGCAGCGGGCGGCATCCCGCCAGCCGACGAAGATCGGGATGGCCGAGCCTTCGAGCCCGTCGACCAGCTCCTCGGTCACTGCGACGATGCCCTCCAGACCCTCGACCTCGGCGTAGTGCTTCCGACCCCACTTCGAGTGGGCCTCGGCCATACGCGCCGCCGCCTCCGAAGCCGCGGCGACTCCGACGCCCTCTGTGTACATCGTCTTCACCGCGTTGGGCTCGAACCACCCGAAGGCGGACGTGACCACGTCGGGCCCCACGTCACCGAGCATGCCGCCGCGCCCCGCGAAATAGAAGGCGAAGGGGTTCGACCACCCCCACTCGGCCGCCCATCCCATGACGTCGGGACTGAGATAGATGACGGTGCCGATGTCGTGGATCGGGACGGATGTGCTCTTGATGACGTCGAGCGCGGCGTCGTCGCGACTTCCCATGGTGCCTCCTTGTGGCGGGCGATTAGAGGGTGGTGGTGCCCGTGGTGCTGACCCGCAGCACCCGGCGGATGCCGGGGATCGTGCCGACGGCAGCCTCCATGAGGCGGGCCATGTCGGTCACCACGCCGTCGAGGTGCGCAAAGCGCTCGTCGAGGAGTCCCACGATGGCACCCAGCTCGGGGCTCAGATCCTGGAGCGAACGCGTGGCCTTGGGGAGCTCGCTCGCCAGCTCCATGGCCACCATGCTCAGACCCTCGGCGAGATTGCGCATGACGGACGCGGATTCCGAGAGGGAGGGGAGCGAGCCATCGAGAGTGGCCACCGTGGTCTCGAGACCCGACACCGCGGTGGAGATGCCGAGCGCGGCAAGGTCGAGGCCGCTGCCGGCCCGGTTGACGCCGCCGTCGATCCGCTCGAGCAATGGCATCAGGCGGTCCAACTTCTCGGAAAGGTCGCTGACCGCATCGAGCGCCGCCAAGGTGGAGGCAGGGAGGCGGAGCAGAGTTTCTGGAAGGGCGACCACGGTCTCGTACAGCGAGGGGGATTCCACGTCACTGATCATGGGCCGGGAGGCGTCGGGTGTCCAGTGACCGTCCCGTGTCCTGCCGTGAGGTCACGCCAGCTCGGACTCGATGGCGGCCCGCAACTCGGTGAGGACCTCCCGTCGGGCCCGCAGCTTGGTGGCCGCGTGTGCGGCGCGATCCAGTGACGCCAGATCGTCGGCGGCCGCTTGCGCGGCAGCGCCGAGTTCTTCGGCGTCGACCACGGCGTCGAGCAGCCCCGCCTCGCGGGCCGCCGGGGGGTCGAACATCGTGCCCGTGACTGCTGCGTGGTCGAAGTGCGCGGGGCTGAGGCGGTGGCGGGCGACGACGACCGCGAACCACGGCAGCGTGAGGCCGATCCTCACCTCGTTCAACCCGAGCTTGTAGGGACCGTCGGCACCGAGACGCGTATCGGCCGCCATCAGGAGGAAGGCCCCGGCGGGGAAGGCGTGGCCGGTGCAGGCGACGGCGACCGGTGCCGGGAAGGAGAGGATGCGCTCGGCCAGGGTCGCGCCGAGTCGCAGCATGACCAGGGCGTCCTCCCTTGGTCCTTGGAACACGCGGAGGTCGAAGCCGGCCGAGAAGTAGCCCGGCCTGCCGGCCAGCACGACGACCGTGCCGTCGGTCTCCGCCCGGTCGAATGCCTCGTGGAGCGCCTGCAGCATCGGGATGGAGAACACGTTGACCTTGCCGTCGTCCATCGTGATGGTGCTCACCAGGTCAGTGCGGCGATACGTGACCAGCTCAGGCATGGCGCCTCCCAAGGGGGTGGAGTCGGATATGTTGTAACAATGTTTCGAAACATCGTTTCAAAAAAAGCGGTCCGCTGTCAAGGGCGGCCGGTCCCGACCCGCTGATGCCCCGGACGAAGCAGCGCACCCCCGAGCTCAGGGACCGGCTGGTGTCGGCCGCCGTGGGGCTCCTGGCCGAGGAGGGCGTGGCCGGGCTCACCGCCCGCTCGCTGGCGGCACGGGCGGAGACGTCGGCCCCGGCGCTCTACGAGCTGTTCGGGGACAAGGCCGGCGTGGTCCGCGAGCTCTACTTCGAGGGCTTCCGCCGGCTCCTGGCCGATGTGGCGGGGCTGGCCGAGACGGACGACCCGGTGGCGGATCTGTGGGCGCTCGCCACGACGTACCGCCGTTTCGTCCGCGCCAACCGCGAACTGGCGGACGTCATGTTCTCCCGGCCGTTCACGGACTTCTCGCCCGGTCCGGACGAACTTGCCGCCACGAGCTCGGTGCGGGTCCTCATCGTCAGCCGCGTCCGCCGATGCATCGACTCCGGTCGCCTTCGTGGCGACGAGACCGATGTGGCCCACGTCTTCGTGGCGATGATTCAGGGCATGGCGTTCGCCGAGGCGGCGGGCCGGCTTGGGACCTCCACCGAATCGGTGGAGCGGCGCTGGCGTTTGGCGATCGGCACGCTGCTCAACGGGTTCGGCGCTCAGAGGCCGTGACGCCTACCGCCTGATGATGGAGGCTCCCCGGGTCAGGATCGTCTGGTACAGGGTGGGCGGCATCCGCGAGATGAGGTCGATCACCCTGGCGTCGGGGCCGATGAGGGCGCGCCGGCGATCGCGTCGGACGGCGGTGAGGATCTGCTGCGCCGCACTCTCCGGAGTCGTGATGAACATGCGTTCGAAGTCCCGGATCGCCCGTTCCGGGTCTCCCGCGATTGCGGACACGCTGGCATCCATCCGGGCGTTGCGCGCGATGTTGGTCTTGATCCCGCCGGGATGGACCGTCGTGACCGACACGCAGGCTCCCTCGATCTCGAGCTCCATGCGCAGCGTGTCGGTGAACCCCCGGACGGCGAACTTGGCGGCGTTGTACGCCGATTGGGAGGGCACGCTGATGAGCCCGAAGACACTGGACAGGTTGACGATGTGTCCCTCGCCGGACTCCTTGAGATGGGGGAGGAACGCCTTCGTCCCGTAGACCACACCCCAGAAGTTGATGTTCATCAGCCATTCGAAGTCCTCGTAGGTCGTGGCTTCGACCGTGGCGCCCAGCGCCACGCCGGCATTGTTGATGATGAGGTTCACCTTGCCGTGATCGGCGACGACCCGGTCGGCCCAGGCGTAGACGTCGTCCCGCCGGGCCACGTCGAGGTGCTGTGACGTGATCTTGACGCCGAGGCCCTCGCACTGGTCCACCGTCTCGGCCAACCCGGCATCGTCGATGTCGGACAGCGCGAGAGGCGCGCCACACCGCGCCAGTTCGTTGGCCAGGGCCCGGCCGATGCCCGAGCCGGCGCCCGTGACCGCCGCCACACGGCCGCTGAAGTCCTTCACCTTTCCCCTTTCGTCGGCCGCTCAGCAGGCCAGGGCGACGCTCGGCTCGGCGGGGACGCCAGGGCCCGAGAATTCCATGACGTCGTCGTCGATGTCGCTCATCTTCAGGGCCCGGTAATCACGCAGGTAGCTCTGGTGGACCTTCCACGGGTGCACCGATCCCTGCTTGGGGAGCAGGTGGGCGGAGCGCTGGATGTATCCCGACGTCAGCCCGAGGATCGGCCCCGCTCCGACGGACCTGTCGTGGTTTCTGGGCACGCACCGGGTCAGCCCGTTCTCGTGCATGTGGTTCAACAGCCGACACACGTAGTCGCACGTGAGATCGCACTTGAGCGTCCACGATGCGTTCGTGTACCCGATGGCGATGGCCATGTTCGGGACGTCCTCGAGCATCATCCCCTTGTAGGTGAGGCGGGTGGCCGGATCGACCGTCTCGCCGTCCACGCTGACTGCCATGCCGCCCAGGAACAGCAGCTCGAGGCCGGTGGCGGTCACGATGATGTCAGCCCTGAGCTCGTCGCCCGACGCCAGCATGAGTCCCTTCTCGGTGAAGCGCTCGATGTGGTCAGTCACGACGGAGGACGTCCCGTCGCGGATCGTTTTGAAGAGGTCACCGTTCGGCACGGCGCAGAAGCGCTGGTCCCACGGGTTGTACTGGGGCGTGAAGTGGGTGGCGATGTCATAGTCGCGCGGGAGCTGGCGCGCCAGGCCCTTCAGCAGCATGGTCCGGACGAGTTTCGGGTAACGCCGGCTCATCACGTAGAAGGCCTGCGTGGTGAGGGCGTGGAACCACTTCGTGGCGGTACCCGCCTGTTGGCGGGGCAGGACCTTGCGCAACAGCGCGGCGACAGGGCTCTTCTCCGGCAGGGAGGCGATGTAGGTCGGCGATCGCTGCAGCATGGTCACGTGCGCCGCCGAACGGGCCAATGCCGGGACCAGTGTGACGGCCGTCGCACCACTGCCGATGACCACGATCTGCTTGCCGGCGACGTCGAGGTCCTCTGGCCACGCCTGCGGATGAACGAGGGCGCCCGCGTAGTCCTCCATGCCCTCGAAGTCCGGCAGGTAGCCGTGGTCGTAGCGGTAGTAGCCGCTGCAGGAGAAGAGGAAGTCCGCCGTGAGGTGCACCAGCTCGCCGCCGTCGGTCCGCTGCGCGGTGATGTGCCAGAGGGAGTCACGAGTCGACCAGTCCGCCGCAGTGATGTGATGGTTGAAGTGGATGCGGGTGTCGATGCCGGACTCGGCCGCGGTGTCCTTGATGTACTGGAGGATGGAATCACCGTCCGCGATGGACTTCTCGCCGTCCCAGGGCCGGAACGAATACCCCAGGGTGTGCATGTCCGAGTCGGAGCGGATGCCCGGGTACCGGAACAGGTCCCACGTGCCGCCGATGGAGTCGCGGGCTTCGAAGATGGCATAGCTGGCCCACGGGCACTGCGTCTGGAGGTAGTGACCGGCGCCGATGCCCGAGAGCCCGGCGCCCACGATGAGGACGTCGAGGTGCGTGACCTCGGTTTCCGTGAGCGGTGTCATCTGGCGGCAGCTCCGATCAGCTCGTCGTTCAAGGTGCCGTGCTCACCGAAGAGCGCTGTCCTCCAGGTTTCCACCAATTCGGTCGTGTCGCTGTCGTCGGGGGTCGAAGCCGGGGCTGACCTCATCCGCCGGTGGGCGGGAGCACGGCCCGGACCGACGCGCCGGACGACCGCACCGGCCGATCGTTCCCCGAGGTCAGCGGCGAATCCGCCTCACGCCGATTCATGACTCTAACGTCAACGTTAAACTTATCGCAGTGACCACGACGACCCTCCCCAATGGGAACGGCCGGGCACCGGCTCGAGCCCTGGCGGTCCCGGAGACGTCCAACTACCGGTGGATCGCCCTCGCGACGGTGACCCTCGGCACCCTGATGGTGTTCATCAACCAGTCCATCGTGCTCATTTCTCTGCCGGACATCTTCCGCGGCATCGATCTCAACCCGCTCACGCCGGGCAACACCGGTTACATGCTGTGGATGCTCATGGGCTTCATGGTGGTCCTGGCCGTGCTGGTCGTCAGCCTGGGACGGGTGGGCGACATGTTCGGCCGGGTCAAGATCTTCAACCTCGGTTTCGCCGTCTTCACACTCTTCTCGGTTCTCCTGGCCGTGACCTGGCTCACCGGCACCGAGGGCGCAATCTGGCTGATCACGATGCGGGTCGGTCAGGGTGTGGGCGGCGCCATGCTCTTCGCCAACTCCTCGGCCATCATCACCGACGCGTTCCCGGCCCACCAGCGCGGGCTGGGTCTCGGCATCAACAACGTCGCCGCCATCTCAGGCTCCTTCATCGGGCTCGTCCTCGGAGGCCTGCTGGCGCCCGTGCAGTGGCATCTGGTCTTTCTCATCTCGGTGCCCGTCGGCCTGCTCGGCACGGCGTTCGCCTACGTCAAGCTCGAGGACCGCGGCGTGCGCACCCCGGCCAGGATCGACTGGCTCGGCAACATCACGTTCGCCGTCGGCCTGATCTCCATCCTGGTGGGGATCACGTACGGCCTCCTGCCCTACGGCGGGCACACGATGGGGTGGACCAGCCCTGTCGTCATGGCCGAGATCTTCGGGGGCATCGCCGTCCTGGTGGCCTTCGGGATCATCGAGACCAAGGTCGCCCAGCCGATGTTCCGCCTCTCGCTCTTCCGCATCCGCGCCTTCAGCGCGGGCAACGTGGCCAGCTTCCTCGCCTCGCTGAGCCGGGGCGGTCTTATGTTCATGCTGATCATCTGGCTGCAGGGAATCTGGCTCCCGCTGCACGGCTACAGCTTCGTCCAGACGCCCCTGTGGGCCGGCATCTACATGATCCCGCTCACGGTGGGCTTCCTGGCTGCCGGCCCGGTCAGCGGTGTGTTGGCCGACCGTTACGGGGCCCGGCCCTTCGCCACGGGCGGCCTGGTACTGGTGGCGCTGACTTTCATCGCGCTCGTACAGCTGCCCGTCGACTTCTCCTACGGGGGATTCGCCGCCCTCATCTTCTTGAACTCCGTCGGGATGGGCATGTTCATCGCTCCCAACCAGACGGGCATCATGAACAGCCTCCCGGCGAACCAGCGAGGCGCCGGCGCGGGCATGGCGGGCACCTTCAACTCTTCGGCCCAGGTGCTCTCCATCGGCATCTTCTTCACCTTGATGATCCTCGGCCTGGCCTCGACACTGCCCGTCTCGCTCTACCACGGGCTCACCGCCCAGGGAGTGAGCCCGGCGGTGGCCACCAGGGTCTCGCATCTCCCGCCGGTGGGCAGCCTCTTCGCGGCGTTCCTCGGCTACAACCCGATGCAGGTCCTTCTCGGCCCGGCCGAGCTGTCCAACCTGCCCCACGCCACGGCCGCCTACCTGACGAGCCGCCAGTTCTTCCCGCGCCTGATCGCGCCGGCCTTCTCACAAGGGCTGACCGAGGCCTTCTCCTTCGCGGCCGCCGTGTGCCTGCTCGGTGCGGTGGCCTCGCTCCTGCGGGGTGGCAAGTACCACCACCAGGAGCAGACGGACGAGGTGTCCGAGGTGGAGCCCCTCGACTGGGTCCCGGCCCAGGAGGCGGTGGCCGAGACCGAGCCACTGCTGGTGGACTGACGTGCCAGTGACCGCGCCACGCAAAGAGGCCCCGCCACCGGCAGCCGGCGACGTCGCCGACTCGGGCATCCGCATCAGTGATGCCGCCACCCGTGTCGGTGTGTCGGCCCGAACGCTGCGCTACTACGAGGAGCTCGGCCTGCTGACGCCGTCGCTGTACACCGCGGGGGGCGAGCGCCGCTACACGCCGGACGACCTGGTCCACCTGCAGCGCATCCTGGAGTTGCGCGAGGTGCTGGGCATGAACCTCGACGAGATCCGCGAGTTCCTGTCGCTCGAGACGAGGCTCGACCAGCTGCGCGCCTCCTACCGCGCCGCGAAGGGCGCCACCAGCAAGAGGGCGCGGGCGGAGCAGAGGGCGACGCTCCAGGAGGCGATGGAGCTCAATGAGTCCCTGGCGCAACAAATCGGTGCCAAGCTCGCCCGGATGGACGGCTTCCGGGCCAAGCTCGTGAGCGACGCCCGGCGTTGCCGGGCGCTCCTCGACGAGCTGGAGTGACCCTTCCTCCCATCCGGTCTCGCTAGAGCCGCTCCCCGAGGTCTCCGGAGACGATGCCGGAACGAATTGACGAGCTGGAGGCCCGCAAGGCCGCACTGCTTGCCTGCGCATTGGGGCTCGGTGAAGATGAGCGCAGGCCTATGACCCAAGCCGCCGCCCCGTCGGTACCCGCTCCGGACAGCGCTCGGCCCGGACCCCGCCAGTGGCTCCGGTCGAAGGACCCCGATCTCCTCGTCATCAAGCGCTCCGTGCGAGCTGCCGTGGTGATGCCCACCGTCTTCGCCATCGCCCACCTGAGCTCCTCGAACGCCCAGGTCGGCCTGTTCGCTGCCTTCGGTTCGTTCGCACTGCTCCTCCTGGTCGAGTTCACGGGCCCGCTCCGTACCCGCGCCGTCTCCTACCTGGGTCTCTACGTGGTCGGCATCTTCTTCGTCGTGCTGGGCACGGTCGTGTCGACCCAGAAGGTGGCGGCGGTCGTGGTCATGGGCGTGATCGGCTTCTGCGTCCTCTTCGCGGGCGTTGCGGCGCCGCAGGCGGCGACGGCGTCGACCGCTGCCCTGCTCGTCTTCGTCCTGCCCGTCGCGGTCGCCCAACCCGACTCGGCCATCGGCCCCCGCCTGGTCGGGTGGACGTTGGCGGCTGCCTTCTGCATCCCCGCCTGCCTGCTGATCTGGCCGCCTCCATGGCACGACAACCTCCGCCGTCGCCTGTCCGCATCGGTCTCGGCCATCGCCCGGCTGGCCGACGCCCGGGCGCGGGGCGACAGCGATGCGAAGGCGCAGGCGGACGTCGCTTCGGAGCTGGACCTGCTGCACAAGCAGTTCACCGGGACGCCGTACCCGCCGACGGGGGCCGCGGCGGGGGCCGTTGCGCTCTCCAAGCTCGTGGGCCGGGTCGAGTGGGTCGCCGGCAACACGGCGATCGTCGGTGACGAACGCTGGTCGACCGAAGGTCAGTCCGCCCGCGCCATCACGGAGAAGGTGGCGGAGACCCTCCACCTGACGGCATCCCTGATCTGCGACGCCCGTGCCCACCCGGTGGACGATCCGGCGCGGATCAAAGCGGTGCAGGATTCGACCCGGGAGCTCGACGGGCTCATCGACGCGCAGCTGCGAGCCGACGCGTCCGACGTGGGTCAGGCGCTCGCCGATCCCTCGCAACCGGTCCAGCGGGTCGCGGAGTCGTCGGGCGTCGAGGGGAGCGTGGCCGCCTCGCTCGACCCCGGGTTCTACGCCCGGGCCTTCGGTATCGCCACCGAGCTGGTGGCGGAGGCCGCGCTGGAAGCGGCGGGGTCGAGGGTGGTCATCGACTGGCGGTTGGGGGCGGTCGCCGCACAGGAGCCGCACGTGCTCGCCCACCGGATCCTCTCCCATCTGTCGTTCCGCTCGGTGTGGTTCCGCAACGCCGTGCGCGGCGCCGTGGGTCTCGCGCTCGCCGTGGCGGTGGTCGAGCTCACCGATGTCTCGCACGGGTTCTGGGTTGTCCTGGGCACGTTGTCGGTGCTGCGCTCCAATGCCCTGGGTACGGGCGCCACGGCACTACGCGCCATCGGGGGGACGGCGGTGGGCTTCGTGGTCGGCTCGCTGATCGTGATCGGCGTCGCGGACCATATGGTCCTGTTGTGGGCGTTCCTCCCGCTGGCGGTGCTGGTGTCGGGCATCGCTCCCGCGATGATCTCCTTCGTCGCCGGCCAGGCCGCCTTCACCCTCGTGGTGGTCATCCTGTTCAACATCATCGAGCCCCTCGGGTGGCGGGTCGGTCTGACCAGGATCGAGGACGTGGCGATCGGGTGCGGCGTGAGCGTCGTGGTCGGCCTCCTCTTCTGGCCGCGCGGTGCCACGACAGCGCTCGGCCGGGCGCTGTCCGACGCGTTCGTGACCAGCTCCGGGTACCTGGCGGATGCCGTGGACCGGCTGACCACGACATCACGATTCGTCGACACCGAACCGGGCCAGCAGGCGTCGCATCGCGCCTATCTCCTGCTCGACGACGCCTTCCGCCAGTTCTTCGCCGAGCGGGGGGCGAAGGTGGTCTCGGTCGAGGCGATCTCCCGCCTCTTCACCGGATCGAATCGCCTCCGGCTCGCGGCGTACACCCTGGCGTCACTGCCCGTGAATCCCCCCGGACCCGGTCTGCCGGAGGTCGAGTCCGTCGCCGTCGCCGAGGCGGTGCTCCGTGACTCCTACGCGTCCACTCATCGCTGGTACCAGGAGTTCGCCGACATGCTCACCGATGGGCGCGCCTCTCTCGATCTCCCGCTCCCGCACGGCGAGGTCCTCCACCACGTGCTGCGGACTGCGTTCGAGGACGTCCGGTCGCAGCAACGCGCCGACCGCGTGCATACGACGCTGCAGATGCTCTGGGCCGATGAGATCCTCGAGAACCAGGTCCAGATGCAGGCCGACCTCCTCGCCTCGGCGAACCTCTTCGTCACGCGCAGGCGCAAGGGGATGCTGATCTAATTCCGCGGCTCCACGGTGCGCGACCGGGGCCCACCTTCCCCTGTGGCCCACGCCGATCTGGCTACAGTGAGCCGACTCGGCGCCACGATGGCAGACGTGAGAGGGGAACGGAGAGGGTGCGGATCAGGTCGTCCCGCGGAGGTGGGTGCACGTCGGACCCGGCTCGCCACGTGGGCACCCGCCGCGCGTGATGCGGTCCGCCCGCTGCGGCGTGGGGATCGTTGCCGCCGTGTGCGCCCTGACCCTGCTGGCCCTCGACGGCTCGGGCGGGGCGGCCGGGCCGACCACCACGACGAGCACGCCGCCGCCGACGACCACGCCCGGAGCGGTCCCTGCGCCTCCGGCCTCCCCGGTGACCCCGACGACGACGCCACCGCACGTGGTGAACCAGCCGAACCTGAACGCCCTGAGCCCCCACATCGACGCGCTGAGCGGGAGCGGCGTCGAGTACCAGTTCAGCTCGGGCATCTCGTCGCAGACGTCGGCCTCCGGCACACCCAGCTTCCTGACCTCACCCGGCGGGCCGTACCTGTACGATGCCCAGAACCGTGTCGTGCTCCTCCACGGCACCAACGTCGTCTACAAGCATGCTCCGTACATCGCCTATCCCGATCCGGGGAAGCCGTGGAATTTCAGTGCCGCCGACGCGGCCAGGATGCAGAGCCTGGGCTTCGACATCGTCCGGCTCGGGATCGAATGGCAGGCGCTCGAGCCGGGCTCCGGCGGTCCGAACCAACCGGCCATCTGCACGCCGGGCTCGCCGGGGAATCCCCACGAGTTCAATCTCGCCGTCGCCGACCGGTATCTCGCGCACGTCGCCGCCACCGTGAAGCTCCTGGCCCGCTACGGGATCTACACGCTCCTCGACATGCACCAGGACGTCTACAACCGGAGCTTCCGCGGCGAGGGTGCACCGAATTGGGCCGTGTGCACCGACGGCGTACCCATCGTGGCGAGCGGCGGGCGCTGGTCGAGCAACTACTCGAATCCGCAGCTCGACACTGCGGTCCACCACTTCTGGACCAACGACGTCGTCGGCGACCTGCAGGGACAGTACGACCTGGTCTGGGCCACCGTGGCGAGCTATTTCAAGAACAACCGGTGGGTCGTCGGCTACGACCCCTACAACGAGCCCTTCTCGACCGAGACCCAGACCGCGGCCGGGTCAACCTTCACCGGCAACCTCGAGTGCTTCTACACGGGGAAGTCCCACACCGGATTCCTGGCCAACGGGGCCAGCCCCCTGGTCTGCCCCACCGACGTGCCGGACAACGGCGTGATCCCGTCGATCCAGGCGGTGGACCATCACCACCTGATCTTCGTGGAGCCGGACATCTACTGGGTCACGGGCGGGAACGTCCCATCGCAACTGGGGCCGATGCCGTTCCAGCGCCTGGTCTTCAACTTCCATGTCTACTGCGGCGACCGCAGCCCGGTCACGGGCAATCCGACCGATCTGCTGCAGTGCCTGCAGTCCGAGGAGACCGCGGCATCCGAACAGGACATCACCCGCCTTTCCATGAGCTCGCAGTACCAGTCGAGCGGGCCGGCCATCTTCATGAGCGAATTCGGCGCCACGACCAGCACGGCCCTGGCCGGGTTCGACACCGAGTGGGCCGGGTTGAACCAGGTGGGCTGGGCCTACTGGGCCTGGAAGTACTACGACGACCCCACCGGGTCGTCGTCCGAGGGCCTCGTCCTGCCGGACGGGAACTACTCGCCGATCGTGACCGTCCTGTCGCGGACCTACCCCCAGGAGGTGGCGGGTACGGCGAGCTCGGTCATCTTCAACCCCTTCACCGGGTCGTTCAACATGACCTACACGCCCAGCCTCTCGGCACGGGGTGCGACGGTGGTCGACGTCGCGGCGTCGCAGCACTACCCGAGCGGGTGGTGCGCGGCCGTCAAGGGCGGGACGATCACCTCGAGCCCCGGCGCGACGCATCTCACCATTCAGACCTCCGGGCACCCGCTGCAGGTCTATGTCTCGGTGACGGCGGGAGCGTGCCCCTCCCCCTGAGCGATCACCATGCGCTCACTCAGACCGACGGACGCTCCATGCACTGCACGTCGAAGTAGATGGGCAACAGGTACTTGACGTAGAAGGCGTGCACCGTCAGGCCCGGATAGACGAGGTCCTCGTACGTCTTGATCGTGACCCTGTCGTCCTTCTCCGCGTAGCGCTCGCACGCGACCAGTAGGTCGTCGACCTCCTGGCGCGAGTCCTGCAACAGCCCGAGGTGGTCGTAGCCCGGCGAGCTCATGGGCTTGTCGCTCTCGGCGAGGAGGATGAACTGGTCCGGGTCGGGCATCAGCAGATGGCACGACTGGCCGACCACCTCGGTGTCGAGCGCCGTCCATCCGAAGATCGATCCGTAGAAGGCGTCGATCTCCTCTCGTGCCTCCGAGGTGAGGCTGCCGACCGGGAACGTCATCTCCATGTGGTTGAACCGCATCGCCAGCTCCCTCCCTTTCCGTACCGACATACTGACCGAAATGGGGCGGGATGTCTCGCCCCTGCCGGACCTACGCCTGGGCCCGGATCTCCTCTTGGATCCGCCGTTGCTGCGCGGCCATCAGGGCCTCGGCGTGCGGGGGCACCGCGGTGAGCTCGGCGTCTGCGGGCGGAAGCGACCCGGCGGGGAGGTCCGAGCACGTGGTGTGGAACATCGCCTGCTGGGCGG
This sequence comes from uncultured Acidimicrobiaceae bacterium, assembly GCA_964457065.1. Lineage (GTDB taxonomy): Bacteria > Actinomycetota > Acidimicrobiia > Acidimicrobiales > RAAP-2 > Bog-473. The sequence goes on along the minus strand of CAYWDQ010000012.1, from coordinate 22,922 downwards.
TGGTGATCGAGCCCGGCGGGAGTGCGGCCGGGCTCGAGAACGGGTTCTTGGGTGCCGCCAGCGCCGGAGGGTCGGCGAACGGCGGCCTCTTGGCCGCCAGGTCGAAGAAGTCCAACATGTTGTCGGCGTTCGCGTCGCGGTAGGTCAGCGCGGGGAGGTTCCACTTCGTCTCGACGAATTTCAGGATCGACGTGTGGTCGAAGGTGTGATGCGACACGTAGTCCTTCTTCGACCAGGGGGAGACCACGCAACAGGGGACGCGAAACCCCGTGTAGTCGTACGAGCCGGGCGTGTCCCCTGGAAGCAGCATGGGCGGCACGTCGTCCGGCTTCACGGCCGGCTGCGGGGGCACGTGGTCGTACCACCCGCCGTGCTCGTCGTAGACCCAGATCAGTGCCGTCTTGTCCCATGCCGGTCCGCTCATCACCGCATTGATGAAGAGGGCGGCGTACCCCTCGCCCACCGTGATGTCCCCGTCCTCTTCGGAGAAGTTGCCGTAGGGGTCCACCAGGCTGAATGCCGGAAGGCTCCCCGACGCAGCATCGGCGAAGAACTGCGTCATGTGGACGACCTTGGTCCGATTGTTCAAGAACACCGGCTCGAACAGCGCGCAGGTCGGCAGGTCGGCGTAGTAGTCCTTCCAGGAGATGCCGTGCTCGTTGAGGCGGTCGAAGATGGTGCCGTTGGGGGCGTCGACCTTGGAGATGCCCGTGACATCCGTGCTGATGTTCCCGAGCGCGGTGCCGGCGATGAGAAAGCGGCGGTTGGGGTAGGTCTGGGCCATCACGGAGGAGAAGTACCGGTCACCGATGGGGAACACCCGGGCCATGGAATGGTAGAAGGGCAGGTCGTCGCCTTCCCAGTAGCCCATGGCCGCTCCGCTGCACCCCTTGACGAAGCCCATGTTGGTGCCGCCGTCCCAGCAGGTGTGGGAGGCGTTCCACGACTGCGTGATGCCCGAGTCGCTCTCGCCGCAGGTGTTGGGGTTGTGGAACGAGCGGACGTAACCGCCCGAGGGATCCGGGTTGTAGTTGACCGGTCTGCCGTCCGGACCGGGTGTCAGTCCGTCCCCGCGGCCCAACGTGCCCAGGTGGTCGTCGAACGAGTGGTTCTCCATCATGACGACGACGATGTGCTCAATCTGCGGCAGGGTGTCGGTGCCCGCCGGAAGGTGGGGATAGGGAAGCGATCCGGGTTGTAGGAGCGAACCGTGCACGCCGAGGCCTCTCGCCCCAGCTGCCGCCGCGTAGGCTCTGCTGCCCACGGCCGCTCCGAGGCCCGTCGCCGCGATTCCCGACGCCAGGCCACCGGCGAGGAGTGAGCGACGGGAGAGGCGCTGGTCCCACGGCGTCCGCGTGTGCCGGCGTCGGTTCTCAGCCACCGGGGAGACGCTAACCGCGGGCAGGTCCCGTGGACGGCGGTCGCGCCCGGCGCGCTGAAGCAACCGGAATGCACCTCGATTGCGAGACCCGAACGTTAGGTTGCCCTCCAGTCGGCCTCGTCGGTCGACGAGGCGTGTCCCGGGATCCTGAAGCAGTGCGATCCTTCAGCCCGGCCGGGGCGGGACCGCCGGGATGCGAGGGGGCTGTCGGGAAGTGTCAAGAGCGCCGGTGATCCGTCACGTTCGTACTACGAGACACCGCGACGTGACCTGTGATGCGCCGAGCCGCGCTCGGCCGTTCCCGTGGCGCTCACTCGGCAGCGTCGCCGCCGGCGTCGTGCTGCTGGTGTGTCTCGGAGGCTTCGGCGTCTCGTCCGCGGCGACCCCGCCGGCTGCGGCGAGCCCACGCACCGGACAGGACTCCCAGCAACAGGGTGACAGCTTCTGGCTGGCCAGCACATCGGGGGCGGTGTGGAACTTCGGTGACACGCAGTCCCTCGGTTCGGCCAGCGTGCCGCCGACCCATCCGATCGTGGGCATCACGCCGACCCAGGACGACGGCGGGTACTGGCTGGTCGCCTCCGACGGCGGGATCTTCTCCTTCGGCGACGCCGGCTTCTACGGCTCCACCGGCGGCATCGAGCTCAACCGGCCCATCGTCGGCATGGCACCGACACCCGACGACGACGGGTACTGGCTGGTCGCCTCCGACGGCGGGATCTTCTCCTTCGGCGACGCCGGCTTCTACGGCTCCACCGGCGGCATCGACCTCAACCAGCCCATCGTCGGCATGGCGCCCACCCCCGACGGGCACGGGTACTGGCTGGTCGCCTCCGACGGCGGCATCTTCGCCTTCGGCGACGCGCACTTCGAGGGGTCGACGGGCTCCGTCCATCTCAACGAGCCCATCACGAGCATGACCGCCACGGGAGACGGGTTGGGCTACTGGCTCCTCGCGAGCGACGGGGGTGTCTTCAATTTCGGCGACGCACAGTTCGACGGGTCCGCGGCCGCCGACCCGAGCCCCGACCCGGCCCAGAAGCTCGTCATCCCCGCCAACGGTCCGGGCTATTGGATCGTGGACCAGAACGGGACGGCGAACCCGTTCGGGGGCGTGGCCGGGGTGCCGCCGGCACAAGGCCTGTTGTTCCGACCGGTGACCCCCGGCGACAAGGCTGTGCTCTTCGCGTTCGCGCAGCTCGGCAAGCCCTACATCTGGGGCGGCAACGGCCCGGTGGGCTACGACTGCTCCGGGTTGGCCCTGGCCTCGTGGGAGAACGGAGCCGGGATCGGATTCGCGCGCGTGTCCGACGACCAGTACCACACGGCCGGGCAACCGGTCGCGATGAGCTCGCTCGCGTCCGGCGACCTCGTGTTCTGGGGGTACAACCCCGCCGACTGGACGAGCGTGTACCACACGGCGATCTTCGTGGGCGGCGGCGAGATCGTCGAGGCGACCGGCGACCAGGTGCAGCTGAACTCGCTGGACCAGTGGGGGCAGAGTGATCTGATGCCGATGGGACGCCACCCCTAGCACCCCCAACCGGATTCGAACCGGTGCTGCCGCCGTGAAAGGGCGGTGTCCTAGGCCGCTAGACGATGGGGGCGGGACCGTGCCGGCGCACGGGGACCGTCAGCCTAATGGGCGCCGATGGGGACGCCCTGCGCCGACTCGTCGTGGACGAGCGGGGCCGGCAGCGCCTCCGGCGCGTGGTACGTGCAGGCCAGGAAGGTCTGGACCGCGCCGATGACCAGCACGGTCACGCCGAGCATGTGGACCTCCACGAGCAGGGCCGGCAGGTGGGTGAAGTACTGGGCGTAGCCGACCGCGGCCTGGGCCACCATCACGGCCAGCAGGATGCGCGCCGAGCGCCGCACCCGCTCGGGCACGTCACCGATGTGCAGGGCCACGGCGAGGCCGACGGTGACGCCGACGAGGAGCAGCGCGAGGCTCGAGTGGAGCTCGGCCATGTCGCGCAGGGGGACCGGGATCCGTTTGGCGATCTGCTGTCCCGAGGCGTCGCCGGCGTGTGGCCCCGCGCCGGTGACCGCGGTGCCCGCCGCGATCACGAGGGTGAGCAGCGCCAGGAGGCCGTAGTAGAGCCGGATGAGGGGTCGGGGCACGAGGAGGTGGGCCGATCCCGGCGAGTAGTCGCGGGTCGAGCGGTGGACCAGCACCACTGCGTCGGCCAGCAGGAGCATGGTGGCGAAGAAGTGCACCATGACGACGTAGGGATTGAGCTTGGTGTAGACGACGATCCCCCCGAGGACGGCCTGGGCCAGGACCCCCGCCACGAGCCCCCCGCTCAACCACACGAGGTCGCGCCGGCGGGGGGAGCGGAACACCGAGCCGAGGAAGGCGGCCGCCACCGCGACGACCAGCACCACCGTGACGAGGCGGTTCCCGAACTCGACCAGCCCGTGGAACTGCAACGCCGGGGTCAGGTGCCCGGCCGAGCAGGTCGGCCAGTCGCTGCAGCCAAGGCCCGACCCGGTGAGGCGGACCGCCCCGCCCGTGACGACGATGAGCGCGGTCAGGACCAGGGCCAGGACGTTCAGCCGGTGGCTCAGCGAGGGCGAGACGGTGGGGGTTCGGCGTCGCGACACGTGGGGCAAGCGTACCGGGGCCCGTCGCCTGGTCACGGGCGACCCCCGTGCATAGGCTGAGGCCACATGTCCATTGAGGCGCCCGCCCTCCCAGGTCGGCGAGCGCGGTGGTCGAGGCAGACGGTCGGGGCCTATGTCGCCCTGACCAAGCCCCGGATCATCGAGCTCCTGCTGATCACGACGCTCCCCACCATGGTGGTGGCGCAGCGCGGCCTGCCGCCGGTCTGGCTGATGGCGGCCACCCTGGCCGGCGGTGCGTTGGCGGCCGGCGGCGCGAACGCCATCAACATGGTGGTCGACCGCGACATCGACCGCCTCATGAAGCGGACCAAGAACCGGCCGCTGGTGACGGGCGCCATGACGCCGACCGCCGCGTTGGTCTTCGCGCTCACCCTCGAGGTCGCCGCCTTCGTGGAGCTGTGGCTCGCCGTCAACCTGCTGTCGGCCGTCCTCGCCATCTCCGCCACCCTCTTCTACGTGTTCGTCTACACGTTGTGGCTGAAGCGCCGCTCCACGCAGAACATCGTGATCGGGGGCGCCGCCGGCGCAGTGCCGGTCCTCGTGGGGTGGGCGGCCGTGACCGACAGCCTCTCGTGGGCACCGGTGGTGCTCTTCGCCATCATCTTCATCTGGACGCCGCCGCACTTCTGGGCGCTGGCGGTGCGCTACAAGGAGGACTATCGAGCGGCCGACGTGCCGATGCTGCCGGTGGTGGCCTCCATGAAGCGCACCACGACCGAGATCCTGTACTACACCGTGGCGCTGGTCGCGGTGTCGTTCCTCTTCGGGCCCGTCGCCCACATGGGCTGGATCTACATGATCACCGCCGCCGTCCTCGGCGCCGGCTTCCTGTACTTCGTCACCCGCCTGTGGGGTCTGGCCCAGAACGGCCAGGCGACCGGGCGGGACGCGATGAAGGTCTTCGGGTACTCCATCACCTACCTGACGGTGCTCTTCGTGGCCATGGCGGGCGACGTACTCATCTCCAACCACATTCACTAACGTCGCCCCGCGATGACCGCTGCAACACCCCCCGAGCCGTCGGCTGCGCCTGCACCTGCGCCGGGGCCCGCTCCCCGCAAGCCCCGCAAGATCTTCCTGGTCGTCGGTCTCGTGCTGGCCGTGGTGCTCGGGATCTTCCTGTTCACCGGCCTGGGCACCAGCCAGAACTCCACCGCCGCGCCCCATGAGGGCGGGCCGGTGCCGTCGTTCACGCGCCAGAACGTGGGCCCGGTGGGGCCCGAGCAGGTCTCCGTCCCCGGTGACGGCGGGGCGAACGGCACGCCGGCGGTACTGCTCTTCTTCGGCAACTGGTGCCCGAGCTGCCACCAGGAACTGCCGCCGCTCGCAGCGGCGGTGCGCCGGCAGGACGCCGCGGGTGGGTCGTTGTCGCACGTCCACGTCATCGGCGTGGACAGCGAAGACACGGTGGGGAACGCGAAGGGGTTCATCAAGAGCGCAGGCGTGACCTTCCCGGTCGCCTACGACCCGGACGTCACCGTGACGAGCGGCCTCTTCTACTTCGAGGGAGATCCCTACGCCGTCTTCGTCGACGGCGACGGCACGATCTCCAAGATCGTACGGGGCGATGTGCTGACGCCGGCCTCCTTCACCGCCGACGAGCGGGCGCTCATTCCCAGCGGAACGTGAGCGCCGCCGCCACGGGCGCGGCGACGGCCCACACGGCGAGCACGACCCAGGACTCCGGCGGCACGCTCGCACCGCTCCCGAGGGTGGCGTGCAACGCGGAGGAGAGGGCCTCGGCCGGCAGCAGCTTGGCGAAGTCGGCCAGACCGCTCGGGAGCTTGGAGATGGGAACGATCATCCCGCCCAGCAGCAGGAGGATGAGGTAGAGGCCGTTGGCGGCGGCCAGGTTCACCTCGGCCCGCAGCGTGCCCGCCATGAAGAGGCCGATGCCGGCGAAGGCGGCCGAGCCGAGCAGGATCGCCCCGACGGCGCCGGCCACGGCCGGTGCCCCGCCGCCGCCCGGGTTCCAGCCCAGGGCGAGACCGACCGGGAGCAGGACGGCGGCCTGCAGCAGCTCGACGGCGACGATCGTCACGATCTTGGCGCCGAGCAGGCGCGGCCGGCCGAGCGGGGTGGAGCCCAGCCGCTTCAACACGCCGTAGCCGCGCTCGAAGCCGGTGGCGATGCCGAGCGAGACCATGGCGGTGGACATGACGGCGAGGGCGAGGATGCCGGGCACGAAGAAGTTGGCGGGTGTGCTGCCGGGCGTCGACACGACGGACACCTTCGAGAAGAAGAGCAGGAACACGACGGGGATGCCGAGGGTCAGCAGGAGCGTCTCCCCGCGTCGCAGCGTCATGTAGATCTCGGCGCCCGTCTGGGCGGTGAGCGGGCGCGCGAAGGGTGTGGTCGTGCTCATCGGGAGGACCGCCTCCGCTGGCGGCGGCCCCGGCCCGGGACCACCGGCGCGCCCACCGCCGCGGCATCGGCCCCGGCCGCGCCCACCGCCTCGAAGTACACGTCCTCGAGCGTCCTGCCCGCCACGAGGTCGGTGAGCGCGGCGTCGCGCTCGGCCAGGAAGGTGGCGACCGCCGCGGTGACGGCCGGGGTCGCACGGTCCGGTGCCACGACGCGGTAACGGCCGGGTGCCGTCTCGGTCACGACGGTCCCGGGGCCGACGGCGGCTGCGAGCAGGGCCACGTCGAGGCCGGACGGGGCGCCGAAGCTGAGTGCCGGCGCCCCCGCCCCACCCGCGCCGGCGAGCTCGCGGGGTGTGCCCGCGAGCACGATGCGCCCGGAGGAGAGGATCACGATGCGGTCGGCCATCTTCTCGGCCTCGCCGAGCTCGTGGGTGGTCAGCAGCACGCAGACGCCGCGCTCGCGCAGTCCCGCCACGGCGGCCCGGATGGCGATGCGCCCCTCGGGGTCGACGCCCGCCGTGGGCTCGTCGAGGAAGGCGACCTCGGGCCGGCCGATGAGCGCCAGCGCGAGCGACAGGCGCTGCTGCTCGCCGCCGGAGAGGTGGCGCCAGGGGGTGGCCGCCACGGCGGCCAGGCCCACCAGGTCGAGGAGGCCCTCCGTCGGCAGGGGGTCCGCGTAGTAGGCGCCGAAGAGGTCGAGGACCCGGCGCGGCCCGAGCATCGGGTAGACGCCGCCCCGCTGGAGCATGACGCCGATGCGGCCCGTGAGCGCGGCATGGTCGGCGATCGGATCGAGCCCGAGCACGCGCGCCTCGCCGCCGGCGGGCCGCCGGTAGCCCTCGAGGGTCTCGACCGTCGAGGTCTTGCCCGCCCCGTTGGGGCCGAGGACGACGAGGACCTCGCCGGGCTCCGCCCGCAGGTCCAGGTCGTCGACCGCGGGGGGCGTGCCGGCCGGGCCGTAGCGCACGGTGAGGCCGGTGACCTGGAGGGCTGGCACGGCGTCGCAGGCTACTTTGAGCAGGAGTGATCGATATCCGTGCGATCCGCGACGATCCCGTCGGGGTCAAGGCCGCGCTGGCCCGCCGCGGCGTCGACGCCGCCGAGGTGGACGCCGTGATCGACGCCGACGTGGCCCACCGGGCCAAGGTGGCGAGCGCGGAGGCGATGCGGGCCGAGGTCAAGGACCTTTCGCGCCAGGTGGGGCAGGCCAAGAAGGCGGGTGACGACGCCGAGGCGGCCGAGCTCAGCGCGCGGAGCCGGCAGCTCGGCGAGTCCGAGCGCGCCGCCGCGGCCGAGGCCGACGCGCTGGGGGAGCAGGTGCGCACCGGGTTGCTCTACCTTCCCAACATCCCCGCCCCCGAGGCCCCGGACGGGGTGGGCGAGGGGGACAACGTCGAGGTCCGCCGGTGGTGGCCGGGCCAGGATCTCGGGCGGCCGGAGCCCGGACGGCTGGACCACCAGCACGTGCCGCACTGGGAGATCGGTGAGGCGCTGCAGCTCCTCGACATGGAGCGCGGGGCCCGCCTGGCGGGCTCGATGTTCCCGCTGTACCGCGGGCCGGGAGCACGTCTGCTGCGGGCCCTCACCGCGTTCGCCATCGACCGCCACTCGCCGGCCTACGAGGAGATCCGCCCGCCGACCGTCGTGCTCACCGAGACCATGACGTCGACCGGGCACCTGCCCAAGTTCGCCGACGACGCCTACCACGTCGAGCGCGACGACCTGTGGCTGATCCCGACGGCGGAGGTGCCACTGACCTCCATGCACCGGGGCGAGATCCTCGAGGAGTCCCAGCTGCCGCTGCGCTACACCGCGTCGACGGCGTGCTACCGGCGCGAGGCGGGCTCGGCGGGGCGCGACACCCGCGGGCTGCTGCGCGTCCACGAATTCGACAAGGTGGAGCTGTTCGCCTACGCCACGCCGGACACGGCGCTCGATGCCCAGGGCGACATCCTGGCGCGGGCCGAGTCGATGCTGCAGGATCTCGAGCTTCCCTACCGGGTGCTCGACCTGTGCACCGGGGACCTCGGCGGCTCGTCGGCGCGGACCTTCGACCTCGAGGCCTACGCGCCCGGCGTCGACCGCTGGCTCGAGGTGAGCTCGGTCAGCTGGTTCCGCGACTACCAGGCCCGGCGGGCCAACGTGCGCTACCGGCCCGCCGGCGGCGGTCCGCTGCAGCTGGTGCACACGGTGAACGGCTCGGCGCTGGCCTGGCCGCGCATCTGGGCCGCCCTCGTGGAGAACGGGCGCCAGGCCGACGGGACGGTGGTGCTGCCCGAGGCGCTGGCCCCGTATCTCGGCGGGGAGCTGTTGCTCAAGGCGCCATGACGGCGACGGACCGCCTGGCCTGGGCGCTCGGGGCGATCCGGGAGGCGAGCGGGCGCTTCGCCTCGGCGGCCACCGAGCGGTGGGGCGCCGACGGGCTCGATGCCGACGTGCCGAGCACACCCGCCTGGACCGTGCGTGACCTGGCGCACCATGTCGGCGAGGTGCAGCGATTCTGGGGGGAGAACGTGCGCGCGTCCGACCCCGGCACCCCGTGGGGCGGCGAGGTGGCGATGCCGACCGACGACGGGTTGGCGGCATGGCTGCACGAGGGCACCGTGTCCCTGTGCGACGCGCTGGCGGCGGCGGGGCCGGTCGCGCCCTGTTGGACCTGGTGGGGCGAGCCGGCGACGGCGGGGGCGGTGGCCCGGCACCAGGTGCAGGAGATCGCGGTGCACACCTGGGATGCCGAGGCCGTCACGGGGTCGCCCGACCCGCTGCGCCGCGACGTGGCAGACGACGGGGTGGGCGAGTTCGTCGAGATCGTGCTCGGATCCTCCGCCGACGCCCTGCCCGGCGTGGTGACCCTGCGGGCCACCGACACGGGCGGGGCCTGGCGCGTCGCCGGCGGCGGGCCGGGCCGCAGGCAGGCCGAGGTCAGCGGGACCGCGTCGGACCTGGTGCTGATGCTCTACCGGCGCCTGGCGGTCTCGGACTGCGTCGTCGAGGGGGACCCGCTCCTGGTGGCGTCCTTCCTGGCCCTGGCCGACACGTCGTGACCGAGCTCACCTTCCTCGGGACGGGCAACTTCCTGGCGCCGCCCGGGCGCTATTGGAACAGCTTCGTGATGGACGGGAACGTGCTGGTCGAGCCCTGCCCCACCTCCCTGCCGCACCTGCGCCGCTGCGGCTTCGCAGTCGACGACGTGGAGGTGGTGGTGATCTCGCACTTCCACGCCGATCACTGCTTCGGGTGGCCCTTCCTCCTCCAGGCGATCGCCGAGAAGGGCGGCGGGCGCACCCTGGACGTGGTGGGCCCCCCGGGGCTGGAGCGGCACCTGGCGGGCATGATGGACGCCGGTGCGGTGCCCTCGGTGCTCCAGATGGCCCACGACCGCATCGACCTGCGCTTCACCGAGGTGAACGGCTCGTGGCAGCGGGTGGGGCCGCTGCGCCTCCGGGCCGTCGAGGTGGTCCACGTCCCGTATCTGCGCTGCTTCGGCTACCTCTTCGAGCGCCCGGGCGGGGTCGTCGCCTACTCGGGCGACACCACGCCCTGCGACGGGCTCAGCGAGCTGGCCCGGGAGTCCGACGCGCTCGTGGTCGAGTGCAACGGGAAGCACCTCCCCCCGGGCGCGCCGCCGACCCACATGGACGAGGACTCCATCCGGGAGCTGCGCGCCGCGCATCCCGAGTTGCACATCGTGCTCACGCATCTCGGGGAGCAGGTGGACACCGCCTCCATGCCGGGCGTGACGATCCCGGCCGACTTCGAGCGGTTGACCGTCTGAACGCGAGCCGCTCGCCGGGTCAGGCGGATGCCGCCGCTCCGACGACGGGTGCGTCGAGCCGAGTGCCGCCCATGGAGCCGAAGAAGCCTGCGTCGCCGAAGTTGAAGACGCCCCCGTCGGACGCCGCCAGCCAGTAGCCGCCGCCGTCGGTGGTCGCCGCAATGCCGGTGATCGGCCTGTTCAGGGGCTGACCGCCCATGGAGCCGAAGAACGGCGCGTCGCCGTAGTCGAAGACCCCACCGTCGCTCGCCACCAGCCAGTACCCGCCTCCGTCGGCCGTCGCGGTCATGCCGACGACCGGCCTGTTCAGGGGCAACGAGCCGGCCGAGCCGTGGAACGTCGCGTCGCCGAAGTTGAAGACGCCCCCGTCGGAGGCCACCTCCCAGTAGCCCTGGCCGTTGGACGTCGGGGCGATGCCGACGATGGGCGCGTTCAGCCGCTTGCCGCCCATGGAGCCGTAGAAGCCGGCGTC
>CAYWDQ010000012.1:0-12200 GCA_964457065.1 uncultured Acidimicrobiaceae bacterium | reverse complement strand
AGCCGCTTGCCGCCCATGGAGCCGTAGAAGCCGGCGTCCCCGTAGTTGAAGACGCCCCCGTCGGAGGCCACCTCCCAGTAGCCGCCGCCGTCGCTGGTGCCCGCCATCGCCACGACCGGCCGGTTCAGGTGCAGGCCGCCGGTCGAGCCGCGGAATTGCGCGTCACCGAAGCTGAAGACGCCACCGTCGGAGGCGACGAGGTGGTAGCCGTGGCTCGAGACCCCCCGCAGCATGATGTCCTGGGTGCCGTTGGGGCCGCTCACGACCATCGTGGCGGTGTAGACGCCGACGGACGGCGGCGTGAACTGGACGGGAACGCCGCAGGAGCTCTGCATCTGGAGGCTGCAACCCGAGCTGCCGAGCCGCAACACCCCCGACCCGCCGCTCAGGGACACGGAGACGTTCATGTTCTCGCCCGACGCCCACAGCTGGACGGACGACGACTGCGTGGTACCCGGCAGCGCCGAGATCTCGGGGACAGAGACGCCGACGGGGAGGTGCGGGACCACGTCCGACCAGGTGTAATACGGCGTGTCCGCGGTATCCCCCCCCACGAGGAGCTCCGTCGTCGAAGGGCCGGTCCCCACGCCCATGAGGAGCGGCGCGGGGTACGGGCCGAGCATGATCTGGCGGTGCAGCCAGCACTCCGCTGCGCCGAGCGAGGTGCACCCCGCGTTCGGGCCTCCATAGCCGTCCTGGTACATCCACAGGATGTCCGACTCCATGAGCGACGACTCCGAGGAGTACGAGCTCCCGAAGCTGCTCCCGTAGGTCGGGAACGTGGGGTTGGTGTGGTTGTTCGCCCCGGCCTGGGCCAGCCCGTCCAGCCCGGCGGCGAGGCCCTCGATCGGCGCGATCCCGCGGTCGACCCTCTCGAGGTCGGTGAGCACGAACAGCTGCTCCTGCGGCGTCAATGACGAGTAGTTGTCCGGGAGGCTCATCGGGACCACTCCCTCGACGGCGCGGTCACCGTCGATGGTGACCAGGCCGGCGGGGCACGTCGGATTCGGCTGCGCCACGCTCCCGCACGGCCCGTCGTAGCCGGGTGCAGGCGTCATGTTCACGTACGGGTAGTCCGGCGGGACGATCGCCGCACCTGCGACGCCGTCGCGGACGGCCGGCAGGAACGACGCCACTGCGGCCAGCACGAGGCAGACGGCCAGTCTTCGCATCACGGATGTGGGCACGGGCAGTGACATCAGTCTTCCTCGTTGGGGGGGCCGGAGGGGGGGACCCCCAGACCCGTCGAAGCTAGCGGCTCGGGACGTGGCGACTCGGTCGTGCCGGCCCGCCCGAGGTCACACGCCGGTTTAGGACCCGGCGGCCGCGAAGCGGTAGCCGACGCCGCGCACCGTCGTGATGAGGACCGGGGTGGAGGGGTCGGCCTCTATCCGGGACCGCAACCGCTTGATGTGCACGTCGAGCGTCTTGGTGTCGCCGATGTAGTCGGTGCCCCACACGCGGTCGATGAGGACGTCGCGGGTGAGCACGCGGCCGGAGTTCTCGACCAGCAGGCGCAGCAGCTCGAATTCCTTGCGGCGCAGGTGTACCTCCTCGCCGCGCACGAAGACGCGTCGCTGGTCGAAGTCCACCTTGATCCCGTTGGACTCCCAGATGCCGTCGCTGCCGAACTCGATGGTGCTCGACTGGTCGGTTGACTCGGGGCCGCCGGGCGCTCGCCGCAGGACGGCGCGCATGCGGGCCACCAGCTCGCGCAGCCGGTAGGGCTTGGTGACGTAGTCGTCCGCCCCGACCTCGAGAGCGACCACGGTGTCGATCTCGGTGCCCTTGGCCGTGACCATGATGATGGGGACGCTCGAGTGGGCGCGGATGTTGCGGCACACGTCGATGCCCGACATCTTGGGCAGCATCAGGTCGAGCAGGAGGATGTCGGGCCCGGTCTCCTCGAAGAGCTGCAGCGCTTCGTTGCCGTCGCGGGCCACCGTGACGCGGAACCCCTCGTTGGTGAGGCCGATGACGAGCGCCTCGATGAAGGACTCCTCGTCCTCGGCCAGCAGCACCTTGACCGGTCCTTCCCCCTGCGCCGGGCGTGCGCCCTTCTTGCCGGCGGCCGCCTTGCCGGACCCGGCCTTGGTCACGCGACCCGCTCCGCCTGGACCGGCAGCACGAGCGTGAAGGTCGATCCCTCGCCCTCGCGGGACTCGACGTCCACCCAGCCCTGGTGGTTGTTGGCGACATGGCGCACGATCGACAGGCCGAGGCCGGTGCCGCCCGTGTCACGGCTGCGGCCGTGGTCGACCCGGTAGAAGCGCTCGAAGATGCGGTCGAGGTCGCGGGCCGGGATCCCGATGCCGTGGTCCTGCACCGAGAGCCGCACGTTGTCGCGCTCCTCGATGCGCCACGTCGGGGAGGTCGCCGCGATGGACTCCGCCGGACCGGTTCCGGCGGTGTCGGCCGGCGGGCCCGACGGGGGGGCGGGCGCGGTGGTGCCGGTGGCCGCCGTGCCGGCGACCGCGGCGTCGCTCGGGACCGGTTCGTGGTCCAGGATCTCGGGGGTGAAGACCGGCTCCACCGACCCCTCCTTCTCGGGTGCAGCGGTTTCGGGCACCGAGTCTGGCGCGGCGGCCACGGCGGGGATCTCCCCCGTGTCGTGGCCCGGCAGACCCTCGCCCAGGGGGCGGTCGCCCAGGGAGCCCACCACCGAGGGGTGCTCGAGGTTCGGGTGGGAGCGCTGCACCGTCCCGCTGACGACGACCTTGGAGTTGTCGTAGGAGTAGGTGATCGCGTTCTCCAGGAGGGCGTGCATGGCCGAGACGAGCTGGCGCCGGTCCCCCATCACGGCGACCGGCGGCGAGGGCTCGTGCAGCACGATCTCGATGCCGCGCTGGTCGGCGGTGGCGCGCACCCGCTCTATGGCGTCGGCCATCACGAGGTTCACCAGCACGGGCTCGCGGGGCGGCGCCTCCTCCGACTCGATGCGCGACAGGTCGAGCAGGTCGTCGATGATGCGGCTGACCCGGAAGGCCTCGTTGTGGATGCGGCCGGCCAGGCGCTGGGCCACGTCGGGGTCGGGCTCGGAGACGAGGGTCTCGGCCAGCAGGCCCAGGGCGCCCATCGGCGTCTTGAGCTCGTGGCTCACGTTGGCCACGAAGTCGCGGCGGATCTCCTCGAGGCGTCGGCGTTCCGAGATGTCCTCGATCAGCGCGATGACACCCAGCGGCCGGCGGCCGTCGTCGATCTGGCGGGCCCGCACCTGCAGCGTGCGCCGCGGCGGACCGTAGAGATCGAGCGTGCGCTCGGCCGAGCCCTCGTGCCAGGCGTCCTCGAGCACCTCGGTGACCGCCTGGGCGGCGAGCGCGTCGCCGTGACGGCTGACCATCAGGGCGTTCGCGCGGCCGTTGCGGTAGATCACGCTGCCGTTCTCGTCGCAGAGGACGACACCCTGGGTGAGCGTGTCCAGCGAGCGCCGCAGGCGGATGGCGTCGGAGCTGGACTCCGTCACGGCCTGGGCGGCGCCCCCGGTCACCTGTTCCAGGTAGGCGAGGGAGGTCTCGATGTTGTACTCGTCCTGGGGCGGATCGAGGCCGAGCCGGGTGCCGAGCGAGGCCAGACGCTGCGAGATGGCCCGCCGGCCCGAGCGCCGACCGAGGTAGGCGGCCGCCAGTCCGACCAGCACCACGACGAGGACCGCGCCCGCGATGAAGTAGATCTCCTGGGCCTGGCTCAGATTGACTTCCCCCGGCCCACTCAGCGGCACGTCCCCAATATGACAGGGCTGGAGAGGGCGCGGCGAACCCTCTTCGCCGGGTGCGCGCCCGCCGCGCCGGACGGACGGCCTCTTCCCAGACTCCAAGCAGGACCGTTTCGCAACGCCGGATCGACCGACGCCCTGGCCCGGGTGCCGGGCGGGCCGTGTCCGGACGGAGCCCGGAACGGAAGTGCGGCGAATCATCTGCGGACGCTGAACCGTTCTCCGGGCGAGCGGCCGCCGGAGGTCCCGGCGCCGGCAGTCACCACGGAGGGCACCGATGCTCGTGTGGCACCTGGCCGATGTCTCGTTGAACCCGAGCGTGAACGCGCTGCCCGGTGGCGGCACCCTGCAGGACCTGACCAACGGCCTGGGCGCCTGGGCGCTGATCGCGTCGCTCGCCGGCCTGCTGATCGGGGCCGCCGCCTGGGCCCTGGGCGTGCACTCCCAGAACTTCCAGCAGTCGCTGGTGGGACGCCGGGCGGTGCTGGTGTCGGGACTGGCGGCACTTCTCATCGGGGCCGCGCCCCCGATCATCAACTTCTTCTTCCACACCGGCACCAACCTGCACTGACCGGCGTCGCGACGGGGCGTCACCATGCTGGCCGCCGGGTGTACCGGTCTCGATGCGCTCAACCCGATCTGCCAGGTCGGGAGCCTCGGCGGCTCCATCGCGGCCTCTGGCTTCGAGTCCGTCCTCGGCGGCATCAGCCAGTGGGTGGCGAGCGGCGCGGAGTGGCTGCTCGGCCAGATCGGCGACGTGCTCGTGTCCACCACGACCGTCGACGTCGGCGCCACCTGGTTCCGCACCCATTACGGCCAGATGACGGCGCTGGCGGGCGTGGTCATCCTGCCCATGCTCCTCGTCTCGACCCTGCAGGCCATCGTGCGCCAGAGCCCCGGCCAACTCGTCCGCACCTACCTGGTGCAGCTGCCGCTCGCCCTGCTGCTGGGGGTGGTGGCCATTCAGATCGTCATCCTCAGCCTCTCCGCCACCGACGCCATGAGCACGGCGGTCGCCGGCGGCACCGGCGCCGACGTCACCTCCCTCCTGTCCGGCGTGACCACGGGGCTGGTCGCGGCCGCCGCGGACCCGACGATTGCCAGCTTCGTGCTCCTCCTCGTTGCACTGCTCGTCGCCGTCGCCGCGTTCGTGCTGTGGCTCGAGCTCCTCATCCGCGCCGCGGCGGTCTACGTCGCCGTCCTCTTCCTCCCGCTGGCGCTGGCCACCCTGGTGTGGCCGGCGGTGTCGCACTGGTGCCGGCGCCTGGTCGAGACGCTGGCCGCACTGATCCTCTCCAAGTTCGTCATCGTGGCGACCCTGAGCCTGGCCGCCGGCGCCGTCTCGTCTGGCACCGCCGGGACCGGCGCGCACGGCGCCGGGTTCTCGGCCGTCCTGGCCGGCGGCGCACTCCTCGTCATGGCCACCTTCGTCCCCTTCGCCATCCTGCGCCTCATTCCGGCGGTGGAGGCCGGTGCCGTGGGGCATCTCGACGGGTTGCGGGCGCGGGGGACCGCCACGATGACGCGGGTGCCGCGGACGGCGGCCAGCCACGCGCTGCACGGGGGGCTCGAGGCCCTCGGTGACGCGCGCCTGGTGGCGCAGCCGGCGGTCGCCGGCGCCGCGTCCGCGTCCGGAGCGGCGCGGACGGCGGCGGGGTCCCCCGGGCCCGGGGCGGAGGGTCCCGCGGGTTCGTGCGGTGCGGAGGGTTCGGACGGGTCGGGGGACGACGGGGCGGTCCGCCTCACCGCCGGAGACCCGGGTTCGGAGCAGGTCTTCCACGCCGCCATGGCACGCGGCGCCGAGCCGGGACCCAAGGGTCCCAAGCCGATCGTGGGTGCGAGCGAGGACGAGACCGGCGCCGGCAGCACCGACGGTGCAGGGAGCGCGCGGGCGGGGGGCGACGCGGCGGCCGACGCCATGGCCGACCGCATCGGGACGTGGCGCGGGCGCCCGCACTGGTCCCCCCGGACGGGTCCGGCCACGGCGGCGGACGCGTGGAAGTGGGAGGGCGTGCCGCCCGGCCGCAGCCTGATCGGCAGGGTCGAGCCCGGCAAAGCGCGCTACTACATGGGCGACGACGGCCACGGGCCGTCCATCAAGTGCCTGCCGCCCGCCTGGCCACCGCACGAGGGTGACGCCGGGTGAGCGGCGACGCAGGGGCGCGCTACCGCTTCGGGCCGCGGGAGCGCGGTGGGGCCCTGGCGGGGTGGCGGGCGGGGCAGATCATCACCGTGGCGGTCGGTCTGGTGTTCGGTGTGCTCGTGCTGCGGTGGGAGCCCAACGCAGTGGGCGTGGCGGCGGCCATCGGCGTGCTCGTCCTCTACGGCGCCCTGGCCACTGTGCCGCTCTCGGGGCGCACCGGCGACGAGTGGCTGCCGGTGGCGGTGTGCTGGGGAGTCCGGCGGGCCGGCGCCCGCGGAGCGCGTCAGATGGGCGCACTGCGCGGCATGCGGCTGCTGCGCGCCGGCTGGCACGACATGGGCGTCGTGCACGACCGCACGGCGCGCACGCTGACGGCGGCCCTCTCGGTGCGCGGTCGGAGCTTCGCCCTGCTGGGCGCCGACGAGCAGGACCGCCGCGTGGGGGCGTGGGCATCCGTCCTCTCGTCGCTGGCACGCGAGGGATCGCCCGTGCACCGCGTGCAGTGGGTCGCTGCGTCCTTCCCCGACGATGGGCAGGGCGTGCGCTCCTATGTCGCCGCGGAGGCGGTGCCGGACGCCGCGTCGGCGTGCACCGCGTCCTACGACGCGCTCCTCAGCGACATGGACTCGCACACCTGTGCACACGACGTGGTCCTCGCAGTGCAGGTGCGGCTCACCAGGTCGGTCGAGGCCGGATGCGCCACGCTGGCCCGCGAGGTCGGGTCGCTCGTCCGCCTCCTCTCCGACGCCGACGTGCAGGTCGAATCCGTGCTCACGTCCGACGACCTCACCCGGCAGCTGCTCCGCACGTACGAGCCGCAGGTGCCGGCGGGCTCCGGCGACGGCCCGGTCGCCGACCCCTGGCCGATGGCGATGGAGGAGAGCTGGTCGCACGTGCGCGTCGACGGCATGGTCCACGCCACCTTCTGGGTGGCGGAGTGGCCGCGCACCGAGGTGCGCAGCGACTTCCTGGCTCCCCTGCTGCTCGGCTCGGCCCGCTCGACCCTCTCCGTGGTGATGGAGCCGCTCGGTCCCGACGCCGCGGTGCGCAAGGTGGAGGCGTCCCGCACGGCAGACCTGGCCGACGCCGAGCTGCGCCGACGGGGCGGCTTCGTCTCCACGGCGCGCCACGCCCGCGAGTCCGAGGTCCTGGCCCGCCGGGAGGCGGAGCTGGCCGAGGGGCATGCCTCGTTCCGTTATTCGGGCTACGTCACCATCTCGGCCCCGAGCGAGGAGGAGCTCGATGCGGCCTGCGACGCCGTGCAGCACGCGGCAGGACAGAGCCGTCTGGCATTGCGCCGCCTCTACGGCGACCAGGCCTCGGCCTACACCTGCACGCTTCCCCTATGCCGGGGGCTGCGCTGAGCTGTCTCACATTGAGATGGGGAGTTCAGCCCGAAATGGCCACCACGGGGGCGTTGATGGGCTGGCCACCCCTGCTGCCCAAGAAGGGCGGGCCGTTGGTGCCCGGGAAGGCAAAGACGCCGCCGTCGGCTGCCCCGAGGTAGTAGCCGTTGCCGACCAGGTCCAGGCCGACGATCGGCTTGTTGAGCTTGATCGACCCGGTCGAGCCGTAGAAGGGTTCGGTGCCCGGGTAGCTGAAGATGCCGCCGTCGCTGGCCACCATGTAGTAGCCGCCGTTGGAGGCGACGGCCATGCCGACGACCGGCTTGTTCAGCGTGAGCGAGCCGGCCGAGCCCAAGAAGGGCGGGCCACCGACGGTCGGGAAGGTGAAGATGCCGCCGTCGCTGGCCACCTCGTAGTAGCCGTTGCCGTTGGGGGTCGGGGCAATCCCGACGATCGGCTTGTTGAGCGGCTTGCCTCCCATGGAGCCGTAGAACTGGGCGTCGCCGTAGGAGAAGATGCCGCCGTCGGAGGCCACCAGCCAGTAGCCCCCGCCGTCGGGGGTGACCGCGATGCCGACGATCGGCTTGTTGAGCGCCTTGCCGCCCATGGAGCCGTAGAACTGGGCCGAGCCGAAGTTGAAGACCCCGCCGTCGGCCGCCGCCAGGTAGTAGCCGTCACCGGCCGGCATGGTCGCCATGCCGACAATGGGCGAGTTCAGCTTGGTGCCGCCCATCGAACCCAGGAACGGGGCGCTCCCCCCGGTGCCGTAGTTGTAGATGCCGCCGTCGGAGCCCACGAAGTAGTAGCCGTTGCGGGCGATGGGGGCCGAGGCGAACAAAGGCTGGTACGTGGGGGGTATGCCGTTGAACTCGGAAGAGCCGGCCGACACACACACCCAGTTGGTCAGGCAGTCGACGCCGAACAGAAAGACACTCGACGCTCCCTCGACCCCCGTGGGTGGTTGACTCACCTGCGTCCAAGACTGGCCGTTCCAGGTCAGCACCTGGCCGCTCGTCCCACTGCCCCTCGTCCCACCGCCTCCGACGGCCGTGCAGCTGGTCGGGCTGAAGCAGCTGATGCCGTAGAGGGCACTCGCGATCGGACTCGGAACATTCTGGGCCGGTGACCAGGCCGACCCGTTCCAGATCGTCACCAGGTTGACCGCACCGTTGGCGCCAGCGGCAGCGCAGAAGTCCAGTCCGGCGCACGAAACGGCGTAGGGGACGAATTGCAAAGCGTTTGAATAGATCGCGCTGAACGTCCAGCTCGACCCGTTCCACGAGTACGCCAGCCCCCCATTTTGAGAGGAATCGTTCTGACCGAATCCGACCGCCATACAAAACGAGGGAGTGGTACACGACGTGCTGTCGAGACTCCCACTCACGTCGTAGCCGGGAAGGCTCATCGCCTGGAAAGACCACGTCGAGCCGTTCCACTGTGCGGCGACGGGCTGGCCCGCCTCGGCGCCACCCGTGTCGCCGACGGCCTGGCAGAAGTTCTGACTCGTGCACGACACACTGCGCAGGTCGACTGCAGTCCCGAGGCTTGTCGTGACGACGGTCCAGGCCGTTCCGTTCCACTGTTCAATGAGGACCTTGGGCCCGGTCGCCTGACCCACGGCGATGCAGAACGACGTGGTGACACAGGAGACGCCGATGAGCGTCGTCGAATCAGAGCCGGGAACATTCGGAAGGGTCATGGGTGACCATGTCGACCCGTTCCAAAGCTCCGCGTAGTCCTGCCCACCGTAATAGCCGGCGTCCTGACCGCCATTGCCGGTGACCGCGACGCAGAACACCGAGGTCACGCAGGACACGGCGCCGGCCTCCGTGCCGGCCCCCGGCGCGGTCACCGTGTTCGCCATGGTGCTCCAGTTCGACGCGCTGACCGTGGCGGGCGAGGAGTAGGCGGCGCCGGCCACCGATCCCCCGCCGCCGATCGCCAGAGGCAGGGCGGTCAGGGCGAGGGCACAGCCGAGGACACCGAAACGAAGCAGCGAGCGCATGGCGCCTCCTCTGGTTGGCATGCGTGCAGTCCCGAACAGACTAATGAGGACGGTGCTGCAATGCGGGGTTGCCGTCGTAGCCCTTCGGGCGGTCAAACTCGAATGTGGCCGGCCCCGAGCGAGGAGGAGCTCGATGCGGCCTGCGACGCCGTGCAGCACGCGGCAGGACAGAGCCGTCTGGCATTGCGCCGCCTCTACGGCGACCAGGCCTCGGCCTACACCTGCACGCTTCCCCTATGCCGGGGGCTGCGCTGAGCTGTCTCACATTGAGATGGGGAGTTCAGCCCGAAATGGCCACCACGGGGGCGTTGATGGGCTGGCCACCCCTGCTGCCCAAGAAGGGCGGGCCGTTGGTGCCCGGGAAGGCAAAGACGCCGCCGTCGGCTGCCCCGAGGTAGTAGCCGTTGCCGACCAGGTCCAGGCCGACGATCGGCTTGTTGAGCTTGATCGACCCGGTCGAGCCGTAGAAGGGTTCGGTGCCCGGGTAGCTGAAGATGCCGCCGTCGCTGGCCACCATGTAGTAGCCGCCGTTGGAGGCGACGGCCATGCCGACGACCGGCTTGTTCAGCGTGAGCGAGCCGGCCGAGCCCAAGAAGGGCGGGCCACCGACGGTCGGGAAGGTGAAGATGCCGCCGTCGCTGGCCACCTCGTAGTAGCCGTTGCCGTTGGGGGTCGGGGCAATCCCGACGATCGGCTTGTTGAGCGGCTTGCCTCCCATGGAGCCGTAGAACTGGGCGTCGCCGTAGGAGAAGATGCCGCCGTCGGAGGCCACCAGCCAGTAGCCCCCGCCGTCGGGGGTGACCGCGATGCCGACGATCGGCTTGTTGAGCGCCTTGCCGCCCATGGAGCCGTAGAACTGGGCCGAGCCGAAGTTGAAGACCCCGCCGTCGGCCGCCGCCAGGTAGTAGCCGTCACCGGCCGGCATGGTCGCCATGCCGACAATGGGCGAGTTCAGCTTGGTGCCGCCCATCGAACCCAGGAACGGGGCGCTCCCCCCGGTGCCGTAGTTGTAGATGCCGCCGTCGGAGCCCACGAAGTAGTAGCCGTTGCGGGCGATGGGGGCCGAGGCGAACAAAGGCTGGTACGTGGGGGGTATGCCGTTGAACTCGGAAGAGCCGGCCGACACACACACCCAGTTGGTCAGGCAGTCGACGCCGAACAGAAAGACACTCGACGCTCCCTCGACCCCCGTGGGTGGTTGACTCACCTGCGTCCAAGACTGGCCGTTCCAGGTCAGCACCTGGCCGCTCGTCCCACTGCCCCTCGTCCCACCGCCTCCGACGGCCGTGCAGCTGGTCGGGCTGAAGCAGCTGATGCCGTAGAGGGCACTCGCGATCGGACTCGGAACATTCTGGGCCGGTGACCAGGCCGACCCGTTCCAGATCGTCACCAGGTTGACCGCACCGTTGGCGCCAGCGGCAGCGCAGAAGTCCAGTCCGGCGCACGAAACGGCGTAGGGGACGAATTGCAAAGCGTTTGAATAGATCGCGCTGAACGTCCAGCTCGACCCGTTCCACGAGTACGCCAGCCCCCCATTTTGAGAGGAATCGTTCTGACCGAATCCGACCGCCATACAAAACGAGGGAGTGGTACACGACGTGCTGTCGAGACTCCCACTCACGTCGTAGCCGGGAAGGCTCATCGCCTGGAAAGACCACGTCGAGCCGTTCCACTGTGCGGCGACGGGCTGGCCCGCCTCGGCGCCACCCGTGTCGCCGACGGCCTGGCAGAAGTTCTGACTCGTGCACGACACACTGCGCAGGTCGACTGCAGTCCCGAGGCTTGTCGTGACGACGGTCCAGGCCGTTCCGTTCCACTGTTCAATGAGGACCTTGGGCCCGGTCGCCTGACCCACGGCGATGCAGAACGACGTGGTGACACAGGAGACGCCGATGAGCGTCGTCGAATCAGAGCCGGGAACATTCGGAAGGGTCATGGGTGACCATGTCGACCCGTTCCAAAGCTCCGCGTAGTCCTGCCCACCGTAATAGCCGGCGTCCTGACCGCCATTGCCGGTGACCGCGACGCAGAACACCGAGGTCACGCAGGACACGGCGCCGGCCTCCGTGCCGGCCCCCGGCGCGGTCACCGTGTTCGCCATGGTGCTCCAGTTCGACGCGCTGACCGTGGCGGGCGAGGAGTAGGCGGCGCCGGCCACCGATCCCCCGCCGCCGATCGCCAGAGGCAGGGCGGTCAGGGCGAGGGCACAGCCGAGGACACCGAAACGAAGCAGCGAGCGCATGGCGCCTCCTCTGGTTGGCATGCGTGCAGTCCCGAACAGACTAATGAGGACGGTGCTGCAATGCGGGGTTGCCGTCGTAGCCCTTCGGGTGGTCAAACTCGGATGTGGCCGACGCCGAGCGAGGAGGAGCTGGTGACCGCGTGCGACGTGGTGCAGCACGCGGCGGGACAGAGCCGTCTGGCATTGCGCCGCCGCTGCGGCGACTAGGCGTCGGCCTACACCTGCACCCTCCGCTCTGCCGCGGGCTGCGCTGAGCGCGTCGACCGCGGGCCATCCCCCGCACTCCCGGGCCACCCCACCAGTGCCCCGCGCGGGCACGGGTACATTGTCACCGGGCGCACAGCGTGGAGGAACGAGGCACATGACCGAGGCGGAAGACCGGTACCAGCGGGAACAGGGCTTTCACGATCAGACCTTCGAATCCGGCAGCCGGGAGTCGACCGGTCGCTTCTACGCCGTCCTCGCCCCGGCCGAGGCCGCCTTCTGGCAGGCCGTGCAGGAGGCGGGGACGGGCGCACGGATCCTGGAGTACGGGTGCGGCCAGGGCGGCCGGCTCTTCCACCTGGCCCCCTTCGCGGCGTCGCTGTCCGCCATCGACCTGTCGTCGATCGGCGTCCAGCAGGCCCGCCAGGAGGCCGCCGCACGGGGCATCGACGCCGACATACGCGTGATGAACGCCGAAGCGCTCGAATTCGACGACGGGAGCTTTGACCTGATCGTCGGCAACGGCATACTGCACCACCTCGACCTCG
>CAYWDQ010000011.1:0-42429 GCA_964457065.1 uncultured Acidimicrobiaceae bacterium | reverse complement strand
GAACGTCGAGGGCGATGGCGGTGGCACAGGCGGAGGTGGCACAGGCGGAGGTGGCACAGGCGGAGGTGGCACAGGCGGAGGTGGAGGTGGCGTTGGCGGTGGCGTGAAGATCGGGACCTGCAGGTAGCCCAGCATGAGCCGGAAGGGCGGCTCGGCCTGGTTCCCCAGCGCCAGGTCGTAGAACGGAACAGTGGCCGGGGGGGCCTCGTTCACGAAGGTGCACCCCCGGACTTCAAGGGCCTCCATCGCCCCCGTCGCCAGGATCCCAGCGGCGAACAGGTTGTCGCCGGCAACCGGGTAGGAGAAGGTGCAGTCCTCGATGACCACGCCGTCGGTGGTCACCGCCGAGATGCCCACTGCGACGGCGAGGTCGCGGCTGTAGGCGAGGAGGAGCTCCCGGTTGGCCGGGGCCAGCCCGCTGAAGGCGTCCCCTTTTGGCGCGAAATGCGCCTCGGGCAACGAGAAGGTGAGGCCGGAGAGGGTGACCTCGCCGGCGCCGCGTAGCGCGATCAAACCGTCGACGAAGGCGGTGGCGGTGGCGTCGGCGGCCTCCAGGATCACCTGGCCGGAGCAACCCGAGAGGGTGAGCCACTGCAGGCCCGAATCGATGACGAGAGGGTGCGGGAGCCGGTAGGTGCCAGGTTCGAGGCAGATCGTGACCGGGCCCTGTCCCGCGAAGCGCTGGAGGAGTGCCTGGAGCGAGGCGCCACCGGCCACGTCGTCGGGGCCGACGACCGCCGTGCAGCAGCCGCCCCCCGAGCTCTGGTTGACGAGGCTGGTGAAGGGTGGGACGCAGGGAGAGACGGTGGCCGTGCCGGCGTCCCAGGCGAGGACGGCGAGGGGACAGGCCCAGGTGCGCGGGCCGTCGGGTGGCTGGGGAGCCTCTAGGTACCGGGCGGGGTAGACGATCGTGGGGTCGATCGGCCGGAGGGCGAAGCGCCAGAAGTCCCCGGGGTGGAACGTGCCCGAGCTCGAGGTGAGCGTGACCGCCACCCCGGTGTCGCCGAGGGCAACGGCCTGGCCGGGGGTGGCGGTGGCCGTGTCCTGCCAGATGCGCAGATAGAGCTGGGGGGTGGCGGGCGACAGATAGTCGCTCGGCGGCTGGCCGGCCACCCCGAGCTCCATCGAGGTCGGGTCGTAGGCAGCGGTGGCCGTCGTCACGAAGCCGGTGGCCGAGGCGATGTAGTCAGTCGACGTGAGCTGCACCGCGTCGCGGAGGAGCTCCACCACCTGGCCGAGCTGAGGGAAGTGGTAGCTGTCGACGGGGGCCCGGCCGAGGGTGAGGGTGGTGATGTCGGCCGCCGTGTCGTAGGTGGCCGCGGCGAGCCGGTACAGGAAGGAGGCGTCGTCGAAGCCCCACACGATGTCGGGCACACCGTTGGTGACGCCCGTCACCATGACCCGGAGCATCTGGTTCTCGGCCCCGAGGTAGCCGCCGGTGGCGACGGGCTGGCACGGGGTGACGGGACCGGGTAGCTCGGTGAAGGACACCTCGAGGATGGTGGTCGATTCGAGCAGCATGGTGGACGGGTCGAACGACAGGCCGCCGGCGGTGAGGGACTGCTGGAAGTCGTCCCAGGCCGTCGTGCACGTCGCCCCGTCGCCGACCTGGCGCGCGACGTGCTGGAGGAGGCGCTTCCGCTGCATGGTGTCGGGGCCCCCGAGGGCCACGTCGGCCAGGGCCGGGTCCTCGACGGCGGAGACCTCCTGATCGATGGCCAGGAGGTAGACGAGCTCGTCGGCCGTCCCGTCGGGGACGGCGGGGTCCACCCAGAGCGGGTCGCTCGAGTGGTCGAGCCAGTCGGGCTGGGTGCTGTAGGTGATGGGCGTGTCGAGCTCGAGCCGTTCCCCGCCGAGATAGAGGATGCCCGGGCCGACGGTGAGGTCGCCGGCGGTCGAGCCCCCCGCTCCACCGCCCGGGACCACGGTCACCGCGTAGCCCCCATCGGGGGAGCCGAACGGCCCCACGATGTCGAGCGTCCCCAGACGGTCGCGCTCGTCGAGGATCGCCACCTCCTCGTTCCAGTCGGACTCCACGGTGACCCGGCCTTGCTGGGCCACAAGTGCCCGCCAGTGGCGGGTCGGGTCGTAGCTCACCCGGGCGCGATCGCTTCCCATCAGTGCCTCCTCCTCCGGTCCCCGTCGGGACGACGATCACGTGACATGGATCACCACGGGTGTGAGCCCGAGCGGCATGTACTCGGCGTACTTGATGAGCAGTCCCTGCTCTTTGATCGGATTGAGGTCGGCCGAGAACGCCCCCATCTCCGAGCTGGTCTCCGCACCGGTGAGGATGGCAACCCCGGCAGGGCCGCCGACGACGGCCTGGTCGGCAGTCTCGAGGAGCTGGGCGAAGCCCGGCTGGCCGAAGGCCTCGCTCGTGAAGAGAGGGGCCAGGGCGAGGACGGCCGCCGATTCGTACTGGCGGGGGAGCACACTGCCCTGTGCGTAGGCGGAGAAGCGCACACAGCCGTCCTGGGTGTCGTCGACCGCCGTGAAGTCGGCGAGGATCGAGTCGCTTGCGTAGAGACGGTGGGCGAACGCCCGTCCGAGGACGCTCACGCGAGTGAGCTCGACCGTGGCGTCGGCCACGGCGAGGGCGGCCACCGCAAGGGCCACGGGGTAGGACTCGTCGAGCAGCCCGCGGTTGAGGAGTTCGAGGTGGGGGGCGTCGAGCGTGGCCGCCTCGGCCGCCAGCGCCAGGATGTCGGGGCTGAGGTCGACGCCGCTGAAGGTCGTCGCGTCGTAGAGCGATGGCCCGTTCACCGCGGTGTCGAGGGCGGTGACCAGAGCCGCGGGAAGCCCGGCCTCCTGGCTGGCCGTCGCCTCTGCTGCGAACGCGGCCAACGCGCTCCCTGCCCCGAGGCCCATGGCAGCCACGAACCCGGCGGAGACAGGGTCGTCGGCGAGGAGGCCCTTGGCCAGCAGCACCGGGTCGAAGACGTCGGCCGCGGCGTACGTCGGGCCGGCGCTCGCCGGAAGCCCCTGGACGATGCTGTCGGTCACGGTGAGCGTTTCGACCGAGCCACCGAAGCGGCTGCGGACCGGACCCAGGATGGAGTGGTCGACGAGCAGCTGGCGGATCGCCCCGCTCTCACCGGCCGCCGCCGTGGGGTCGGCCTCGATGAACAGCCGGCATGGGGCGAGGACGACGCCGTCGACCGCGGTGGCGAGCGGCGGCGAGCCGGTGGCGGCAGTTCCCGGGTCGAGGGTGCAGCCGGTGATACGGACGGTGTCGAAGGAGCCCCGCAGCACCACGTCGCACCCCGAGACCGTGAGACCGTCGAGTACGAGCTCGGCCTCGCCGCCCCCGGTGAACACCCACGGACCCGACCCCGGAGTCCGGAGCACGGGCCGCTGGCCGGCCCCGGCCCGCACGAGGACCGAGACGACAGGGTCGGCAGTCGAGCCGACGGCGGCGAGAGTCCCGTAGGTGAGTGAGTCGGCCACGGTGACCGTGCCCGTGCCCGACAGGGCGCCGAGGGCGGTGTCGAGTCCGGTGCCACCACCGACGACGGTCTCGGTGCCCGTCACCGTCGGCGGGTCGCCGAGGAGGTCGCGGTCGTAGGGGCCGGCGCCGACGTAGCTCGAGAACCCGTACTGGTAGTCGACGGCGAGGGGCTCGGGCGGCGCCCCCGTCGTCTCGAAGCGTCCGAGCTCGGGCCAGATGGCCTGGAGCACCGCCCCGCCGCCGAGGGCGTAGCGGGTCGGCAGGCCGCCGTCGGGGTAGGGGGCCCGGAGCGGCGGGGGCGGCGTGGCGCCGGTGTCGGAGAGGGCCCATTCGAGCGAGTTGGTGAGCGGCCCGGGGACCTGCCACTCCCGGGCCGGTGTCCAGTCCTCGCTGAAGTCGTCGGGGACCGGGGCGGGGGGCAAGAAGAGCGGGATCTCCCGGCCGGTGGGGTCGAACACCCACTGGTCGGTGCACCCGGCCACAGCCACCGGCGTGCCGGCCACGACCGGGAAGCTGATGAGGCGCCAGAGGAAGACCAGCAGCTTGGGTATGCCGAAGTGCCCGAGGGCGCCCTGGCCGACCCGGACGTCGGCCATGTGGAAGTCCTCGTCGAAGGGCCCATTGGCCAGCATCGCTCCGTGGAAGGAGCGGAGGTCGGCCAGGCCCCCGGCTGGACCGCCGGTGAGCCGTCCGGTCAGGCCCTCCAGCGCGAGCAGCCGGGCCACGTCGGTCGGCGCGGCCTCCGGATAGCCGAGCGGGCCGACGGCCGGGTCGAGTCCGTGGCGCGTACGGGCCAGCCGGCTGAACCCCTCGACGACGTGGGCCGGCCAGCCGGTGACGTCACGGGCCAGCTCTTCGAGGACCTCGAGCGTGCCCTTGCGCCGGCGGTAGTGGATGGTCTTGGCCACGTCGAGCCGTTGGCCCCCCGGGTCGAGGCGGTTGACGAGGTTCGTGTCGAGGAGGTCTCCGATGTAGGGAATGACCCAGTCGTCGCAGGTCTCGATGGACTGGTCCTCCCACAACCGGTCGATGCTGCGCCGCACGACGGCCACCTGCGCGCCGATGCGGTCGAGCAGCTCGCGGAGCGGCCCGGCCTCGGTCAGGCTGTCGGTGTCCTCCCGCCGGTAGACGGCCGGCATCAGCTGCCAGAGCCGTTCGGCGTAGTACGCGGCGAAGCCGTCGTCGACCTCAGCCATCGGCCGGCACCCCGACGATCTTCACGTTGTCGGAAACGAGGTCGAAGAACGACCCCTCGCCCGGGTCGAAGGCCTCCTCGAGCAGCTCGAAGAGGAAGAGGCCGCCGACGGCAACGGGACGGATCACCTCGAGGTGGTGCACGGCCGCGAGCCCGGGGACGCTGAGCGCCCCGTCGACCATGCTCCGGTAGAGCCGCTGTCCGACGCCCATGGTCGCCGGGCGGAAGAGCCCGGTGGAGGGGTCGACGAGGGCGGCCGTGGCCGCGGCGACGACGTCGTCCACCGGGCGGCCGGCCGCAACCACGAGCGTGCAGGAGAGGAACAGCTCGAACGGGGTGGCCGCGACGACCGAGACCGGGCGGTTGGGGTCCTCGGCCCCGGCCAGGGCGGCCGCCGCGGCCTGCACCGCCGCCGTGTCGTCGCCCACGTAGAGGACGACAAGCGTTCGCTGCTCGTCCTTGTCGAAGGTCCACACGGCGCGCACCCGGCTCACCCCCGGGGCCTGGCTCGCCACGACCTCGTAGTCGACCTCAGAAATGGCCCGGCCGAAGGCGAGGACGCTGGCCGGGGCGTCGTTCCGCACGTCGGCCGGCGACTGGGGGTCGGCGCCGCCCGACACCGCCACCGGGTTCTGCATGGAGGACAGGTTGACCTGGGGCTGGACGATGGTCGTGAGGCGTCCGGCCGGAGGGCTGGCCGCGCCGGAGCCGTAGCGGTAGGAGGCCGCTACGTTGCCGCCGCTCGAGAGCCGGGCCCCGTTCACGCCGTCGCCGAACGTGACAGTGGTGACGCTCTGGTCCGGTGAGCGCGACACCACGAAGACCGGAGCCTCGGCCGGCTGGCCGTAGAAGGACGGGACCTCCTGCCACTCGATGCCGTCGACGTAGACGGCGAGGGTGCTGACCGGAGTGTCGCCATCCAAGAAGTAGGTGAGCGGGGACTTCGCGAGGGTGAAGGACTGGTTGATGAGCGCGGCGTTGCCGCTGCCGAGCACTTCGTTCGTCACGGTCGTGCCTCTCGACACGGCGACGGGGTCCACGAGGAGCTGGAGCGGCACCTGGAGAGGCGTATCGATCATCGACGGCGGTGTGCCCGCCCCGCCGACGGTGACCTGGCCGTTCCCCGCCCCGGTCACCTCGACGAGGACTCCGGCCCCGGTCGAGTCGACGAGGAAGGCCGTCGCGCCCCCGGGCGGCGGGGCGTAGGTGTCGGGCACGTCGAGAGTGGCCGGCAGCGCGGTCAGCTGGGACGTGGGAGTTCCGATGAGCGTGCCGACGTCGCGGAAGGCGTAGCGCAGCACCACCGTCGTCGGGTCGGCGACGCGCTCCAGTGCTCCGGCAGCGTTCTCGGTCAAGGTGAGGGCCAGCGCGCTGTGGCTCACGGCGATGTCAGCTGTCGGCGGCGTGGGCCCTGGGTAGGGGACGACCCAGAGTTGCTCGGTGACGCCCGCGACCACGCCCAGCGCCGACATCGCCGGCGCCGGCGCCGAGGCCGCGCCGCCCTCGACGAGGACCATGTCGCCGGGCGAGATGCCCCGGACCGCGGCCGCCAGGTGCAAGGTGAGCGGCGTCGTGCCTTCGGGCGGCTGGACGGGCTGCTGGCTCGACGGCCCGTTCGGCTGGTTCCAGAGTGACGCCGAGGCCGTCGGAGCGAGGAGGACGTAGTCGGTCACCTGGGCCGAGGGCTCGGCGTCGGCAGCCTCGATCCCCGGGTACCAGTAGAGGTACTCGGGGAAGGCGTGCAGGCCGAGCTCCGTCACCACGACCTCCCCGCTCGTGGCCGGACCGGTCGGACCCCAGCTCCCCGAGGAGAAGGTGACGAGCGTGTTGGTGGCACCGGTGCCCGGGTCCGGCGTCGGGGTGAGCGAGCCGACGGTCACGAGCGACCACTGGTCGATGGTCCCGTCAAAGCTGCGAGCCGCCACGAGCAGGCGGTCGCCCTCCTGCACCCCGCTCACCTTCCCGGCCACGAGGACCGACGCGGGGCCGCCCTCCGAGGTCATCGGGAGCGTCGTGTCCGGCGCGAGGGTCACCGCCACGGTCGAGGGCCCGGCGAAGCTCGCCGTGGTCGAGACCTCGAAGGTCTGCGACGGCACTCCCGGCGTGGAGGTGCTCGAGAGCCGGGCGCCTTCCGGCACGACGAGCGGCTCGGCCGGGTGGGCGGAGGAGCGCAGGGCGGCCACGACCCCGCTGGCGCCGATGCCCGGCGCCGGCTCGTAGCCGAGCAGGGCGACCAGGTTGGCCACGCTGCTCGCTTGGACCGCGGTGCGCAGGTAGCTCTCGTTTGCGATGCGCTCGTTGTAGAAGGTGAGCACGTCGGCGAGGTAGGCCCACCACTCGAGCACCTGCAGCCCGAGGTCGCCAGGGGCCGGCCGCCAGTTGCCGATGGCCTGCTCGCCGGGCAGTGGGCGCAGAAGCGCCCGACGGAAGCCGGTGAAGTCGTCCACCCGGTCGGAGATCTCGGGGAGCCCCGGCGGGTTGTCGACGACCCGGGGGTCCTGGCACTCGGCGCAGGGGCAGGGGGAGGTGGTGCCGTTGCTCACTTGGCACCATCCACGGTCACGTGCAGCGAGCCGGCATCGGGGCGACTGGGGTCGTTGTCGACTCGCAGGATCTGGTCGGCGGCGAACGTCAGGGTCTCCGGGAGTGCCGTCCAGTCGGGCGTGACGCCGCGTTGGCGGTAGACGACGGCGTAGACGCCCTCGACCCCGAGGCAGGCCTGGATCGCCGCCAGCAGCGCGCTCGACTCGAGCGGCTGGCCGAAGCCCCAACGGGAGTGGTCGAAGAAGCCGACACCCCCGACAGGGAGCGCACCTGGTTGCAGCGCGGCCAGCACGCTCATCTCGACGTCGCCGGCGAAGTAGGTGGGCAGCCCGCAGACGGTGATGCGCAGGTCGAGCGAGACATAGCGCGGCGGGAGGACGTAGCTCTCGTACCCGGCCAGCCGGCGCCGGTCGAGGAGCTCGGTCAGCGACTCGAGCTCGTCCACGGTGGGCTCCTCGGTGGCTACCGGGTCGGCGCTCGTGAACACGGTGAGCCAGCTCCCCGTCCACCGGAACGTGGTGCCGGCCTGCTGCACCCAGGGCAGCGACTGGGCGGCCGCCACGTAGTCGCTCGGGAGCACGACCCGCAGTGGCTGGTGGAACGCTTGGGGGGCCCGCGTCCGGACCTGGGCGATGGTCTCGCCGTCCTGCCCTCCGGCCGCCGGGAAGGGGTTCGTGCAGGTGCTCACGATGGACCCCTGTGGCTGGCCCCCCGGCACGTAGGCGATCGTGTCGGCGGGGACGTTGCCGACCGTGCCGCCGCCCACCCGGTAGGTGAGCCCGAAGACGGTCCCCGGGAGGGGGACCATGCCGAACGTGCCGTCTCCGAAACGGACGGTCGTCCCGCCGTCGCCGTCGTAGTCGAACCAGGTCGTCCCGTTGCTCGTCAGCACCGGCGAGTACTGCTCGGGCGTGAGCGTGAACTCCTTGGCCTCGCCATCGGCGTCCAGCAGCCAACGCTCGAACTCCCACGGTGCCCCGGTCCCCCCTCCCGTCGTGAGCTCGCTCAGCACCACCTCGGGCTGGGCCGGGATGGTCGTGTCCTCGGCCTGCGTGGGCGTGGCCAGCCAGGCGAGCGGCGCGCTGGCGAGGCAGTAGCGGTAGTCGGGGGTCGGGTCCTCGGGCGTCCAGTTGGCCCCGAGCCGGACGACGACGGGGGCGGGCGGGGTCGGGGTGGGCACCGGTGTCCCGCCGGGGATGAGGAAGGTCTCGCTCGTACGGGCGCCCTGGACGGCCGGGACGATATTGCCGGCCACCGCGGTGTCGAAGAGGTCGTGCTCGAAGACGGTGGGGGCGCTGAGGAGCACCCGCGTGAGGAGGACGTCATAGAGCGGGTCGGTGGTCTCGCTGGCCGAGGCCACGACGACGAGCTCGCGCACCGGGGGGTCGGCGCTGTCGGCGGCCGGGCTGTCGAGCAGGAGCTGCTGGTCCGGGTAGAGCCCGAGTCCGTGACCGACCAGAGAGAGAACGGTCGAGCCGACCAGCAGGCAGCGCTGGCTGTCGTCCCAGTAGTAGGGGGAGAGGCCGGTCCGGTTCCAGCGGGCGTCGACGTCGAAGTTGATCGTTCCGCCCAGCCCGGAGTCGGGGTCCTCGATTTCGAAGTCGACCTGCAGGCCGTCGGCCCCGATGGCGAAGCAGCGCAGCGGCGTGGTGATGGTCCAGCTGCCCGAGCCGGTGCTGGCCACGTCCAGCTGGAGCACGGTCGTGGCCACCGTCGGGGGTGCCGGTTCGTAGTCGACGAGCCGGGCGTGGCGGAGGACCGAGAGCCGCTGGGTGGCCGTCTCGATGGTCGACTCGGCGGCCACGCCGTCCTGGTAGTAGCTGAGCTCGTCGGCCATCGCCGACAGCGCCTCCATGAGCACCATCCCGAGGTCGGCCTCCGAGCGCTCCATCCAGTCGGGGTAGCGGGAGATCGAGAAGTCCGACAGGGCCTTGCGGAAGCTCCCGTAGTCCTTGGCCAGGTAGTCGATCGGCACCTGCTCCTCGGCAGGCGGTGGGCAGACCGGTGTTGGCGTGGCGCAGTCCATGGTGGTGGGGCAGTTGGCCTTGAAGTTGCACGGGGCCTGGTCGAAGTAGGGGTCGAGCACCGTGCTCGAGACCTGCAGCGTGTACGTCGAGAAGTCCCCGGGAGCGGCCACCGACAATGCCAGCACCGGCCGCCCCTCGTCGTCGGTGCTCCACGCGCTGGTCTCGTCGATGGGCTCGACGAGCACCGTCGAGACCACCTCGCCACCCGTGATCGTGACCGGGGTCGCGCCGCTCAACGTGCCGGCCATCGCCACCTGGTTCAAGAAGTGCACGTACAGCTGGGTCTGGTCGGTCGTGACGTCGACGAAGTCGATGCCGTTCAGGGTGGCTCCGGCGGCCTCCAGCAGCTGACGGCGATCCCTGACCGGGGGGTTCGAGCTCACGGCAGCGTCACCGTCACGGTCTGTTCGCTCTGCGTCTCGACCAGCGTGTAGGTGACGGTCACCACGACCGCACCCGGCTCGGGGGCGTCCGCCCCGGCCAGCACCTCGACGTCGACCAGGTTCACGACCCCGTCCAGCCACTCGTCGAGGCCCTGGACGACTCGGAGCTTGACCGTGGCCGCCAGGGCGTCGGAGATCGGGGCGAAGACGAGGGCGGCCAGACCGCAGCCGAACTGGGGGAGGTTCACGCGCTCGCCGGGCGTGGTGAGGAGAAGTTGTCGGACCATCTGGTCGACGTGGGCCGGGTAGGGCACCTGGGCCGTCTGCTGGGACGACGCGTCGATCCGGAACGGGAAGGCCAGGTCGTGGCGGACGAGGGCCATCACTGCACCTCGAGGGCGCCGTCGTCGATGGACACGCTCGAGCTCGACACGAGGACAGACGAGCTCTGGTTGGCGGTCTTGGTCCCCGAGCCGTCGAGCGTGACCGTGTTGCCGTTCGAGTCTGAAAGGGTGATCGAGTCCTGGTCGTCGTCGAACTCCAGTTTGTGCTGCTTGGTCACGATGACCTTGACGGCCGGCGCGGCATCGCTCGGGACCTCGCCCTCCCGCCAGTAGCCGCCCACCCAGAGCGGGTAGGAGAGGTCGCCCCCCTCGAATTCGATCCAGACCCCGCTCTCCTTCTCGGGCAGGAAGGCGATGCCGACCCCGTCGCCGGCGTAGGGGACGCAGGGCAGGCACCATCCGGTCTCGGTCTCGCCGAGCACCGAGGGCACGAGAGCCCTGATGCGCATCGTCGACGCGTCGACGTCCGAGACGATGCCGCGGTACTTGCCGTAGTAGCGGGTGCGGAGGCGCTCCAGGAGATCGTCGAGCGCCCGGTCCTCGGCGGTGGTCACAGCGACGGCGCTCCGGTCGGTCCGGCGAGGGCGCCGGTGAGCGAGCCGAGGGACCCGCCGGTGCTCGGCGGTCCCATGGCGTTGCGCAGGAGCGTGAAGTCCATCTTCCAGCTGGCGAGCGAAAACCGGTGCTGGACGTTCCAGACCAGCCAGTTCCCGGACTGCAGGTTGCCGGCGCCCTCGATCGTGACGACGTCGCCGGCCCGCAGGATCGCCCCGATGCGCTCGGCGTCCACCTCACCTCGGCAGCGGGCGAAGAACCCCGACTCGGAGAGCACCCCGGCCGTCCGCTGGTAGAGCTCGGGCACGTCGGCCGGCGCGGTCAGGAGGAGCGTGGAGGACCGCCCGAGGTAGCTCGGGTAGTCCCGGTCGTCGAGAGCGGCGAGCCCGCTCTCGACGGTCGTCACGTCGGTGCCCTCCGAGGACGAGGTCGTGAGGTCGACCTGGCTGGCGTCGGCCTCCGTCGGGCGGAGCACGTCCCAATCGAAGTCGAGGGTGTCGACCGTCCAGGTGTCCTGGTCGACGAGAGAGATCGTGGTCACCGGGGTCCCGCTCAAATCCGGGGGGGTGAAGTAGCCCGTGCGGTTCCCAGGCGTGTCGCTGCAGGCCACCCGGCAGCGCTTGCCGGCCCGCCGGGCCAGGCCCCGGAGGAACTGCAGGTCGGTGGCCCGCTGGAACAGCGTGTGGCCGTCGGGGGTGTGCTGGGGTGAGTCGTCGTCCGTGTTGTGGTCGGCCGGCGAGAACCCGTAGCTCTCGAAGATGGCGTTGGCCACCTCGCCGTCGGTCTGTCCCGACCACTCCACGACCTTGTCGTCGACGTTCATCAGCCACGACGCGTCCTGGGCCCAGACCTCCATGGAGGAGGAGGCGGTCGCCCGGTCGAGGTGGAGCCGCCAGGAGAGGACGTAGCCGTCGAAGACGCACTGCGTCGCCGCCCCGGCCGCGCTCGACGTGACGGTGAGCGTCACGTTCGTCAGCGGCTCGAACGTGCCGTCGCCCACGTACTGGAGGTCGCCGTCGGGCGTCCGGTTCACCGGCACGGTGAGGAGCAGGGTCCCCGGATCGTCGAAGCTCTCCTGTACCTCGAGCTGCGAGATGGCGTCGTAGAAGGCCTCGGGCACGGGTGTGCCACCCACCGCCAGCTGAATCGTGACGGTCACTGCGGCCCACCCTGGGGGATGCCGATGAGGGCCCGGGCCGCCAGGGCGCCGGCGAGCATGGCCCGGTTGGCGTCGCAGAGCCGCCAGAACCCGGTCGGGGCGCTCAGGTACTGGTTGGCCACGAGGTCGAGCCGCTCCCCGATGACCGAGCGGTGGGAGCCGACGAGGGGGACCGGGACGGGCAGTCGCGGCACCACCGCCGTGACCTGCGTGCCGTCGCGCAAGGTCGCCGTGTAGGTGGGTTGGTTGACGTAGCGGCTGTCGGGCGTGAACACGGTGGGCCTCCTCAGTGCGGGATCATGCCGATGATCGAGTCGGCGCTGTCGCCCAGGTTGGCCACGGCGAGCTCCTGGCGCAGTGCGAGCGTGTAGCTGTAGGCGATCGTGGCCACGTTGCCGAGGACCGGGTTGTCGATCGTCGTCGCCACGAGCTCTGCCGGCGTGAGCACGCGCAGGGACAGCTGCGCCTCGGCGTGGGTCGGGTTGAGAGCGACGTCGTAGAGCTTCTCGGTGATGGTGAGGTCGGTCACCCGGACCGGCACGATCCTCCCGGCGCCCCAGATGAAGAGGGTCACCGGCATGACCGACTGCGGCACCGTCCGCACCGGTCCCAGCGCCGTGCCCGAGAGGGCGGCCGCGCTGGCGGCCGAGACCGCCCCGACGAGAGCGTTCAGTGGCACCGCCGGGTAGAGCAGCATCTCGAGCGCGGCGAGGCGGGTGTAGACGCCGTAGGCCGTCGCCTCCGCCGCCGCCGGCTGCAGTCCCGACGCGATGTCGTCGTTGGCGTCGAGAGCGAGCGTGAACGAGAAGGACTCCGTCGGCATGCCGGGCACGGCGAACGGGTTGTTGGTCGAGGTGCCGGACCGGCCACCGGACTCCCGCTGGTGCCACGTGTGGGTCATGGTCTCGGGGTTGTACTGGAAGACGATCACGTTCGGCACGGGGAGCGGCAGGGCGCTCGGCGCGAACTCGACGAGCGCGCCCTTGAGGAAGAAGCCGCTCACGCCGAGAGCTCCCCGTCGGGCCCGCTCGTGACCCGATCGTGGGCGAGGGCCCGTCCCACTTCGTCGGCCACCCGTCGGGCGACCGCTGCAGGGTTGCCCGCTTGCTCGGAGCTCACGGCCACGTCGAGGTGCAGGCTGTCGAGTCCGGCCGTGCCGGGCGATCGCCCGAGCCCGGCGGCCAGACCTTCGGCCACGAGGCGGGCGAAGACCTCGGCCGCACCGACGTCGAGCCCCGAGACCACGAGGCGCAGCCGGTCGATGGCCACCGCCGCCGGGTGCGTCGCGCTCGGCGGGCTCGGAGCGGAGGAGAGGCTCACCGGGGCTCCAGCTGGCCGGTGCGCAGGACCACGCCCTGCTTCTCGAGCTCCCGCCGGGCGGCCCCCATGACGTGGTGCTCGGCAATGCGGGTGCCGTCGCTGCGGGCGAGGAACGCCGCGGCGAGAGCGGCCGACTTGATGCCGGCCCCGGTGAGGTCGAGGTCCTGCGCCAAACGGGACCAGTCGAGCTCACCCACGAGCGGCTCGCCGAGCAGGTCGTGGGCGCCCTCCAGGGCCAGGCGCCAGAGTTGCTCCCTCTCGCTCACGCTCGGGGGACGGAAGTCGACGATGAAACGTAGGCGGCGCACGAAGGCGGTGTCGAGGTCACCCTTGCGGTTCGTGGCCAGGATGGCGAGTCCGTCGAACTGCTCCATCCGCTGGAGGACGTAGTCGATCTCGATGTTGGCGTAGCGGTCGTGGGCGTCGCTGACCTGGGTGCGCTTGCCGAAGAGGGCGTCGGCCTCGTCGAAGAAGAGCACGACGGGTGCTCGCTCACAGGCGTCGAAGAGCTCCCGTAGGTGCTTCTCGGTCTCGCCGACGTACTTGCTCACGACTCCGGCCAGGTCGACGCGGAGGAGCTCGAGCCCGAGCGAGCGTGCCAGGACCTGGGCGGCCATGGTCTTGCCGGTCCCGCTGGGCCCGGCGAACAACGCGGTGGCGCCCCGTCCGAGCGGGGTGAGGCGGGCGAAGCCCCAGTGGTCGAGGACCTGCCCACGGTCGGTGGCCTGCGCCTCGAGCTCGTGCAGATGGGCCGCGGTGAGCGGCGAGAGCACGAGGTCGTCCCACTCGTAGGGGAGGGGCATCGCGGTGACGAGGTCCGGCGTCCCCTCGAGGAGCAGCCGCCGGCAGACGTCGCCGACCCGCTGGTAGCCCGCCGGCGCCACCCGGGCCGCCGTCACGACCTCGGCCGGACGGAGGGCCCATTCGGCCACCGCGGTCGGAGGGGCCAGGTTCGTGAGCGAGGACCACAGACCGAGGCGCTCGCGCCGGCCGATCGGTGCGCACCGCACCGATCGCCGGACGGTGCCGGGCCTCGGCGCGGCGCTGAGCGGTGAGGCCACCAGGGAGAACGCCAGGTCGGACGGCGGCAGGGCGGCGCGCACCTCGGGCGACAGCGCGTCGGCCCGGTGCCAGGCCACGATGGCCCCCTCGAGGCGGGCCCGTCGCAGCTCCCGCATCCCGGCCGCGGAGGGGTCGCTCGCCGCGACGACGCTCACCGCGTCGACGGCGACGAGCGAGGAGCCGAGGCGCTCGGCCACCTGGGCGGCGAGCGTGGCCCGCCCCGAGCCTGGCGGCCCGACGAGCTCGACCTCGAGCGGCGGCGATCCGGCCGCCGGCCCGAGGGCCTGGACGTAGTCGACGAGCTCGTCGAGCAGCTGTGGCCGCAGGACTGGTCTCGCCGGGACGACCGGCGTGCCCTGACAGCCGGCCGACCAGGAGGTCGACGAGGGCGACCGGTCGATCAGCGTGGGGACCAGCAGCGCGTCCAGCCGCCAGCCGGTCGAGGTCGACCAGACCCCCTCGCCGGTCACGACCGGCTCGAGCACTGCCCAGCGAACGAGGGCCGATGCCGGACCGAGCGCCTCGTACGCCGGCAGCTCGAACAGGGTGGCGGCCAGAGCGGGCGTGGCCGGGGCGGGTCCCGTGCGGTCGAGCAGATAGCCGAACACCTGTCCGAGGGCCGGGTCGACGGCGGCCGCCGCGGCCAGTTGGAGGAGGGCCAACTCGAGCTGGGCCAGATCGAAGCTGCCGGCCAGGTGGTCGAAACGGGCGTCACCCGGAGCGCTCCCGAGGACGGCCAGGTCCCGGGTCAGCGCGCTGGCCTGGTCGTCGGCGCAGTAGAAGTGCTGTTCGGCCTCCGTGGCCACCGACGGCGGAACGAGTGCCCGGTCGATTTCGCTGTGGCTGATGGCGAGGAGCTGCTCACCCTCGTAGTGGTGGTCGGACCACAGGTGGCGGAGCCAGAGCACTCGGCGGGCGGCCCGCACCCGCACCTCGGTGAGCCACCGCGGCTCCCCGACCGACTCGACCGGGGGGGGCGGCGGAGCGAGACCGAGGTCCGCCGGCCACGCCACCATGGTGGCCGGGTTCACAGTGTCACCCACCACGCCGGGTCCGCGGAGACACCGTTGACCGAGACCTGAATCGGCTCGACCGATCCCGAAGGACCGGCCGGCGGTGAGAACGTCAAGAAATTGCCCGACGGGTCGACGTCGAACTCACCGGCGCCCGGTGTCGGCGACGCCGTGAGTGCGGTGGAACCGACTGAGACGTCGGTCGCCGCGGTGACGAAGCCGGCGCCGTCGATGGTGAAGGGCGCAGCGCCGGCGAGGACGGGACCACCCGCGGGTTCCACGAACGGCGCGATGTCGAGCGGGATGACGGCGCTGCGGGGTTGGTCGACGGTGTTGCTGCCGACGCGCAGTTGGTAGTGGCCCGGTGGCGGGGAGTCACCCGGCGGGGCGCCGACGGTGGCCGGGAGCGTGAGGACGTACTGGGTGAGGTCCGAGGCGCCGCTGTCCACCCACGCCGTCACGTCGACCTCGGCGCCGCCGCCCGGCGGCAGCAGGTAGACGTGGTCGGAGGTCTGCACGATCCCGAGGTCCGTGCCGAGGACCGTCACCGTCTGGGAGGGTGCGACGGTGGCCGGCGACGCGGTGGCGGAGGTGGGCTGCCCCGAGGGGCCCACGTAGGTGACGAGCCGTGAGGTGCCGAACAGCACCGAGAGCGAGGTGTTGACGAAGTACTCCGTGACCAGGTTGGCAGACTCGGGACCGGTGTCGGGTTCGATGAAGGCGACCGCCGCCCGGTAGACGACCGACATGCGGAGGGGGGCCGTGGTTGCCTGCCACAATCGGCTGAGCTCGTCGTAGGACCGGTGTTCGACGGTCAGGCAGAGCTCCCAGGGGACTGCCGCCCCCGCTCCGCTGCGCACGATGGGGTTGGCGTGATAGATCCGCATGGCGATGCTCATCGCCTCTTGCTCTTCGATGTAGCTGGACTCCGACCAGGCGAACAGGAGGTAGTAGAGGTCCAGAGCGAGGGGGAGGAGGCGCGTGGGCTCCCCCCCGGTGTCGTCCATCATCTGGGGCTGCCAGAAGAGCGCCTCCTGGGCGTTGTTCGTCTCGACGTGGTACAGGTACAGGCTGAGCTGCGGGCCGGCCTCCTTCAGCACAGCGTCCGGCGCAAGTCCAGAGAAGTTCGGCGTGAACGTGGGGCTGGGCGGCGGACCGCTCACCTCGGTCCAGAGCGGGGCGGAGCTCCATTGGTTCTTCACCAAGCCGATCAGCGAGTCGGTCACGGCCGAAAGGTCATAGGT
The DNA here is from genome assembly GCA_964457065.1 of uncultured Acidimicrobiaceae bacterium. GTDB lineage: Bacteria > Actinomycetota > Acidimicrobiia > Acidimicrobiales > RAAP-2 > Bog-473. Next base: position 26,132 of record CAYWDQ010000011.1, on the reverse strand, counting down.
CACCGGCGCCTCAGCACTGTGCTGTCCCGTACCAGCGCCGACGACCGTCGCGGCCCCGGTCAGATGGGCCCGTGGGGACCGTTCCCATCCGGTGCGGGGCCGACGGCGGGTCCGGTCGGGGCGCGGCTGCCGGTGGGGGCGCCGGACGCGTGACGACGACCTCGATAGTCCCGATGGACACCTGGGGCGCCTCGCCCATCCGTCGCCCGCGTGCAGTGCCGTCGCCGAACCCGCCGTCGACGTCACGGCCCGCCGGGAGCGGACCAGACCGTGGCCTCGGTGGACCGGCCAGCGCGGCGGGGTCCGGTCGCAGCTCGGGGGACGGGTCCGGAGGGACGTCGACAACACCCCCGGTGCCGTTGGGGCCGGCCGCCGGTGGCTTCCGGGGCTCGGCCGTGCTCAGCGCGGCCTCGCCCGACGGGGTCTGGCCGGCGGACGACGCGTGCTCGGGACGGGCGGCGAGGTTCGCCGGGGCCGCCTGTCGCCGGTCATCCCAGGTGGTGGACAACGGCGCCGGTGTCGGGCGCCGGGCTCGCCCGGGCCGCGCGGCGGTCGGCTCGGCCGTGGCGACCTCGGGTGGCCGGGACGACGGCGGCCGGAGCCCGACGTTTCCGCCACCGGCCGGCGCCAGCGGTGCGTCGGACGGTGCGGCCGAAGGAGGGGCGTCCGACGGTGCCGGCCCCGTGGTGAGGTCGACAAAGGACGGCTCGGCGGGCTCGCTCAGGGAGAAGGCCCGACGGGGCGGCCGCAGGACCGGGCCACGGCGGGAGGGCTCCGCCAAGCCGGCGAGGTAGGGGACCCGAGCCATCAGGCCGCCGCCCGATCCTCGGCGACCAGGGCGGCGTAGCGCTGACGGCGGCGGCGGGGGAGCGCCAGGATGACGGACTCCGACCAGCCGTAGGCGGAGGCCAGGGCGTGGGTCTCGGGCACCACGTCGGCGAAGGCCAGGCGAAGCTCGGCGAGGACGTAGGACAGGGGCTCGAAGCGCAAGGTCAGGTCGCGCCGGCAGGCCGGGCAGGTCCCGCCGATCAGGTCGTCGAGACTGGGAGCGAGCGCGCTCAGAGCCCGATCGATCCGGCGGGCGACCGCCGCGGTCAGCCCGGCCGGGTGCACGCACCGCTCGGTGAGCGACGCGGCCCCTTGCGAGGACGCCGTCACGTCCAGGAGGTCGCCGGCCGTCGGGATCCGGAAGCGCACCGGTGCCCCGGCGAGCTCGAACCACTTCCCGTCCGGGGTGGGCGTCACGCCCCGGGGGGTCCGCGGGCGGTGGTGCGCCAGGTAATCACCGATGTCGAAGCTGACGTCGATGCGTTCACCGCACGTGGGGACCGGACAGCCGCTGTCGGCCCGCACGGTGTCGCCGAGCCAGGCCTGTCGAATGGTGAGCATGAGGGCCTGGAGGTCGGTGACCGGGAGGTCCTCCCAGTCCACGGGCGCTCCGGCGTCGCCGTGGACGACGCTTCGGATCAGGGCGAGGGCGGCCGGGACGGGTGGGAGGACGGTCTCGACGACGAAGAGCTCGTCCTCACCCGCCGGTTCGCGTACCGTCAGTTCGAGACGACTGACCGGCAACAAGGTTCACCTCTCCACGGGCTCGGGGAGTGTGAGGTCGCGCTCCCAACCCTCGTTCTCCAGCTTGATGTGCTCGATGGCGATGGCGTTGCTGCCGGCATCGAGGTCGGGCAGGGCCTGGTACTCGGACACCCAGCAGCGGTGGACGAGGTAACGGATGACCGGTTGGGCCTCTTCGTTCAGGAGGACGATGGCCACCTCCTGCCGCAGGTTTGCGAGCGAGGTGTTCGGGGATCCGGAGTCGAGCACTTGCGCGTAGTTGGCCCAGGTGGCGAAGTCGGCGTCCTGGGTGACGCCGCGTTCGAGGGTGATCGGGTCGTACTTGGTCCGCCCGAGGCCCTTCAAGATGATTGCGTTGCCGCCCTCCTTGTACTCGATCACGTCGGACGAGCGCTTGATGGCGCTCACCTTGCTCACGGCGGCCACCGGAGTGGTCTTCCGGGCGAAGTAGACGAGGAACCGATAGGACTTGTACGGGTCGTACCGATTGAGGTTGGCGGGGAAGATCGTGCCCATGGTGTCCCCTTTAGCTCTGTGCCTGGCCGGCGAGTTGCGAGATCTGGATGATGACGAACTCGGCCGGCTCGAGCGGCGCAAAGCCCACGAGGACGTTCACGCGACCGAGTGCGACGTCGTTCTGCGTGGTTGTCGTCGAGTCGCACTGGACGACGAAGGCGGTGCTCGGGGTGTCACCGGCGAACGCCCCCTGACGGAACAGGCTCAGCATGAAGGCCGTGACCTCCTGGGTCAGCGCCTGCCAGAGCGGCGTGGCGTTGGGCTCGAACACTGCCCATTTGAGGCTGGCGTAGAGGCTCTGCTCAATGAAGAGGGCCATCCGGCGCACGGCCAGGTATTTCCACTGTGGCTGGGCGGCGTTGTCGGCGCCGGCGGTCGTGCGGGCGCCGAAGATGACGGTGCCGATGCCCGGGAACTGACGGAGGCAGTTGATGGCCTGGGGGTTGAGGACACCCTGCATGGCGTCGTTCATGACCCCGTTCGGTTCGACCCCGGTGGTGCCGAGGAGTGTGGTCTCGATGCCGGCGGGAGACTTCCACACGCCCCGGTTCGCGTCCTCCTGGGCGTACATCCCGGCCACGAATCCGCTCGGAGGCGCCGTCGACGCGGCTCCCGTCACCGGGTCCGTCGTGACGAGCCACGGGTAGTAGATCGCCGCGTTGATGCTGCTCGGGACGGGCGGCACCAACGCCGTCGATGTGGCGATGTCCTGGACGACGGAGTTGGCGTCCCAGCCGGTCGAGGCCGAGGACGGCGTGTCCATGATGTAGAACGCCCGCTTCTCCTCGCAGAAGGCGATGGCGTCTGCGGTGACGCTGGGGTCGGTAATGCCCGGCGTCACCAGCAGGTTGAAGATCGGGACCTTGTCCAAGGACCCGCCGGCGGTGAAGGCGGCGGCGACGTCCGGGAGGTTGATGATCGTGTAGGTCGCGCTCGGCGTCGTGGGCGCCGTGGTGTATTGGAACGCCGTGGCAGCCGGCGGGGGGCTGGGGTAGTCCATCGCAGGATTGGACAGTGCCGCAGTGGCCAGCGACGAGGCCTGGAGCTTCGTGACCAGGGTCCCGATCTGCACCTTTCGGTACATCTCGACCTGTGTCCCATACGTGAGGAGGACGTCCGCCGTGTCGTCCGGGTTCGTCGTCTGCGTGACGTTCAGCAGCTGCACCGTCATGGGGATCCCCACGCCCGTCTGCACCCCCACGGGCTGGAGCGCGGTGAAGGTGATGGTGTCGCCACCGTTGTTGATCACGGCCGTCGCCTGCTGCACTGCACCTTCGTTCGTGGCCGGCACGGTGCTGTCGTCCCAGTAGGCGGTGGGTTGGACGCCCACCACGTAACAGTCCGCCCCGCCGTTCTGGAAGAACTGGAAGACGGCGTTGCCCACGTAGTCCGGGAGCCAAGGACTCGAGAAGAAGCCGCCGAAATTGGTCAGGTAGTCGGCGAAACTGAAGAGCTCCACCGCCACACCGAAGTTCTTGGTCAGGAACGGATGGGTATAGCCGACGAAGACGGTGACCGAAGTCGGTGCCGGCGTGACGGCGTGGGCCAGGCTGGGCAGCTCCTGGACATAGACTCCCGGATACGACGTCGTGATCGACATGGCGCTCCCCTCGTACGTCGCGTTGCAAGTGCCGGGCGGTGGCTCCGGGTTGTTGTCACCGTACGAACTGTTCCGTCAGCCCAACGTCATGGGGCGGTGACGGTGCCGTCACCGCAGCATCACCGGAGCATCAAGCGCCTGGACCCACGACCGCCGTGATCCAACGGTGGACGACCCGAATGAGCTCGTCCTCGCTCATCACCCACTCGGGTTCGAATGCCGGTGCGTCCGGTTCGGCGACGGACTGCACCCGGGCGCGCCATCCTGCTCCGTCGGGTGCGTCGACGAAGATCCGGACCAGGAGCGCAGCAGAGCGCGGAGACTGCATACCCACTCGACACAAGTGTCTCCGTCGAGCGTCACGGCGGCATCACTGGTCGTGTCGCCGTGGCAGAGGCGAGGCGACGAACTCAGCTCGTGATCATGCCGTCCAGGATGGCTCGGAACATCGGAGAGGGCACCACGCGGAGCTCATGGGCGGCCAGCCGCTCATAGTACCGGTAGCGGCGGATGGCCTCGCCCAGGTTCCCCTCGGCCAGGTGCGCACGCACCAGCGCACGGTGGGTGCTCTCGCGTAACGGCTCCCGGTCCACCGCGGCCAGACCGGCGAGGACGGCCTGGCCGTATCTTCCCGCCTCGGTGAGGTGATCGCACAGCGCCTCCAGCGCGTGGAGGCTCAGCTGACGGTGGCGCTCGCGTTCGACCAGGATCCAGTCGTCGTACCATCCGGGCAGGATCTCGCAGGTGAAGCGGGGTTCGAGCAGATCCATCGACTCGTTGCTGTAGGAGCCGGCGATCAGGGCACGGGCCAAGGCGGAGGCCCGACGGGCGTCGACCTCGACGCTCGGCGTCAGCTCGAGGCTGTCCCCGCGCTGACCGATGATGTCGAGACCCATGGCCCGGAGCTTCCAGAGCGCCGAGCGCAGGCTCCCGTGAGCGTGGGCCTCGGTGGAGTCGCCCCAGAGCATCCCGGCGACGTAGTCGCGGCCGACGGCGGTCTCGTGGAGCGCCAGGAAGGCCAGGAGCCGTTGCGGCGATGGCGAGAGGGCGACCGGTTCTTCGGCCACCTCTAGGTTGAACCCGCCAAGCAAGTTCAACCGTGTGATGGACAACGGAGTGACAATTTCTGTCGACTTGACGACCGATCGTCGACTCGGACGCTCGCGAGTGGCAACGGTGTCGTACGGCACGGTCACCATGCACAACGTCGCGGTCGGCTCGTCATCCAGACGGAACACTCCGTCGCCCCCATGGTTCGACGGTACAGAAGAGGAACACCAAATACAAGAGGTGCTTCCCGAGTGTTTCTGTCACGATGACCGCGCGCCGTTCGTCGTCCATCCAGACCATGGGTCGTCGAGCGGTCCACGGTCATTGGCTGGGGGTGGGCTGGGAAATGCTGTCCGTTCGCGCCCGTTGTCGCGGTCGAGATGACAGGCCGCCCGCAGGAGGCCCGTTACTGCACGGTGGTCTGGGTCTGCCCTGGTGAGCTCACCGACACGGTGCCACCCCACGCGCAAGTGCATTGCGAGGAATCATCGAGAGCCGCGACGCCGTCGATCGTGGCCCTGGTCGAGCCCGGTGTCCACGGAGAGAGCAGTGGTGTGCACGGCTGGGGTGTCAGGGCGCCGCTGGCGGCAGCAGTCGCCGCGGCCACCGCCGGGTTGGCGAGCGACGTGCACATGGCGAAGGGTGGGACGTTCGCGGTGCCGACGTCGCTCACCACGCCGACATCGGTCGGGGCACCGACCTCGGTGCCCGAGGCGGCGAACTCCGACGGGGTCGTGCCGAACGAGCACTGCAGCGCCGCTCCTGTGCAGACGAGCTTGGCCATCCCTCCTCCCCGGTCGAGGTCGACCATGGTAGGCCAGGATGCACCGGCCCGCTCCGGACGTCCCCGTCCGTGTGGGTGCCGAGCACCCACACGGCGAGCCCAGGCGACGAGGCGGCACTCCTTAATGGGTGGGCTCGCGCATCAACTGACTCAATCCGGTTGTGTGTGCGCCCGAGGTGCAATCCCGTGAGCCGCATGGAAGATGAAATGCTTTGGTGTGCGTGCGACCTCGGGCGACTACGGGGGATGGACGCGCTGGCGGTGGAGCGGAGCACGCCCCGGTGGTTGCGCGATCTCTGGCGTGGCGCGTCGGGGAGGTAGCGCCGCCTCGACCGGGTGATCGTGGAGGCCGAGCCGATCCCCGTGGTGGAAGACAGCGATTGGATCGCCCTCGAGCAGCTCGTAGGTCGCGTGTCCCGGTTGGATCATTACGGAGAGACGACGACCGCGGTAGCGGAGGGTGAACCGGAATTTCGTGATCTCCTCGGGGAGGCGAGGGCTGAACCAGAGATGGCCGTCGCGAAAGCGGAGCCCCCCGAAACCCGCAACAAGTGCCGTCCATGACCCTGCGAGCGAGGCAAGGTGAAGTCCGTCGCGAGTGTTCTGCTCGCGGTCGTCGAGGTCAATGAGTGCCGCCTCCCCCACGTAGTCGTAGGCGAGGTCGAGGGCGCCGACTTCAGCGGCGAGGATGGCCTGGACGCTCGCCGAGAGCGATGAGTCCCGAACGGTGATCGCATCGTAGTAGGCGAAGTTCGCGAGTTTCTGCTCAGGCGTGAAGGCGTCATCGCAGAGATACATCGCCAGGACGAGGTCGGGCTGTTTCACCACTTGTTTGCGGTAGAGGTCGAAGTACGGGAAGTGCAGCAAGAGCGGGTACTGATCGGCACGGGTGTGGTCGAAGTCCCAGCGGTCATGATCGGTGAAGTCCTCGGCCTGGGGGTGGACGCCGAGCCGCTCGTCGTAGGGGACGTAGATCTTCTCGCCCGCGTCGCGCCACGACGCTGCCTCCTCGACCGAGACGTCCAGCCGAGCCGCGAGATCGTGGTGTGTGGTCGCCAGCCGAGCCGCCTCGAGCAGGTTCCTCGACGCCATCAAGTTGGTGAACACGTTGTTGTCGGCCACCGCCGAGTATTCGTCCGGGCCCGTCACTCCATCGATCCGGAAGGTCCCTTCGGCGTCATGGTGGCCAAGGCTGCGCCACAGTCGAGCTGTCGCAACGAGGAGGTCAAAGGCCGTGCCTCGCTCGAACTCCTTGTCGCGCGTGGCGTCGAGGTAGCGGACGACCGCATCAGCGATGTCGGCGTTCACGTGGAAGGCCGCGATGCCGGCCGGCCAGTACGCGGAGCACTCCTGCCCCGAGATCGTCCGCCAAGGGAACGCCGCTCCCTCGAAGCCCAGCTGAGCGGCACGCTCCTCGGCTTGAGCGAGCGTTGAACCTCGCCATTCCAGCGCGTCCTTCACAGAGGCCGGATGCGTGTAGGTGAGCACGGAAAGCACGTAGGTCTCGGTGTCCCAGAATGCGTGGCCGTCGTAGCCGGGGCCGGTGAGGCCCTTCGCCGGAATCGCGCGCTGTTCTGATCGGCATCCAGCCTGGAACACGTGGAAGAGGGCGAACCGGACCGCCTGTTCGACCTCGGGATCTCCTTCGAGCTCGATGTCCGCGCCGCTCCAAAAGTCGTCGAGGCTCGCACGCTGCTCGGTGAGCAGGTGATCCCAACCGGTATTGCGCGCGCCGGCGAGTGCGCCGAGGACCTGATCGTGAATTGCCGGACGGGAGCGAGCTGCGGACCACCCGTAGGCGAGGTACTTCGTCACCTGGAGACGTTGGCCCGAAACGAGCTCGGACATGACCGTGAGCCGGGCGACGTCGTCGGTGCTCTCGGACTCCGACGTCGTTCCTTCGGGTCCGTCGACTTCGTGATCCATCGCCGCCGCGACACGCAGCCGGCTCTGCTGTGTCCGGTGGACAAGGAGGGAGTGACACCCATCGGACTCGTGCTCTTCTGCGACGAGCGGGCTCTCGAGGGCCGCCTCGACGCGCGGGTCGCCCTCGACCTCGGGGACGAACTCGTTAGCGACGAGCTCGGACTGCAGCACCACTCGCACAGGTCTGTCGACTGCCTCGACCTCGTAGCGAATCGCCGCGACGCTGCGCTGGGAGAGCGAGACGAGGCGGACGGTGCGGACGCGCACCGTCGCGCCGGCCGGGGATTGCCACGTCACCGTACGCATGAGCGTGCCGGCCCGGAAATCGAGGCACCGCTCGTGGTCCAGTACGGTCCCGTAGCGGACGTCGAACGGCTCGTCGTCGACGAGGAGGCGGAGGATCTTCCCGTTCGTGACATTGATGATGGCCTCGCTCGATTCGGGATAGCCGTACGCGGCCTCGCCCAAGCGAAGGGGACGGCGCTCGTACACAGCGTTGAGGTACGTCCCGGGCGTCGCGTTCGGCTCGCCCTCGTCGAGGTTGCCGCGGAGGCCGATGTGGCCGTTGGACAGGGCGAAGAGCGACTCGCTCTGGGCCAGGATATCGAGGTCGAGCGCGCATTCCCGCAGGCACCACGGCTCGATCTGGAAGCTCGGGTGGCTGATCACTTCGGCAGGAGCTCCGAGAGATCGTTGACGACGATGGTCGCTCCATTCTCGAGTAGCGCGGTTCGGTAGGAGTCCCGGTCGACGCCGATGACGACGGCGAACCCTCCTGCCTTCCCGGCCTGGACCCCTGCGACGGCGTCCTCGAAGACTGCGCATTCGCCTGCCGACATCTTGAGGTCCGAAGCCGCTGCGAGGTAGGTCTGGGGAGAAGGTTTTCCCGCAAGGTGGCGTTCGGCCGCAGCGATCCCGTCGACGATCACGTCAAACAATTCAGTAATGCCAGCCGAGACGAGAATGGCCCTCGTGTTCGCGCTCGCAGATACGACCGCAGTCCGAAGGTCGGCGGCGCGCACCGCACGCACGAAGTCGAGCGATCCGGGGAACACACTCACGCCCAGTTCGTCCACGAGCCGGAGGAAACGTTCGTTCTTCGATGCGGCGAGCGCGTGCACGGATCCTCCTCCGGCTGGGTCCTCGGACGATCCTTCGGGGAGCGCGATATGGCGCGACGCGAGGAAGGCGCGCACCCCATCGTCCCGGATTCGCCCATCGACGTACTCCCGATAATCCGCGACGATGTCAAACGGGTGATCGTCTTCCCCGGACCCTTGGTTTCGGTCCGCCAAGAACGCGTCGAAGGTCGCCTTCCATGCTTCGGCGTGGAGGCGCGCCGTCGATGTCAGCACGCCGTCCAGGTCGAAGAGGCAGCCGTGCACCGTGACGGGGAGGACGGGTGGTGGGACGGTGGTTGCGGGTGTGGATCCCATCTTCCGCTCCGTTTCAGGAGCTCCGAGGCGGTTCAATCCCTGCAGCGCCTTTGGGCGAAAGACGCTGCCACGTTTCGAAGCGATATGTCGTTTCTCCGTCTTCTCGATCCGCACTCTTGGTCGCGAGGCGAAACTCGAGTTGGTACGGGGGGAAGAACTTGGTGCAATGGAAGTCACCGACGACCTGAGTCAACAACAGTTGGTCGGCCTCGATGATCGTGTCTGCGTACACCGTTGCGCCGCCTATGACCCATACGTCTGCTCCGGGGTTCTCGGCGACGAGTTGGTCGAGACTGCCAATCGGTCGGAAGCCTTGACGCAACGGTCCGGAGTCATGCGTCAGCACGAAGTTGTCTCTCTCGTGCAGTGGCGCCGCGAACTCGCTATAGGTTGCCCGACCCATCAGAATGAGGCCGGTGGCTGTCTTCGCACGGAAGTAGGCAGTGTCATCGGGAAGCTTCCATGGGATGCCCGAGTCGGTCGCGATACCCCGTCGAGAATCCAAGGCTGCGATGAGGCGGATCATGCCAGGTGTCCATCTCGAATCGACTGCCTTGCGCCGCAGTCGATGACCTTTGCGGTACGGGAAAGGACGTCTGTGGGATCCATCTATTTGAGGCCGCCTCTACTTGCCTAGTAGGTGCTCGAACGCCGAGCTGTCGAAGAGCACCCTGGAATCGACTGGGCCACCGTTGAGCCAGGCGGCCGGCGTTCCTTGTGGATCCTGAGATTGGTAGAGAGCCTCTCGCCTCAATACCCACTTCTCATATCGAGCTCCTCGAACACCCGAGGCAAAGTCCGAATCGGTCAGACCCACTTGCGCACCCAAGCGCAAGAGGTCCTCGGTCGTGAACCCTCCAGTACGCTCCGGCGGCTGTGCTGCAAAAAGTGCCCGTCGCAACTCGTCAAAGCGACCGGCTTCGCCGGCCAGGGCGAGAGCATTGTCGGCTCTCACCGACTCTGGACCCAAGAAACATCGCATTCGATATTCGACCACCAATTCGTCAGTGCGCAAAGCGGCCGCGATGAGCGGGCCGTTCACCTGCTCAAACTGTCGGCAGTAAGGGCACTGTGGATCCTCAAAGAGGACCATGCTGTTGCTCGCACTGGGATCGCCAACAAGGACTCCTCCTTCGGGAGTATGGCCGGACGGTGTCGCCTCATGATCAGCCGCAGTCATTGTCGCCTCCACATCTTCGCGGTTGCATTGGCTGTCGGGTTCAGCAGGACGATTCTACGATGCTCGAACTGTCGGTCGCGATCTCAGCTTCGGACTTCGCCTGCCTGATGCGGCATCCACCGAGCGGCTGCTGCCCACCGTCCGCGGCGTAGGTCAAGGCAAACGATCCTCCGAGCAGCCCTGCCCTCATCGTCTCCGCACCATATCGAATTCCAACTTCGAGATGATCGCGGATCGGCAGATGCCGTAGCGCCCGTGGAAGGCCCTGGTCGGCTTTGAGCAGGCGTCGCCGTGGTCGTGCGCTCGCGACGAAATCGTTCGAAGGCTCGGTCGATCTCACCGGCTCCAAGGAGGATCACTTCCCCGAATGTGAGAACCAGTGCCCGTGGATTGCACGGGTTCGAAGGGCGGTGCGAGGCCTCAGACTGACGGTGGCGACGACGAAAGAGCTGGTGATCCATGCGATCCGACATCAGAGCCGGCGGTACCCTCCCCGACTATGCATTGCCGGACCACGACAACACAGTGCGTAAGCTCAGCGAGCTCCAAGGCAAGGACCCGCTAGTCCTCACGTTGGCGACGCGGCAACTACTGTCCGAAGGAGCACCAGCAGCACCGGGAGCTTGCTGCGAACTATTCGAAGATCGCCGTCGTCTACTCCCAGATCGTCACGATCTCGACCGACGACCACAATGGAGGTGGCAGATGGCCGAATTTACACCGCCCGCAGAGGGAATTCTGTTGGCCCACTTCATCGTCTCAGATGACGTGGAGCGTTCTCGGCGCTTCTACACCGAAGTGCTCGGCGGCAGACTGGTCTTCTCGGGAGACGTGACCTATGTGGCACTCGCCAACAGCTGGATCATCATCAATGTCGGCGGAGGCCCGACCGACGACAAACCCGAGGTCACCCTTGAGACGCCACGCGACCCCGACCGGGTCAGCAGTTTTCTCAACATCCGGGTGAAAGACATCCAGGCCGTGTACGCCGAATGGAGCTCCCGGGGTGCTCAATTCCTGACGCCGCCCAAGCACCACCAGTACGAGATCCGTTGCTACATCCGCGATCCCGACGGTCATCTGATCGAGGTGGGGCAAACAACAGACCCGGAGGGTGACTGGGCGCCGTGGTCATGAGGGTCCAAATGTCGAGCGTAGACGGGCGTCGACAAGGGATGTGTGTCGTGGGGAGCGTCAACTGCCCGTGAGGAAGGAGAACCGTCGGTGATGACCACCGCCGTCATCGGGACTGGAGGGCTCGGATCGGCCATCGCCCACCTCCTCGCCACAGGCGGCGAGGCCCTGCGGCTCTCGAGTGCCGACAAAGAGTCGGCAGGAAGGCTGGCTGCACAGATCGGCCCAGCTGCGGTCGTCGCCGCCGACAACGGCGACGCATTGCGGGGCGCCGATGCCGTGGTCCTCGCGCTGCGATTCGGCGTGCTGAAGAGCGTCATAGACGAGATCGCCGACCCGCTCACCGACATGCTGGTTGTCGTTCCGAGCAACCCGGTCAGCACGGACGCACAGGGGAACGTCGTACGTATCCTGCCAAAAGGGCAATCCTCTGGTGAGGTTGTCGCTGGGTGGTTGCCGGCGGGGGCGCGCTTGGCCATGGCGTTTGGGAGCCTGTCGGCCGATATCTTCGAATCCTCGAGCAATCGATCACCGCAGCCGGCAGTCCTCTTCTACGCGAGCGACGACGACCGTGCTGGCAAGGAAGTCGAACGGCTGATCCGAACGGCTGGCTTCGAGCCGGTGAAGGTCGGAGGGGTCGACCAGTCGAGTCGACTTGAGGTCGGTGGCGACCTTCATGATCTCGTGGTAGCCCCCGCACAGGCGCGGTCATTGATCGGGGGGGCCTGATCACTTCGACGCCCTAGACCTGGTGGAGGGGTCGCGGATGGTTGTCCCCGCAGGTCGCCCCAACCGAGCGGGGCTGTCGGGTGAGTCTTGTCTCAAGGCCCATCTTCTCAAAGAGGTTCTCAATCCCCGAACGCACGGCTCGGTGGCACCCTCTCTTCTAGTGGATGAGGACCTTGAGCGCGTCGTGCTCCGCGGCGTGTCCGAAAACGTCATAGGCCTCAAGGATCTGGTCGAACGAGAACTCGTGCGTGACGAACTTCTGCGCAGGAAGCTTGTGCTCGGCGACGAGTTTCAGCAGCATCCCGAGGGTGTTCGTGTTGACCAGACCCATTGAGATTTCGATGTTCTTGATCCAAAGCTCGTTGAGGGCAAGGTCAACCGACTTGCCGTGCACACCGATGTTGGCGACGTTGCCGCCTGGGCGGACGATGGTTGTTGCCATGGTGAACGTTTCGGGAACTCCGACAGCCTCGATGGCGACATCGACGCCCAAACCGTCCGTAAGCGCGAGGACTTGGTTCTTCCAGTCCGGATCACCCGAGTTGACCGTGTCCGTGGCACCGAAGTCGGTGGCTCGGGCGAGCCGTGCGTTGTCCAGATCGATGGCAATGACCTTCGACGGCCCGTAGAGCCGTGCTGTCATGACGGCGGAGAGACCGACGGGCCCGGAACCAATCACCGCGACGACATCGCCCGGGGCAACCCGTCCGTACTGCACGCCGATCTCGAAGCCGGTGGGCAGGATGTCCGAGAGCAGGATGCCTTCGGCATCAGTCATGCCTTGGGGGACCTTGTAGACCGAGTTCTCGGCGAAGGGGACCCGAACGTATTCGGCTTGGGTCCCGTCGATCATGTAGCCGAAGATCCACCCGATTCCGGCTATGCCCTCAGGGTCGAGACAGTGGCTGTAGAGGCCCTTGCGACAATTCGAGCATTTCCCACAGGAACTGACGCACGCCAGGATGACTCGATCGCCGACGGTCAGTTGAGTGACTCCTTCGCCTACCTCGGTGATCACGCCGATCCCCTCATGCCCCAATATCCGGCCGACTTCGACCTCGGGGACGTCGCCCTTGAGGATGTGGAGGTCGGTGCCGCATATGGTCGTGGCGACCATCTTTACGATCACGTCGGTCGGCTGTTCGATCTTCGGATCGGGCATCTCATCCCAGGCCTTCTTGCCAGGACCCTTGTAGACCAGTGCCTTCATGACGGACCTCCTGTAGCGGGTAGTCCGAGCAGCGCCTTGCGACTCGAGAGACCGCTCATGCGCATGACCGCGAACGACCGGGTTCTCCACGTCCGAGGCTACGGATTACCAGATGTGCCGACTAGGGCCGAATGACCATTCGGCCGTTCAGCCGGAATGGGACTGCACCGACTACGTCGTCGTATGACGGACCGGAGACGCGATGGCAGGCCGTTCCTTCAGGGCTATCCCCCCTGGGCCGGTTGGCCAGATGCCGTGATCTGGCCGCGCAGCGCCTTGAGCGCGGCGACATAGATCTCGGAGAAGGTGGGGAAGGGCTGGATCGTGTCGCGCAGCACTTGGAGCGGCACGCGGGCACGGATCGCCAACGTGGCCTGCTGGATCCACTCACCCGCCTCGGGGCCCAAGGCGTACGCGCCGGTCAACCGGTCACCGTCGCTGAGAAGGGTCAAGAAGCCGTTGGATTGTGCGTAGTCGTGGGTGTACGTCGCGGTCTTGGCCACCTCGGAGAGTGGGGTGGTGGCGCTAAAGGGGGCCTCTGCGGCGCCCACCGACGCCGCTTGGGGGTCCGTGTACACGACGTCGGGAATCGCCTCGTAGTTGGCCTCTCGGGGTTCGCCGAGGATGTTCGCGGCGACGACTTCGCCCTGGTACTTCCCTACGTGGGTCAGCAGGCGCACGCCCGTGACGTCGCCAATGGCCCACAGACGGTCGCCGGCGCGCAAGTGGGTGTCGACCGGAATGCCGTGCCGGTCGGCGTGCACGCCGACTGTGTCGAGGCCGATCCCGTCCACGCGGGGGCGGCGGCCCGTGGCAACGAGCAAGCGGTCGCCGCGCACCTCGCGGCCGTCACCGAGTGCGAGGACGTAGTCCTCGGCGTCGCGTCGGGCCGCCGTCGCCTGGACGCCCAACATCAGTTCGACGCCGTCGCCGCGAAGCACCTCGCCCAGCGCCTCGCCCAACGGTGCCGGCTCATGGGCGAGCACACGTCCCGCCGCTTCGACCAGGGCCACCTCGCCGCCCAGACGGCGCACCGCCTGGGCCATCTCGACGCCGACGGGCCCACCGCCCAGTATCAGCAGGCGCCGTGGCACGGCCTTCATGCCGGTCACCTCGCGGTTGGTCCAGACACCCTTCAGGTCGGCCAGGCCCGGGACCGGTGGCACGACCGGATCCGAGCCGGTCGCCACGACAATGTGTCCCGCGCTGTGGGGCACACCGTCCACTTCGACCACACCCACCCCGGCCAGCCGGCCGGTGCCGCGCAGCAGGTCGATGCCCTTGTCCGCCAACCAGCGCTCCTGGCCGGCGTCGGAGTAGTTCGAGACCATGAAATCGCGATATGCCAGGGCCGCCTCGACATCGACTTGGGCGCTGGCCGCCGCTTCGCGTGCCTCCTGGGCCGCCTCCCCGGGGCGCAGCAGCGTCTTGGAAGGGATGCACGCCCAATAGGAGCACTCGCCGCCGACCAGCTGGCGTTCGACGACTGCGACGCGCAGTCCACCGTCGGCCAACTCGCCTGCGCAGTGCTCGCCCGGTGAGCCGGCGCCCAGGACGATGACGTCATAGCTGCTCATGTGCTCGCCCCGGCGCTGGCCTGACCGTTTCGCTCGGACTGTTCGTCCACCATGCTCCTCTCCGTCGGGCCGATGGTCACTGCCCCGCCCACCGGAGCCGGGTCACCGCATCACCTTCGCGCGGCTCCTCGTCGAAGTCCAGGGCCTGCTGTCTGAGCAGGTGGCGGTCAATTGCAGATTGTGGCGGCCTTTTCGGACCGAGGAACTGTCCGGTCGCGATCGGGGCCGACTGCGAGGCTCGAGATGGACCGGGACGCTGATGGCGCTCCCGCCATCAGCCCGGGGCTCGATCCGGCGGACCCGATGTGCCGGGGTTGCTTTCAGCCTGTGGCGTCTGCTGGAGTTCGATCTCAGAAATGGCCCAGGCCGCGTTGACGAGCCCGATGTGGCTGAAGGCTTGGGGGAAGTTGCCCAAGAGCTCTCCACTGGCGGGATCGACCTCTTCAGCGAGCAGGCCGACGTCGTTGACGAAGGTGGCGGCGCGTTCGAAGACGGTGCGGGCCCGAGTTGGCTCTCCGGCCCGGGCCAGCGCCTGGGCCAGCCAGAAGGTGCACAGAAGGAATGTGCCTTCCTCGCCCTCGAGCCCGTCGTGGGACCGGTAGCGGTACACGAGTCCCCGCTCGTCGGTGAGACGCTCTTCGGTTGCGTCGATTGTGGCCAGCACTTTGGGATCGTCCGCGGGCAGGAACCCCACCAGGGGCAGCATCAGGCTGGAGGCGTCAAGCTCGTCCGAGCCGAAGGACTGGGTGAAGGCGTTGGCCCGGTCGCTCCAGCCTTTGGTCAGGATCGCCTCACGGATCTGGTCTTGGGTCTTCCTCCATGCCCCGACTCGGTTGGAGGCGTCGAGCTTGTCGGCCAAGGCCACCGCCCTGTCGAGGGCCGCCCAGCACATCAGCTTGGAGTACAAGAAGTCGCGGGGCTCGCCACGAACCTCCCAGATTCCTTGGTCTTTTTCCTGCCAGCGCCGGGCGGCGGTGTCAGCCAGTTGGACGAAGAACCGTCGTGTGACTGGTGCCAGATCGGGGGGCGCACCCCACTTGTCGGGGTCGGCCATCGGCCCAACCCGCCGAGAGGCGTCGTCGAACAGGTGGTCGGAGAGGCGGTACACGGCGCTGAGCAATTCGCCGTAGACGTCAAGCTGGCGCTGGTTCCAGGCACCGTTGCCGACCCGAACGGGGACAGAGTGTCGCCAGCCCTCCAAGTGCGGCAGCTCCCGCTCGGTCAGGTCCCGTTCGCCGCCGATGCCAAACATGATCTGCAGGTCGCCGCCCTGGTCGAGCGAGCCGGCCGCGGAGGTGGTCACGTAATCGAAGAATTCGTTGGCTTCGTCAGGGCAGGCGGCCACCCACAGCGCCTCGATCGTGAAGGAAGCGTCCCGGACCCAGGTGTAGCGGTAGTCCCAGTTTCGGGCGCCGCCCACCGCCTCCGGCAGCGACGTGGTGGCCGCCGCGCAGATCGCACCGGTGGGCGCGAAGGACAGTGCCTGGAGCACCCGCCCGCTGTGGTGCACCAGGTCTCGCCACGGACCCACGTAGGCTTGGTGGAGCTCCGACCACGACTCCCACGCCGAGACGGTGTCGTCCAACCGGGCGCCGATGTCGGACTGACTCCAGACGCTGGCCGTGCCCGTCTCGGCGCGCTTGGCGTGGTGGAGCGCGAAGCCAGCGCTCTCGCCGCGATGAAGCCGGATCTGGCCCGAGATTGCCGACTGGTCGACGGTCAGGGCCACCGGAGAAGAGAGGACCAGCACGTCGGCGCCCCCGAATGCGGCCACTCCGCCGTCGACAGGATCGAACAGGGGATGGACCAGCCCGTACTCAGGGCGCGGGACGTACTCCAGGGACAACTCGACCCGTCCTTCAAGGCACGTCGCTCGGCGCAGCAGAAGATGGGGCGCTCCGTTGCCGAGCTGATGCCCCCTGTTGCCCTCGCCCATGGCCAAGGCGTCGGTGATGGCGACCGTGCCTGTCGGCGTGCGGAAGGTGGTCTCCAACACCATGGTGCGGTCCAGGTAGCGCCGAGTCACTTGTGTGGCGTTCGTAGCCCGGATCGACCAGTGGCCAGCTTCGTCATCGAGGAGGCGACCGAGGACCGACGGGCTGTCGAAGCGTGGGAAGCACAGCCAGTCAATCGACCCGTCCCGGCTCACCAAAGCAGCGCTGTGGCGATCCGAAAGGAGCGCATAGTCGCCTATGGGGGTCGTGCTCATGTGGGCTCCTTCGCCCCTACATCCGCGGGACGGTATCTGGCAGTCCGGTGAAACGTCGGGTCCCGCCCATCGTGGTCGGAGATCCGAGCTATGGGCCGGGGATATTGAGCGTACCCACAACTTCAGCGGGAGGGAAGGGAACAGCGCTCGCCATGAGAGTCCCGAGAACGGAGAGCCACGGGGGATCGCCGCGGAGGTCGTGGAACGCAGGGGGCGTGCGTCGTTGACGGTCGTCCCTACATAGGGTTGACTCGTGAACCGCCAGACCCGTGCGACTCTGGATAGTGGGTGCAGCGTGGCTATACGGGGCTTTGCACGGTGCCTCCGCTCTATTGAGACTTGGAGCAAAGGATGAACTTTCAGGGTGTCGTGATGAATGTGGCTGATCTCAATCGATCGATTGACTTCTATCGTGAGGTGCTCGGATTTACGCTGCTGTCCCAAAAGGAGCAATTGGCCGCAGTGAGTGCTCCAGGGAGCGACCGGACTCAGGTCATCGTGTTGCGAGCGCTCGGGAGCCGCGTAGTCGGAGGAGCTGGACACATCGGTCTGCGAGCCTTCATATTGGAGGTCGAGTCAGCCGATCAAATGGCGCGGATCTCGAGCGAGTTCGACTCCCGAAGACTCCTTATCAGCCGGCGTGATCACAGCGAGTGGACTGCAGTGGTGGGCCGCGACCCGGACGGGGTGGCCGTGGTCGTGGCGCGGCACCCCGGCGGGGGGCTGATCACTGAGGACGGCTGGAGAACGCTGGACGACTTTCTTTACGGGATCGGGGAGTAGGGGAGCGCTCGGTGGGTCCCTTCACGACGGACCAAGGGGCCGGGACACGACGGTATGGGCCGTTTTGGATCGTCCATAAGTGGACATCCCCAGCCCAGACCGGGGATCCCAGACCCATTGACGAGGTCAGGCCGTGCCCCGATACCAACGGCTATCCGCCCTCGCCCTGGGACTCAGTGCAACGATAGTGAGATGGAACGGAGTGTGAATCTTCCGCCACGTATCCGGCACATGCAGCGCCGCGCCGTTGCGCTCTCGACCGTCGTCCTCATCGTCGCCGCGTTGCTTGGCGGCGCCGGCGTCGTATCGACGCAGACGGCGGAGGCTGCGACGTCTGGGTGGTACGTGGCCACGGTGCCGGGAACCGGCGCGGATGATGTCCTGCTCGGCTCGACCTGCGCCAACGCGCTCCAGTGTTGGGCTGTGGGCATCTCCTTGGTGGGCCTCGGCGGCGGCGGCCCGTCGTCAGTCAGCCCACTCGTGGAGGCCTGGAACGGCACGACGTGGAGGCTCGTCCCGATGCCGTTGCCGGGCGGGGAGGGCGGTGGGTTCTTCGACGCCACCTGCGTCAACGGCTCCGACTGTTGGGCCGTCGGCGCCGTGGTCGCGGGAGGCAGCGGGAACCCGACCGGCACGCTCATCGAACAGTGGAACGGCACGTCCTGGTCGGTGGTGCCGAGCCCCACCCCGAGCGGTCCCGGCGTGATGGGCGCCATCCTCTCGAGTGTGAGCTGCGCGTCGGCGTCGAGTTGCATGGCGGTCGGCTACGCGACAGACGTGAATGGGAAGAATCTCACCGATGTCGTCGAACAGTGGAACGGATCCAGTTGGACCATCGTCCCCGGTGCGGCCACCGGTCAGGCCTTCGACCAACTGCTCAGCGTGCAGTGCCTCTCGGCCGGCAACTGCTGGGCCGTCGGCAACGCCGGTCCCATGTCACAGATGTCGGGCTTCCTACCGGTCTTCCCTGGCGCCGTCGGCGATCAGGGCCTCATCGAGCACTGGGACGGATCGGCCTGGTCGATCGTGCCGAGCGCGACCGAGCCACTGCCCAACGGCGGCTACCTGAGCGGCCTTCAATGCGTCGGTGACGCCGACTGCTGGGCCTCGGGCGCGACGACCGACGACACTGGGAACGCCTCGGGAATCCTCATGGAGCACTGGGACGGTGGCACGTGGACCGATGTGTCGGCGTCGGTACCGGGCTCCACGGCGCCGGGCTTGCTGGCCGGCATCTCCTGCGTCAGCGCGGTGCAGTGCTGGGCCGTCGGTTCCACGGGATCGTTCAACAACGGCGGCTCGGGCACACAGCTGCAGAGCGTGGTGGACTTCTGGAACGGGTCGTCCTGGTCGGTGCAACCCAGCCCCACGGTGACTGCCCTCAGCTTTTTCAATTCCGTCAGCTGCGTACCGAGCGTCGGTTGCCTGGCTGACGGCAGCTCCTTGACCGATCCCAACGGCAACGGTGACCCCGGGCTGCGTTCCTTCGTCGCACAGTTGACCTTCCCTCCGGCGTCAAGCCAGGGCACCGTGCTCGCGGCACGGGACGGCGGCGTGTTCGTCTACGGCACCGCGCCCTTCGAGGGCTCCATGGGAGGCCAGCACCTCAATGCTCCGATCGTCGGCGTCGCCACCTTGCCCGCCGGCCAGGGGGGCTACTGGCTGGTCGCCAGTGACGGCGGGGTCTTCGCCTTCGGCGACGCGCCCTTCGAGGGCTCCATGGGAGGCCAGCACCTCGACGCGCCGATCGTTGGCATTGCCCCGACCCGCAACGGTCGCGGCTACTGGCTGGTTGCCGCCGATGGCGGGGTCTTCGCGTTCGGCGACGCCGGCTTCCACGGCTCCATGGGCGGCACGCATCTCAACGCCCCCGTCGTTGCCATGGCTGCCACTGACCACGGCGGCTACTGGCTCGCCGCCTCCGACGGTGGCGTTTTCAGCTTTGGGGGTGCGTCCTTCTACGGCTCCGCCGGCGGGACCCGGCTCAACGCCCCGGTGACGAGCATGGCGGCGACGCCCGACGGCCAGGGCTACTGGCTGGGGGGCTCCGACGGCGGTGTGTTCACCTATGGCGACGCCTCCTACTTCGGCTCCGTGCCGGGTCAGGGCATCACCGGGCAACCACCGGTCGTCGCCATTGCATCGACGCCGACGGGTTCGGGGTACTGGCTGGCCGGAGCGAACGGCGCCGTGTACTCATACGGCGACGCGACCTTCCTCGGCGCACCCGGCGCGAGTCACCTGGTCGCCCCGGTGTCCGCAATCGCCACGTCCTAGGTGGATCTTCGCGTGCCCGGCACGTAGAGCGGATGCCGCCAGACCAGCACCCGGTATGGGCCGACCACGTAGGTCCTGCCTACTTGGCCGAACGTCGACGAAGCCGTGATGGCGTCGATACCCCCCCACGGCCTCGCGGTGTTGTAGACGAGAAATTCGAACGGTTGATTCGTGTACCAGGTCGCAGCGGACTGTCGCTGGTAGCGCACCACGCGCCCGTCAGGTGTGCTGATGACGGGACGCACGGTCACGACACCGCCGCTCGCGACCGTCGTGATGGAGGCACTCCAGTAATCGCCAATCCCCACATCGAGTTGGCGAGCTTCGAGGAACTTGTCGAGCTGGGCGAATGATTGCGTGGGCATCGGACCGCTGAGGGTGAACCCGAAGGCCGCGGCGACGGCGGCGACGACGACAAGGCAGACGGCTGCTGCACTCCTCCTCACGAGCGGCGCCGACGGGACCGACGCCGCGAGGCGACCCACCCAGCGACCCGCGAGGACAGCTCCGAAGATGACCGCTGCGGTCAGATAGCGCAGGAAGCCGGGATCGTCCGAGGTCGTGAGCACAATGAAGACGACCAGGTCGGCGATCACGGCCAGGACGAGGAGGTCCTCGAGCCTCCATGCCGCGCTCGACTCCACCGGCGACACCGGCCCACGAATTGCCCCGCCGACCATTGCCACGGCGCCCGCGATGATTCCGCCGGCCACAGCAAATAGGCCGATGAGGTGGGCTGCCTCGAGCGCCACGGGCACGCCGCCGTTGCCGAGCTGTCCACCTCCGACGCCGAGCATGTTGGCGCCCCACGACGGGAGGTAGTGGAGGTTGGTGATCATCTGCGACCCAGAGGCCCGTGGATGGCCGGTGTTCACAGAGAACGTACCCACCAGGTCCAACACCATTCGAACCACTGCGGCAAGGATCAAACCACCCACGGCTCCAGTCACCTCGGGTGCGCCCGAACGCCAGTCGCGTGTTCGCAGCATGGCAACGAAGCCGGCTGCACACACCGAACCGATGCCTAGCACCGCCGTCTGGAAATCACCGAGGACGCCGGCCGCCAGGCAAAGAACCGCAGCGATCCAACCCCATCCGAAGCGACCCGAACGAAGCCCCGCAAATGCGCCGAGGCACAGCAACGCCGTACCAACGTGCAGAGGCCCACGGAGGAAGACGTTGGCCAGCGTGTGGCTCGGGAGCCCCAGGACGATCACGACCGTTGCCACCGATGCCAGGGCAGCGATCCCTCTACGACCCTCGCGCGCCAACAGTGCGCCCAGGACCACGACACCTGCGGCGATCATCGAAGGGACCAGGAACAGCAGACTGCCGCGCACGCCCGTCACCAGCTCCACCAGCGTGTACACGACGGCATCCACCGTCCAAAAGGAGTCGAGCGAGAGCGCCCAGCCGTGGAGTGTCAGATTGCCGGCACCCATGGCCTGTCCCTGCAGCACGACGGTGGCCCCGTCCGAGTCTCCGGCGAACGCGTGGCGCGCCGACACATAGAAGATCGCCACCAGGACGAGGTAGCCGCCTACGACAGTCGCCAGAACGACCAGACGAGATCCACGGTGCCCGCGGACCGGGCCATCCGCTGAGGAAGGGCCGTGGCCATCGAGACCCGGAAGGCGCGTGGCCAAAGCGGCCCTCGTTCCGGTGACGTTCACCGAAATGAAGAGCTGAGCTGCCCTTCTGGCAGATCGCGGTCATGGAGCACGACCCCAACGCTACCCAACGCGCCTGGCTCGACCTCCCCTGCCTGGCCATACTTGACGAGTGCTGACCGCTCCCGGCGCCGGCCCGGCCGAGGCTTCTCGCGTCGATCCGGAACTTGCACGACCCGCGTCGCGGCTCTACGGCCGCACGCTCCTCGCCGAGAGAGGAGCGTGGAGTCTCGTGTGGTTGGCTGTCGTCACCGGCGGTGTCAACCTCTGGGGCTTCTGGTGGTGGTCACCCGCGGTCATCGCCCTCGCTCCGTTGATGATCGCGGGCGGCCTCGTCGGTATTGCGTCGTGCTGGCTGGTCGGAAACCCTCGCTCACGCCTCTTCCAGGGAATCACTCTCGGAGCAGTGATCGTGTCGGCGCTGTTTCCCCAGTCGATCAAGATCAGCTCGCGCTCGTTTTATAGCACGGACGCCGCGGCATTCGACCAGGTGGCAGCACGTGCACTGGCGCATGGCGCCGACCCGTATGTGGCATCCATGTCCAGCGTCGCTCATTTGCTGAGCGTTCCGTCCCGATTTTGGACGTACACCGTCGATGGTGGTCACGTCACCCAATTCTCTTACCCCGCGGGGTCGTTCCTGCTGAGCCTCCCGGCCACGGCGTTGGGCGTGCATATGGCCGTCGACTGGACGGACTTCGTGGCCTGGCTTGCCACGATCGTGCTTTTGTTCGCGCTTGTCCCCGCATCACTGCGGTGGCTCGTTGCGTTGCTCGGCTTGACGCCGTTCTTCTTGGGTTCGTTCTCATCGGGAGGCACCGATGCGATGTTCCTGCCGTTCCTTGTGGTGGCCGTCTGGCGTTGGGACAGGTACGGCCGCACCAGCGAGCCAGGACTGGCGCGATGGATCGGACCAATTTCGCTGGGAGTCGCATGCGCCATCAAGCAGACCCCCTGGTTCGCGGTCCCCATGTTGGTCACCGCTATCTTCCTCGAAGCGCGTCGGCGGGGGGCGGCTCCAATTCGTTTGAGTGTGCGCTACCTGCTGACGGTTTTCGCCGTGTTCGTTGGCGTGAATCTCCCTTTTCTCGCATGGCATCCGGGGGCATGGTTGCACGGCACGGTCATTCCCTTGACCGGGGGGCTGGTCGCCGATGGCCAGGGGCTCGTCACGCTGGCTACCCACGGTCTGACGGGTGGCGTGGATCTGGAGTTCCTCAGCCTGGCAGGAGCTCTGGCCATGGTCGGCGTCGTCGCGTCTCTCGTCGCTTGGTACCCGCAGTTGAAGCGGATCTGGCCCTTGCTCCTGACGATCCCATTCTTCTTTTCGCCGCGCAGTCTGTCGAGCTACCTCGTCGACCTCATTCCGGTTGCTCTCGTCGCAGCACTCTCTGTGGACGGCGTGCCCCCGGATCCGTCCGAGGATCGCACCGCGTGGAGAGATCATCTGCTTGCGCGCCCGTCGGTGCTGGTGGTTGCCGTCTCGTTCGTCGGCGTCGTCATCGCGTCCTCCATGGCCTTCATCGGGCCGCCCCTGCAGCTGTCGGTGCGCAGCATCATCACGTCCCACGCCGGAACAGAGCTGGATGCGGTGACGGTCTCGGTAGTCAACCGGACGCCCGATAGACTCGAGCCTCACTTCCTCGTGAACACGGCGACCAGTCAGAACTACGAGGGATTCTGGGCGCCCTCGGAGCGGGGCCTCGCTGAGCTGGGGCCACACGACTCCGAGACGATCACGTTGTACCCGCCGGCACGGGCAGCTGCGCCCCGACGCGGCGCGCGGTGGTTGGTCGAGGCGTACACCGTCGACCCTTCGTGGCTGAGCACATCACCCTTGGTCCCGTTCCCACGGGCATAGCCGTGCCTCGGCCGGGCATGCCCACTTGGCGTGCCCGGGACGCGACACGGCTGCCAGACTGGGGCCGATGGCCGACGATCCCGCCTCGCTTCGGCAGTTCTTGAAGACAGTCGTGCGCCCGGCGATCTACGGGTGGCGTGCCCCACTGGAGGTGTCGGCCCACCACCTGCACGGCGAGCCAATTCCGGCCACGGATGCCGTTGGGCGACCGTTCACTCCGTTCGAAGTGGGCGACGCCTGGGGAGGGATGTGGGATACCACGTGGTTCCGGCTCCGGGGATCGATCCCGGACTCGTGGGCCGGGGCTGAAGTCGTGGCCCTCATCCACCTTGGCGGCGACCAGATGGTCGGCTTCACGGCCGAGGGCCAGATCTGGGACACCGGGCTCCGACCCGTCCAGGGACTCCACCACCGGCACCGCGAGTTCGTGCTCACCCCCGAGGCTCGCGGGGGTGAGCCGGTGGAGTTCTTCGTCGAGGCCGCGGCGAATCCGATCCCGCCGTGGCACTTGGCCGACTGGCCCCTGCTCATGCCCGAGTACGGGGGCACACCGCTCTATACCCTCGAGGCGGCCGAGTTGGCCGTGGCCGACCGCTCCGTCGAGGGACTCCTGCTCGACATGCAGATCCTGGTCGGACTGGCCGAACTGCGCCCCGACCGATCCGAGGAGATCAATCTGGCGCTGGACAAGACACGGGCCATCATCGACCCCGAGAACGTCTCAGCCTCGGTGGTCCCGGCCCGGGACGTGCTGGCCCCGCTTCTCGACCGGCCCACTTCCTCGGCCAACATCGTCGTGGCGGTGGGTCATGCCCACATCGACTGCGCCTGGCTGTGGCCGCTACGCGAGACGAGGCGCAAATGCGCCAGGACATTCTCCAACCAGCTGCGCTTGCTCGAGCGCTACCCCGAGCACCACTTCGTGTGCAGCCAGGCCGTGCAGTACAAGTGGATGAAAGACGAATACCCCGACCTGTTCGAGCAGATCGCGGAACAGGTCCGATTGGAAAGGTGGGAGCCGGTCGGAGGCATGTGGGTCGAGCCGGACACCAATGTCCCATCTGGCGAATCCCTGGTGCGCCAGTTGGTCCACGGAAAGCGATTCTTCGCCGAGGAGTTCGGAGTCGAGACGCATGAACTGTGGATTCCGGACGTCTTCGGTTACTCCGCAGCCCTGCCACAGATCGCTCGTGGTGCCGGCGTCACCTCATTCATCACCCAGAAGATGTCCTGGAACGACACCAACCGCTTTCCGCACACCTCCTTCTGGTGGGAGGGCCAGGACGGCAGCCGCCTGCTGGCCCACTTCCCACCGGCCAACACATACAACGGCGACTTCTCCGCTGGTGAGGTTGCCGCTGGTGAGGACCGGGGTGTGGGGCCTGATGGCACCGCACTCAACCTTTACCCTTTCGGCTACGGCGACGGGGGAGGTGGCCCGAACCGCACCATGGTCGAGCGCTTCCGGCGCATGACCGATCTCGATGGCCTGCCCAAAGCGGAGATCGGCAGCGTCGGACGTTTCCTCGATCAGTTGCGACACGAGGCCGACGACCTCCCCGTCTGGGTCGGTGAGCTCTACCTCGAAGCGCACCGGGCCACGCTGACCACGCACGCCGAGGTCAAGCTGGCCAACCGCCGCGCCGAGGAAGGCCTCCGTTCCGCCGAGCTGTGGTCGGTGGCGGCCTCACTCGACAGGCGTCCCGACCTCGACCGGGCGTGGAAGATACTCCTGCTCCATCAGTTCCACGACATCCTCCCCGGCTCCAGCATCCACTGGGTCTACGAAGACACGGCGCGTGAGCAGGCCGAGGTGCTCGCCATCGCTGCCTCGGTCATCGACGAGGCTCAGTCCGTCGTAGCCGGGAGAGACGGAGCCGGGGGCATGGTGGCGTTCAACCCGTCGTCCACCGACCGGACCGAGGTGGTCGAAATGCCCGATGGTTCGCTCGCCCTGGTGTCGGCACCGGCGTGCGGCTGGTCCATGGTGCCGCCCGACCGGTCGGTCGGCCTAGAGCAGGTGGCCATCGGCGAGGGCTGGCTGGACAACGGGCTCCTTCGGGTGGACTGGGATGGTGACGGCCTGCTGACCTCGGTGCGGGACCTCGTCGCCGACCGTCAGGTGCTGGCCGACGACGAGCGCGGCAACCTGTTCCAGCTCCACGACGACCATCCAATGGCCTTCGACGCCTGGGATGTCGACCGCAGCTATCTCGACCACGTCACCGACCTGGTAGCCGTGGACTCGATCGAGGTGGTGGAGCGCCATCCTCTTCGGAGCGGGGTCCGGTTCACCCGATCCTTCGGGTCCTCGAGCATTACCCAGACCATGCGCCTATCCGCTGGGAAGCGGCGGCTCGAGTTCCACACAGACGTGGAATGGCACGAACGACACCAATTCCTGAAGGTGGGTTTCCCCGTCGCGGTCCGCTCCACGCGCGCCACCTACGAGATCCAACATGGCCATCTCGAACGGCCGACCGTGGCCAACACAAGCTGGGACGAGGCGCGCTTCGAGGTGTGCGGCCACCGATGGGCGGATTTGAGTGAGCCCGGCTACGGGGTGGCCCTCCTCAACGACTGCAAATACGGCTACGACATCCGTGGGCACACCATCC
>CAYWDQ010000010.1:0-44119 GCA_964457065.1 uncultured Acidimicrobiaceae bacterium | reverse complement strand
TCTTGGCTGGATCGACCGTACCCCCCAGGACCGGTGGCTCATTACCGACGCCGCACGCGAGGCCCTCTCGGCCGTACAGAACTGGGTCTTTCAGGTCCATGAGATCCTCGATCAAGAGGAGGGCGCACGTGAGGTGGTGGTTGGCGCACGTGAGGTGGTGGTTGCCGGACGACTCACCGCTGGGAGTGTCGCCTTCTTCCTAGGTGGATTCTTCATGGTCACCCGGCATGGAGCTGACATTGGAGGAGGATTCGTCAATGGGGTTGGGACGACAGAGGACTCTGCCAATCCCAGGTTTGTGGCTTTGTTGACCCTGCTGGGCATGGACGACCGGCTGCGGCAAGGTGATGTGCTGCGTATGCATGACCCTGTGACCCGATGACGACCGACTGCCCCCTACCAGTGACGCCGGATCTGCGGCGTTGTGGCATGAACCCCGGACGGAGTCGGCTCTCTCTTCACAGAATGAGAGGTGACGCGTAGCCCTCCCTGCGTACCTCGACACCTTCGTTTACCTGGAGGCGATCCGTGACCGAGTTCTCATCCGGAGGCCAACCCACTCAGCAGTAGCTCAGGACTGGCATCGAGGGCCACCGAAATCGAGCTTGGACCGCGGGAGCCGGTTGGTTCACCACCGTCGACTCCGTCGAAAGGGTGACGATCCGGCACGGAATCATGCCATGGGCGTAGGAATGGCTCCAAGGGGCATGGCAAGGCGACCGCTAGGGTTCTGGCGTGGCGCCCGACCGCCAATTCGCAGACGACACTTCCGTTCCCGGCGCTTGAACCGATCTGGTGACATCTTCTGAGGATCCAGATATCGAAGCGCAAGTCCGCGACCCTGCGCGCAGACGAAAGCGGCGGCGGAGACTCAGTCGGCGGGGCAGACTCGTGTGCGCATTGATCGTGGCACCGCTCGTCGTCGTGCTGTTGTGGGCGACCGTCTCCTATTCGGTCTGGATGCTGCGGCCCACGAGCCTCTCATGGCAAGTGAACAGCGTTGAATGGGTGAGGTACAACGTCCCCTTTGGCATAGGCAACTGGGTCGCCGACCACGTCGAGCAGGTGTACTACAGCAACCAAGCGCCCCAAAAAGGCGGGCCTCAACTGAAGAGCCTGCCGAAGGTGGGAGTAAAGCACACCGCGGCCCCAGTGACGACAGCATGGCCGCCGGCGATCACTCCGATATTCTCCAACCCGCTTCCGGGCGAGGGGATCTGGCAGCCGACCGGACCATCGATCGATGGTGGTGCACCCGTGTTGGTAACGACGTATCGTCCCGACCCCAACTACCCACAGATCGTGGCCTACGTCGCCTGGTTTGACCACACACGTACCGAGCTCGCGTATTACCCGGGCCGCTATGAGCCGCCGAATGCGGCTGTGCGAGGGCCCACGATGGTCCCCTACAGCCAGCGTTCTCGTCTCCTTGCGACCTTCAACGGCGGCTTCACCTATGTCGACGGCGACAACGGGTCGGCCGACAACGGCCAGACGAACGAGCCGCTGAAGGACGGCAACGCGACGCTCATTGGGTACACGGATGGTCGCGTCGACATCGTGGATTGGAACGGGGGGCCGAACCCAGGCCCGGGTGTCGCATGGGCCCGACAGAGCCTGGCTCCGATCGTCTGGAACAGTCAGCTGAATCCCACGTTGGACACGAATCCGGACAGCCCGCAGTGGGGATACACGCTCGGCGGGATTACCCGAGTTTGGCGCACTGGCGTTGGCATCGATGCTCGAGGCAACCTCATTTACGTTGCCGCGGATTATCAGACAGTGGTCAGCATCGCGCAGATCCTTCAGCACGTCGGAGCGGTGCGGGCAATGGAGTTCGACATCAACCCTGAATGGCACACGCTCAACACGTACAACCCCCCGGGTCTCAACCCCACGATGGTTGGGCCCAACCCGAACCAGTCGCCCGACCGCTACCTCGTCCCCGATGACCGTGACTTCTTTGCGGTTTACCGACCGGTTCCCGGGCCGGTGACTGTCCCCTTCGGGTAAGGATCGCTCGCCGCGACCCATTTCCATCGGGTCGCCTGTAGCGGGCTTCAACTCCACGCCAAACTGTCCCCGATCGCCGGGAAGGTGAGACAGCTGGGCGTCTGCCCATGCGCTCATTGGCGTTGCTGACAGACCCGATCTGACAGCATGGCGCGATGGCCGAACTCGAAATCACGGATGTCCATGACGAGGCGGCGGTATCTCAGCTGCGTGAGCGATTGGTGGCCTTCAACATTGCTGCGACCGGGTACGAGGAGTACCGATCCCTTAGCTGCTTTCTCCGAAATGACGAAGGTGAGCTCGACGCGGGCATCGATGGCTTCAGCTGGGGTGGCTACGCGATGATCGAGTGGCTCTGGGTGAGAGCGTCATTGCGGGGCAGGGGTCATGGAACCGGACTCATGGCGGCGTTCGAGGCAGAGGCGCGGAGCCGAGGTTGTCGCGCACTCCGGGTGAACACGCACACCTTTCAAGCCCCTGACTTCTATCGACACCTCGGTTACGAAGAGATCGGGTACGCGGAGGGCACGCCATTCGGATATGGCGAACATTTCTTCTCGAAACGACTGTCGTGACCCGATAGTTGCGAGAAGTTGTGACTTAGTAGCCCCAGGGGTCGCCCCCCTCCGCGCCATGAGAGAGGTTGGTTGGTACGATTGAGCATGGTGCTGTTTCACCGAAAATCGCAAAGCGATGACTTCGCGAAGATGTTCGAGCCAAGCACCGCGAAGAGCGTTCACACCCCGGAATCCGAAGCTGCGATGCGGAGCTTCCTTGAAGCTCAAGACGCGAGAGCCGCCCATGCCGAGGCTGCCGACGAGGGCGCTCGGTCGTTCATCGAGACACTTGGAGACGCAAGCCACGAAGTTCGATCACAGGCAGCCCTCGCTGTCGCTGAACGCTACGAGGAGGCGCGCGCGCTGACGTTGCGTGAAATGGAACTGATGGTTGCCGAGATCACGGCTCGCATTCCCGATGACAGAGAGCGCCAGATAGAAATCACGCGGTCCTACCAGGGTTACGACTTGACTGGACTGCCGCTGAGGTTTGTCCGTGCTGGGGGAGAGTGGCGAAAGATCGCCGAGTTCGAGAAGCTTCACACTTGAGCGCCGGTCGCGGGTAATTCGACTCGTCGACCCGCGCGGCGGCCGGCCCGGACTGACCGGGACCCGAAGCTCGTGACACACACGACCCGGTCCGCTTAACCTAGGTGTGGTGTTCCCGCCACAGGACCAAGAGCCAGAGGTCTAAGGCCCGGTTCAGCAATGCTCGGCCCGTGCGTTGTCTGTGGTGCACGACCGAATTTGCGCCGTCACAAGTGTGACCTTCGGTGGCAAATCAAGGTCGTCCGCAAGAAGAAGTGGACGCCATACTTCTCGTCGCGGGGTCGCCGAATTTTCCGCCCTTATGAGGTCTTCTACGACGTCCTGTGGGACCCGGTAGGCCGTTACCACCTGTGTCCTCGGAAGCACCGCCGTCGCAAAGACGCCAAGCGGCACGCGAAGCGCCAGATGCGGACTATCCAACTCGGTAGGCCCGGAGTGATCCTGACCGATGTCGTCCCGCCGAAACTGCCCCGTTTTCGGACACCTGTGGACCGCCAGCCGGTGCTAGGACTCGACGCCACGGTGTGGCGGTTCCTCAGGGAGATGTGGGACAACCGCCGCTACTACTGCGGGAAGGGCGGAGGCAATCTTCAACGTGAACACCGAATCCCCCTGGCCCGCGGGGGCGACAACGACATCTCGAACATCGTCCCGGCCTGCGGCCCGCGCAACCGCGCAACCGCGCAACCGCGCAAAGGGCATCCTCACCGATGAGGAGTACTTCAAGTTGCTCGCTGACAGGTTTGCCTACGGGGCTGGTGCCATATCGGTGGACGGTGTGACCGTGGAACCCAGCCGCCCGTTCCCCGGTCCGGCCAGCCTCGACGGTGATGTCGTGCGAGTGCCTAGCTTGGGCAAGCGGACCCGCGTAGAAGTACCCCCCGATATGAAATGGTGTCCTCGGTGCACTCGGGTGCTGCCACTCGATGCCTTCGGCAAACACAAGGGCAAGCCCGATGGACTCACCAGTAGGTGTAGGGAGTGCAACGCCGAGGTGGCACGCCTGCGGCGGTCATAGGCCCGCACTGGCGACACTCAGTGGCTCCCTATGCCCGAGGTTTCGGAGCGTGCCCCCGGCATGCCTCGACATACCAACTGGTGCCCTTGCGGTCGGTCCAGATTCCCTTCCACGCCGGTTCACCGCGGCAATGGGTGGCTTGCAGCTGGATCGACTGGACCATCCGGAAGCACCGCCCCGGCAACGGAGAGAACGCCAATATGAGGTCGCCCGGCTCGGGCATGCGTTCCATGGGGTGACGGTAGACCGCCGTGATCTCGGACGCGGCCCAACCCCGAGCGGAACGGGGTTTAAGGGCCGGCCACCTCACTTCCCCCAACCGAGTGCGAATCGGCCTTAAGTGGGTCCGAGGTACTGACCTCGCGGGGATGTCTCCTGATACACACGGGCCGTCCGTAACAGCGGCGCCGTACTCCTCGTCAGTGATGAACGAGGCCGAGCTCCATTGGCTCATGATGGTGCCGGACGCCGATACGGTCCCGCCAACCCTGGCGGACTTCCTGGGGCGTCCAGAGTGGCACGGGCGTGCCTTGTGTCGGGGCGAGACCCGGACGTGGTTCAGCGTGGCGCCCGACAACCTGGAGAGGGCTAGGGCCGTCTGCGGCGGTTGCCCGGTGCGGGACGAGTGCTATCAGTACGCCATGGCCGACCCGGACCTCGAGGGCGTGTGGGCCGGCTTCACCGCGAAGGAACGGCGGGAGATCCGCCGGGCGCGGGTGGCGTGACACAAACGTGACACAGGACAGTGTCAAACGATGCAAGATGACGCGAGACATCAAGAGACCGAAAGTCCAGTCCATGCGGCGGATTTAGCGGAAGGTGCTGGTAGGCCCCGGGCGCCCGTGAGTTCATGCTCTACTACGACATCTAGGAGCGCCGGCCCACCCGCAGCGGGAGGCGGTCAGTAGACCCAGACGGTCGTGCCGATCGGGTCGATGTTGTTGGCCCATACCCAGTCGATGGCCTCGTTGCTGATGCGCGCGCAACCGTGGGACACCGGGTAGGGCGGCACCGACGAGTCCCCGTGGATGGCGTAGCCCTCGTAGAAGAATCGTGGCCGCCACAGGGTGCCGAGCGAATCGGTCACGGTCCCGTCGACGACCCGGTTCGTCTGGAAGACACCTGAGGGGGTGATGGCGATGTTGACCACGCCGTCTTGGGTGTACGTGTACCCGCCGCCGGTCGACGTGTTGAGCGTCCAGACCAGGTGGCCGTTGTTCACCACCATGAGAAGGTCGTCCTCGAGGTCGATCTGGATCTCGTAGCCCGAGGCCGGGCGGGGCTGGGGGACCACCCCTGCCTCCAGCGCTGCCCAGGTGGCCGGCCCGACGACGCCGTCGCGGGACAGGTTGGCCGCCTTCTGCAACGCCCACACGGCCTGCTCCGTGCTGTCGTCGAACGTGCCGGCCGTGGTGTCGACCCAGTAGCCGAGCGCGAGCAGTTGCGTCTGCAGCGAGGCGACGGCCGCGCCGGTCGCCCCGGGGCTGAGCGTGGGGGGAGCCGGAGGGGCGGAGGTGGGCAGCAGCCAGTACCCGCCACCGTCGGGCCTGGCCGCGATGGCCCGGATCGGGTTGGAGTTGGATTGCCCGCCCATCGAGCCGAGGAAGGGGGTGCCGAAGTTGAAGATGCCCCCGTCCACCGCGGCCAGCCAGTAGCCGCCCGGTCCCGCGGCCATGCCCACGATGGGAGCGTTGAGCGGTGTCCCGCCCATCGATCCGAGGAACGGGGCCGTCCCGTAGTTGAAGATGCCGCCGTCGGAGGCGACCAGCCAGTACCCGGTCCCGCCCGACGATGCCGCCATGCCGACGACGGGCTCGTTCAGGTGGATGGAGCCGGCCGAGCCGTAGAAGGTGGCGTCGCCGTAGGAGAAGATGCCGCCGTCGGAGGCGACGAGCCAGTAGCCGCCGCCGTCGGGTGTGGCCGCCATGCCCACGATCGGGGCGTTCAGCGGCAGGCTGCCGGCCGACCCGAAGAAGCCCGCGTCGCCGTAGTTGAAGACCCCACCGTCGGACGCGACGAGCCAGTACCCGCCGCCATCCTTGGTGGCGGCCATGCCGACGATCGGCTTGTTCAGGGGCAGCGCCCCGGCCGACCCGAAGAAGCCGGCGTCGCCGTAGTTGAAGATCCCACCGTCGGAGGCGACGATCCAGTAGCCGTTCCCGCTCGCCGTCGAGGCCATGCCGACTGCGGGGGCGTTCAGCTGCAGGCCGCCCGAGGGTCCGTAGAAGCCGGCCGTCCCGAAGTTGACGGGTTGGGCGGGGTTGTCCGGGTAGGCCGCTGCGGCGACGCCCGGCGCCACCAGCACCAGGCCCGGGAGCAGTGTCATGAACCCGATGACGGCGCCGACGAGGTGGCGCCGCCGCCGGTGTCGCCCACCGCCGGTGGTGGCTCCGTGGGACGCGGTGTGGTCGGCCGGCATTGCAGCTCCTTAGGGTCGGCTCCGGGCGTGTGCCGAGACGTCCGGGTTCACCACGTTGCTCGGGGCACCGTCCGCATGGGCATCGACCTGGTCGAAGATGTCGCAGAACTGTACATCGGGGTCCTCCCGGGCCACACGGCGGACGTGTGCCCCACGCCCCTGGTGCCGGGGCGTCCGGCTCACAGTGCGGTGACCAGGGCCGTCGGGGCGCTGCGTCGAACCCGGTGGCCGTCGATCTCAGGCGGGCCTTTCCCAGCGGACGACGTCGGCGAGCTCCCCGCTCTCGACGTCGTAGATCAAGCCGGCGATGATCCGCAGGCGGGACAGGTAGGGCGTCTGCGCCAGGAGGTCCACGTCCTCACGTAGCGCGGCGGCATGGTCGTCGATGGGGAAGAAACCCAGATCGGCCCCGGTGAGCTCGCGCAGCTCGGTGTCGCTCACGCCCGCCAGCCCGCACTTGGTGTGCTGCATGACCACCGCGGTGTCCACGCCGAGCACCCCGCTCGAGAGAGCCAGGCTGCGCAGCACGTCGTCGGTGACCCGCCCGCCCGCGTTGCGGATCACGTGTGCCTCCCCGAGGTGGAGTCCCAGCACCGCGAAGACGTCGATGCGGGCGTCCATGCAGGTGACGACCGCGAGATGGCGCCCCGGGCGCGGATCGGCGACGTTGGCGCGCGCGGCGGCGTATCCCTGGTTGGCGGTGAGGAGGTCGGAGATCTGCGTCATGACGTCAATGGATCGCCAGCAACGTAACAGGGTCGCCGCGGGCCGGCGGGTGTCAGGGGCACCCGCAGAAGCCCTCCCCGTGGTGCTCGTCGAGCGCCGGTACGGCCGGAACGGCGTCGGACCGGGGCAGCCGGATCGGAAAGGTGGGGAACGGAGCGCTCGCCAGCATCTCGCTGCGATGCAGCACTGGTGCCACGGGCACACCGGCGGCGACGAGCTCGGCGATCAGCTGGTCCCGCTCCCGGGCCGCGACCTGGACGCCGACGAGGTGCTGGAGCTCGGCGCCGCGCCGGGTCCTCTCCTCGAAGTCCAGCCCCACGAGTGCTCCGAGCCCGAGCTCGCCGCACAGGGCGTCCCAGAAGTGTTGCTCGTTCACCACGCCGAGGGCCACCTGCCCACCGTCGGCCGTGGCGAAGAGGCCGTAGCCGGGCGTCACCGCCGCCTCGCCCGGGTTCGCCGACCCAGCGGAGACGTTCCCCGTCCACGTCGCCATCACGTCGGTCATGGAGACGTCGAGGTAGGCCCCGCGGCCGCTGACGGCGCGCCCGATGAGGGCGGCGCAGATCCCGAATGACGCGGTCAGTCCGGACGCCAGGTCGGCGCTCGGCAGCGGCGGCTGGGTGGCGGTGCCACCCTCGGGTATGAGCGAGCCCGCCCACGCCTGGTAGTTGATGTCGTGCCCGGGGAGCGAGGAGCGGAAGCCTTCCTGCCCGTAGCCGGAGATGGAGCAGTAGACGATGGCCGGATTGCGGACCCGGATCGTCGCGTCGTCCAAGCCGAGCCGTGCCAACACGCCGGGGCTGAAGCCCTCCACGAGGACGTCGGCCTGATCGGCCAGCGACAGCGCCCGCGCGCGCCCGTCCTCGGTCTTGAGGTCGAGGACGATGCTGCGCTTGCCGGCGTTCACGGCGTCGAAGAGCCCCGAGTAGTGGCGCATGGGGTCGCCGCCCGGCGGCTCGACCTTCAGCACGTCGGCCCCGAGGGCCACCAGCAACGACGTCGCGTAGGGCCCAGGGCGCCAGATGCTGAGGTCGAGCACCCGCACCCCGGACAGGAACGCCGCGCCAGCTGCCATCGGCCCAGAGTCTTGCACCTGGAGCGGTACTCTCACTGCGTGCTGGGGTTCTTCTCGTTCACCGAAATCACCGATCCCTCCGGCCACGAGGCGTACAACGCCTGGCACCAGCTCGACCACCTGCCCGAGCAATTCACGATCGACGGCATCACGTTCGGCCAGCGCTGGGTGCGCTCCCCGCGCTGCGTCGATGCCGAGGCGGCGACGGGCACCCTCCTCGGGCCGTTCCACTACATGACGCTCTACCTCATGCGGGACGAGGGATGCCTGCCCGAGTTCTTCGCTCTGGCGAAGCGGCTGGCCGCCGAGGACCGCTTCTTCGCCGCACGACGGGCCCTTCTCTCGGGGCCCTTCGAGGTTGCCGGGCAGTGGGCCGCGCCGCGCGTCGCCGTGTCGCCCGGGGCGGTGCCCTTCCGCCCGTCGCAGGGCGTGTACGTCGTGGTGGGACCGCCCGTCGACGGCGCAGCCCTCGTCGATCATCACGGGGTAGCCGGTGCCTGGCAATTCGCCGACCGACCGGGCGACCGTACCGTGACGGTGGCGTTCGTCGACGGCGACCTCTGGCAGGCGGCGGCCGCGCTCGGCCCGGCCTGCACGCGGGGCGGTGGCGAGGTGCCCCAGTGGGCCGGGCCGCTCGAACGTGTTGATGCCTTTCGCTGGGACTGGTTCGCTACGCTGACGCCCCAATGACCAGTGGGAAGCAGTCGAAGGCGCAGCGCAGAACCGAGAACCAGCGCCGCGCGGCCGAGAAGCGCGCGGCCGAGCTGCGCAAGAAACGGATGCGCATCGGCATCCGGGTGGGCGGTGTCGTGGCGGTGATCGCCGTCGTGGTGGTGATCATCACCCAGGTGGGCGGGAGCGGCACGGGCAGCGTGCCGCCCCAGTTCAAGAACCCCCACGTGCCGGTCCAGGCCGTCCCGTCGTCCATGTCGTCGACGTGGGTGCAGCCGCCGGCCGGCACCCCGGGGCCCGAGACGATCCCCGTCCCCAGCGGGCCGAAGTTGGCCTCGCTGATCAACGCGTCGACGGGGCAGACCATCGACAACGTGCAGTGCCAGGCCGGCGAGCAGACCGTGGTGCACGTCCACACCCACCTCACCATCTTCGTGAACGGCAAGGCCCAGGTGATCCCCTACGGCATCGGCATCCCCGGGTTCCAGGCCGTGCAGAGCGCGCAGGGCCCCTTCGTCGAGACGGGGAGCTGCTTCTACTGGCTCCACGTGCACGCGGACGACGGGATCATCCACATCGAGTCACCCAGCACGAGCATGAGCTTCACGCTCGGCCAGTTCTTCGACGAGTGGGGCCAGCCGCTCAGCACGTCCCAGGTCGGTCCCGCCACCGGTAAGGTGACCGTGTTCTTCACCGCCCCCGGTCAGAAGACGGGCATCTACACCGGCGACCCGCGCAACCTCCCGCTGGGGGATCACTACCAGATCCAGCTCGACGTGGGCACCCCGATCGTCGCCCCCGTCCAGATCACCAACTGGGGGCAGCTGTAACTTCCGTGGAGGTCGATGGATCTCCGCCTACCCCACGCTCCACCGCGCCGTCGGCTCGGCGTTGTGGTCGCCGCCGAGCAGGGCGGCGAAGATGGCCGGCGCCTGGTGCGGCAACAGCGACAGGTGGCCTTCGTCGGGGACGACGGTGACGGCGGCGTGCGCGATGTGCGCCTGTAGGAAGGCGCGGTAGCCCGGCGGCCCCGTGCGGTCGTCGGCGCCCTCCCAGATCTGCACGGGGACGGTGATCTCCTCGAGGGAGAAGCCCCATGGGTCGCCGAAGATCCGGTAGTCCTGTACGCAGCCCTCGGTCCCCGGTCGCACGGCCTCGCGCACGAAGGCGAGGGCATCGTCGGGCCTGCCCCACTCGGTGAGGAACGAGCGGTCGGCGGGCGGGAACGAGCGCATCGCGGCGCGCAGCAGCCGGGCGTTGCTCGTGCTGAGAATGCTGACCTTCATGAGCGCAGAGGCCAACCAGGGTGTCCGCCGCGCCAGCTGCAGGAGGATGCGGTCCTCCGCCGTGAGGCCCCGCCTGGTGCCGTAGAGGTCGAGCGGGACCGTGCTCGAGAGGAGTGCCGCGGCCGAGACGCGGCCGCGCAGCTTCGCGGCACAGACGGCGGCGTACGCTCCGCCGGCCGACCAGCCCATGACCGCGAAGCGCCCGATGCCGAGGGCGCCGGTCAAGGCCTC
This sequence comes from uncultured Acidimicrobiaceae bacterium, assembly GCA_964457065.1. GTDB lineage: Bacteria > Actinomycetota > Acidimicrobiia > Acidimicrobiales > RAAP-2 > Bog-473. The sequence goes on along the minus strand of CAYWDQ010000010.1, from coordinate 33,573 downwards.
GACGTCGGCGGGCCAGTCGGTGAGCCGGCGCCCGGGCTGGTAGGTGGACAGGCCGATGCCGGGCCGGTCGGGTGAGACGAGGCGCACGCTCTTGGCCACCGCCGCCCCGTGGGCGGGGGCGGCATCGAGGCGGGAGCTCAGCCCGCCGTGGAAGCTGAGGACGGGGAAGCCTGCCGGATCCCCGTATTCCTCGTATGCCAGCATCCTCCCGTCGGGAAGGGTCACGGAAGCGGTCACGCGTGCGCCGTTGCGCCGCCGCCCGCCGCAGCGGGGACCGCGTCGGCCTGCCCGGTCCGTCGAAGCTGGGCAGGTCCCCGCACAGGTGCACGCTATAGGGTGCGGGCATGAGTGCGAACGTCGACGAGCTCGTTGACGGCCTGCTGGCCGACTTCCCACCCGTTACGACGCCGGCGCAGCAGTTCCTGGGCGCGCAGTACGACCGTGGCCTGGCCTGGTTGCACTTCCCACCCGACTGCGGTGGCCTGGGCCTCACACCCAAGGAGCACCAGCGGGCGCAGGCACGGCTGCACGAGGGGGGCGCCCCGGTGGCCGGAGTGCGCAATCCGATCGGCTACGGAATGTGCGCACCGACCATCGCCACCCATGGCACGCCCGAGCAGAAGGCCCGCTACCTGCGGCCGTTGTTCGACAACGAGGAGATCTGGTGCCAGCTCTTCAGCGAGCCGGGCGCCGGGTCCGACGTCGCCGGGCTGTCGACGAGGGCCGAGCGCGACGGTGAGGAGTGGCTGCTGAACGGGCAGAAGGTGTGGACCACGCTGGCGCACATCTCGGCGTTCGGGTTGATCGTGGCGCGCACGAACCCCGACGTCCCCAAGCACAAGGGGATGACGGCCTTCCTCGTCGACATGAAGGCGCCGGGCGTCGAGGTACGCCCCCTCTTCCAGATCACCGGCGAGGCCGAATTCAACGAGGTCTTCTTCACCGACGTGCGCATGCCCGACAGCGCGCGGATCGGCGCCGAGGGCGAGGGTTGGCGCGTGGCGGTGACGACGCTCATGAACGAGCGGGTCTCCATCGGTGGCGCGGTCACCCGCCGGGGTGGAGGCCCGATCGGCGAGGCCCTCCGGATCTGGAAGGAGCGCTGGCAGGGGGACACGTCGCCCCACGCCCTCGCGCTGCGCGACCGGGTGGTCTCGAGCTACATCCGCAGCGAGGCGCTCTCCATGACCAACATGCGGGCCGCCCAGACGCGCAAGGCGGGCACACCCGGACCCGAGGGCTCGGTGGCCAAGCTCGCCTACGCCGAGGAGAACAAGCGGGTCTACGACCTGTGCATGGACCTGCTGGGCAATGACGCCATGTTGTTCCCGGCCGGCTACCCGATGACGCGGCCCGAGCTGGTCGGCATGGGATCTCCCGACGTGCACAAGCTGTTCCTGCGCGTGCGGGCCAACTCCATCGAGGGCGGCACGTCCGAGGTCATGCGCAACATACTGGGGGAGCGGGTGCTGGGTCTCCCCGGCGACGTCCGCACCGACAAGGAGATGCCGTGGAAGGACGTGCCGCGCAGCTGAGCGCCTCCCTGTCGTGATGGCGCCCGACATCGCCGCCGAGAAGCGGGCCGCCGCGCTGGCGGCGGCCGACCTCGTCGAGGACGGGATGCGGGTGGGCCTCGGGACCGGCACCACGGTCGCCGAGCTGGTCCCCGCACTCGGCCGCCGCCGGCCGGCGATCACCTGTGTGGCGACGTCCCCTGCGACAGCGGAGCTCGCGGTCGCCCACGGCCTGGACGTCCGGCCCTTCTCCGACATCGCTCGGCTCGACCTGGCCATCGACGGGGCCGACCAGGTCGACCCCGCAGGCTGGCTGGTCAAGGGCGGCGGAGGCGCGCACACCCGAGAGCGGATCGTTGCCGCCGCGGCCGACCGCTTCGTCGTCATCGTCTCGTCGGACAAGCCGGTCGACCGGCTTCACCCTCCGGTGCCGCTCGAGCTCCTCGCGTTCGGGCTGGCCGCCACCCTGCACGCGCTGTCCGACGCCGCGCTGCGGGACGCCCCGCAGACGCCCGACGGCGGCATCCTGGCCGACTACGAGGGCGACGTCACCGACCCCGTGCGACTGGCCGGGTGGCTCGACAGGGTGCCCGGCGTCGTCTCGCACGGCCTCTTCCCACCGTCCATGGTCACCACGGTCCTGGTCGCCCGGGGCCGGGAGGTGGAGGTGCGTCAGATCGCCTGAGCCGCCGGGTCGGGGCCCGGCCCGGCCCCGATGCAGAGGTCGGCCGGGAAGGTCACACGATGGCGTGGAACGTCACCGGCAACGAGGTGGGGGAGCGGAACACGTCGCCACGGATGTGGGGGTCGGTGCCGCCGGGGTCGAGGGTCAGGCCCGGCAGCCGGTCCAGGACGCGTTGCATGAGCACGCGCGTCTCGATCCGGGCGAGATGCATTCCCAGGCACATGTGCGGGCCGTGTGCGAAGGCGATGTGCGGGATGGACGGGCGGAAGATGTCGAAAGTCTCGGGGTCCTCCCATCGGGTCTCGTCGTGGTTGGCGGACCCGATGTGCGGGGTGATGCTCTGCCCGGAGCCGATCGTCACCCCGGCCAGCTCGACCTCGCAGGTCGTCGTGCGGTTGATGGTGAGCAGCGGCGGCTCGCAGCGCAAGCCTTCCTCAATGGCCTGGGGGAGCAGCGAACGGTCGGCGCGCACGGCATCGAGCTGGTCCGGGTGGGTGAGCAGGAGGTAGAGCAGGTTGCCCGATGAGCGGTACGTGGTTTCGGCTCCCGCCGGCAGCAGCAGGCGCAGGAACGAGTAGATGGCCTCGTCGGTCAGCTTCTCGCCGTCGACCTCGGCCGAGACCAGGTCGCTGATGATGTCCTCGGCCGGCCGGGCCCGGCGCTCTGCCACCACCTGCGCGAAGTACTCGCGCAGCGACTCGGAAGCGGCCAGTCCGCGGTCGATGTCGGCCACCAGGCCGATGAGCTCGACCGACCAGCGCTGGAACTGCGGGAAGTCCTCTTCGGGGAGGCCGAGGAGACGCGCGATCACCCGCACCGGGAACTCGAAGGTCAGTTGGCGCACCAGGTCCGCCTGCCCGTCGGCCGCGAAGCGGTCGATCTGCTCGTCGACGATGGGTGCGATGAACTCGGGCTCCCAGCGCGCCAGCGCCCGCTCCCGGAACGCATGCGACACCAGGTTCCGCTGCGTGCGGTGCTCGGGATCGTCCATGCCGAGGATCATGTGGCCCATGACCATGCCGATGGTGGCGTCGTAGCCGGTCGAGGTGAAGGTCTTGGCGTCCCGCAGAATCCGCGAGCAGTCTTCGTAGCGGTAGGCGATCCACCCCGGCTCGACGTCGATGCCCTCGGGGAGGGCGTCGGGGGACATGGTCATGCCCAGGGCGACCGGCGTGTCGCGCCGCTTGACCGCCAGGTCGGCATACGGGTCCCTCGTCGTGCCGGCCACGACGTCGTCGAAGGCGGCGAACGGGTCGTACTCCTGGGCGTCGGACATGGTCATGGCGCTGCTTCCTCCCCACCGGGGTGTGCCGTGTGTGACGTGGGAGTCAGGTTACGGTCCACGGCCGCCGTGCGCACGACGGGGCCGGCCGGGGCAGACCCGGCGTGCGGACGGCGTAGGCTCCCGCCTGCATGAAGACGCTCCGCACGCCCGACGACCGCTTCGCCCATCTGCCCGGTTACGACTTCGAGCCGCACTACGCCGACGTCGCCGACCCCGAGGGTGGCACCGTGCGGGTGCACTACCTGCGGGAGGGCGATGCGGCGGGCCCGGTCGTGCTCCTCCTCCACGGCGAGCCCTCCTGGTCCTACCTGTACCGCACGATGATCCCCGTCCTGACCGCGGCGGGCCTGCAGATCGTGGCCCCCGACCTGGTGGGCTTCGGACGGTCGGACAAGCCCGCCGAGCGCGGCGACTACACGTTCGCCCGACACGTCGAATGGATGCGAGAGCTCCTCTTCGACCGGCTGGACCTGCGCGACGTGACGCTGGTGGGCCAGGACTGGGGCGGGCTGATCGGCCTGCGCCTGGTGGGCGAGCACCCCGACCGCTTCGCCAGGGTGGTCGCGGCGAACACGTTCCTGCCCACCGGGGACACCAACCCGGGGGAGGCCTTCTTCGCCTGGCAGCGCTTCTCCCAGGAGGTCGAGCAGTTCCCGACCGGTGGCATCGTCCGGGGCGGGTGCGCCAAGCCGGTGTCCCCCGAGGTGGAGGCCGCCTACGACGCGCCGTTCCCCGACGAGTCCTACAAGGCGGGGGCGCGTGCCTTCCCCATGTTGGTGCCGTCACAGCCGGACGACCCCGCGCACGACGCCAACGTCGCCGCCTGGGTGGGTCTGGCCGCCTTCGACCGCCCGTTCCTGTGTGCCTTCAGCGACGGCGACCCCATCACCAGGGGGGCGGACCGCAACCTGAAGGAGAAGATCCCCGGGGCACAGGGCCAGCCCCACACCACGATCGTCGGGGGCGGGCACTTCCTCCAGGAGGACTGCGGGGTGGAGTTGGCCGCGGTCGTCGTCGACTTCGTCTCCTCGACGCCGTGACCCACGAGCACCGTGTCGTCATCGTCGGCGCCGGCTTCTCCGGCGTCGGCATGGCCGCCCGGCTCCGCTCCATGGGCGTCGACGACTTCGTCGTCCTCGACCGCGGCAACGACCTGGGCGGCACCTGGCGGGACAACTCCTACCCCGGTGCGGCCTGCGACGTGCCGTCGAACCTCTACTCGTACTCCTTCGCCCTCAACCCGGACTGGACACGCGCCTTCTCGTCGCAGTCCGAGATCTGGGACTACCTGCGCGACTGCGTCGACCGTTTCGAGGTCGCGGACCACCTCCGTGTCGGGCGGGCCGTGGACGAGGCACGCTGGGACGATGCGGCCGAGCGCTGGACCGTGCGGACGACCGGCGGGGAGGAGTACCGCGCCCCGGTGCTCGTGTGGGCCACCGGGTCGCTGAGCGAGCCGTCCATCCCCGCGTTCCCCGGGCTGGACGGCTTTCGCGGCAAGGTCTTCCATTCCGCCCGCTGGGAGCACGGCTACGACCTGTCGGGCAAGCGCGTCTGCGTCGTCGGCACGGGGGCCTCTGCGGTCCAGTTCGTGCCGCAGATCGCCCCCGTGGTCGAGCACCTCTACCTGCACCAGCGCACGCCGCCGTGGATCGTGCCCCGGCGGGACCGTCCGGTCTCGAGGCTGCGCAGGCTCGTCTACCGCAAGGTGCCGGCCACCCAGCGCCTGTCGCGCCTGCGCATCTACAGCCTCTTCGAGGCGCTCCTGTCCGTCTTCGTCGGCCAGGGCACCCGGCGCAAGGCCGCCGTCAGGAAGGCGGCCCTCGACCACCTGGCGCGGCAGGTCCCCGACGAGACCCTGCGCGCCAAGCTGACGCCCGACTACGAGCCGGGCTGCAAGCGTCTGCTGCTCTCCGACGACTACTACCCCTCGCTCAGCCGGCCCAACGTCGAGGTGGTCGAGTCACCGGTGGCCTCGTTCACCGCGCACGAGGTGGTCGGGCAGGACGGCATCGCGCGACCCGTCGACGTGGTGATCATGGGGACCGGGTTCGACGCCGCCGAACCCCCCTACGCCCAGCACATCGTCGGGCGGGACGGCGCCCGCCTCTCCGAGGTCTGGAAGGCGGACGGCGTCGAGGCCTATGCCGGCTCCACGGTGGCGGGGTTCCCGAACCTGTTCCTGATGATCGGGCCCAACGCGACGCTGGCGCACAACTCCATGATCTACATGATCGAGTCGCACATCAACTACATCGCCAGTGCGCTGGCCTTCATGTCGCGACCCGGTGTGCATGTGGTCGAGGTGAGGCGGAGCGTCCAGCGGCGATACAACGAGCGGCTGCAGGCGAAGCTCGAGCACTCGGTGTGGGTCGATGGCGGATGCGGCAGCTGGTACCTCGACCATCGGGGTCGCAACACCACGCTGTGGCCGGACCATACGTGGAAGTTCCGCCGACTGACCCGGCGCTTTCACCCCGGCGAGTACACCGTCCGCGCGTAGGCGGTGACCGCACCGCGATCAAACTAGCTTTGGCGCCCGTGATCGCGCTCGAGCCCGTCGGCGTCGTCATCGGTGGTCGTGCGGACGCCGTCGACGACGGCTGGGGCGCGGTGGAGGCCGTGATCCGTCTCGACGGCGCGCAGTTCGGACCCGATGCCGTGCGGGGGCTCGCCGACTTCTCGCATCTCGTGGTCGTGTTCCAGTTCCACCTGGTCGACGAGTCCGAGGTCCAGACCGGTGCCCGTCGCCCCCGCGGCAACCCCGACTGGCCAGAGGTCGGGATGTTCGCCCAGCGGGCCAGGATGCGACCGAACCGGCTCGGCGTCTCCGCCTGTGTCCTCGTGCGCGTCGACGGCCTCGACCTGCACGTGCGCGGCCTCGACGCCGTCGAAGGCTCACCCGTCCTCGATGTCAAGCCCTACATGAGGGAGTTCGAACCCGACGGTGACGATGTACGGCAGCCGGACTGGGTGACCGAGCTGATGCACGGGTACTACCGGGCGCGCCCGTGACGGCGGCCCCTCGGTTGGTGCTGGCGTCGGGCTCCCCGGCGAGATTGCGCGTCCTGCGCGACGCGGGGTTCGACCCCGAGGTGCTCGTCAGCGGTGTCGACGAGCACCTCGGGGACATGCGGACGGCCGAGGCCGTCGTGGTGCTCGCGGAGCGCAAGGCGTCCGCGGTGGCGCCCCGGTGCGAGGACGCCCTGGTCCTCGGGTGTGACTCCCTCCTCGAGCTCGACGGGGAGTCATTGGGCAAGCCGGCCTCCGGCGCCGAGGTCGTCGCGATGTGGCGGAGGCTCTCGGGCCGGGATGCCCGGCTCCGTACGGGTCACTGCCTGATCGACACTCGATCGGGGGCGCGTGTCCGTGAGGTCGACAGCACGTCCATCCGCTTCGGCCGTCCGACCGACGACGAGATCAGCGTCTACGCCGCCAGCGGCCAGGCGCTCGGGCTCGCCGGCGCGTTCAGCATCGAGGGCTACGGGGGGCCGTTCGTGGACGGGATCGACGGTGTCCCGTCCAACGTCCTCGGGCTGTCGCTACCCCTTCTGCGCGTGCTGCTGGCGAAGCTCGGCGTGCCGATCACCGACCTGTGGCGGACGTGCGGCGAGCAGCCTGGGTGACGTCGGCGCTCTCATCCGGGCACGGCGATGAGGTCGGTCCTATATTGACGGAGTCCTCGGGGACGAAAAGGGGGAAGATCATGAACGATCGAACGTTCGAGCGGATCGGCGCGCTGAGCGGCCTTGCCTTCGTGGTCCTGGCCGTGCTCTCCGGCTTCATCTATCCCCAGCAGCCGCGCGTCGACGCAGCCCCGGCGGCGACGTTGGCCTGGGTCCACGATCACCGGGTCGCGCTCCAGGCCGGCATGATCTTCGACTTCTTCGCCGCGGGTGTACTCGTGTGGTTCGCCGGGTACTTGCACCGTGTCCTCAGCCGAGCGGAGGGCGGCGTCGAGTCACTGGCGCCGATCGTGCTGGGGTCGGGCATCGCGGTGGCAGTCACGACGGCGTTGGCCGCCCTGCCGACAACGGTGATGGCCTTCATGGAGGCCCAGTCGGGCGGCCTCACCGATCTCAGCCTGGTGCGGATGCTGGGGGACCTCAACACGATCTTCTTCTCGGCCACGTCGGTGATGACGGCGGTGTTCCTCTGCGCCCTTGGCGTGGCCATGGTGCGCGGCGAGGTCGCCCGGCCTTGGATCGGATGGTTGAGCCTGGTGGTCGCCGCGTTCAACGCTCTCGCCGTCTGGATCGGCGTGACGTTCAGCAGCTACCACGGCAAGGGCTGGATGGCGACCGGCTGGGGCGCCTACGTCGGCTTCCTTGTCGTCATGCTGGTGGTGAGCGCATCCCTGCTCCGCCAACGACAGAGCACCCCGGTGCACGCGCCCGCCGTCGCGGTGTCGTAGACCACCGCGGCCACACCGGGCGCGCTCCGACCAGCGGCCCATGTGCGCCGGACGCGTCCCGAATGCAAAGCTCTCCCGACACCGAGGAGTTGGGGGTTGACGCGTGACACCGACGGAGTTCCAGGGGAAGATCGGCAACGACTGGCGCGACTCGGAACCGTGGTGGCCGCCGCTGCCCACGCCGCCCGCGGGAGCGCCCAACGTCGTGGTGATCGTGCTCGACGACGTCGGCTTCGCCCAGCTCGGCTGCTACGGGTCCGACATCGAGACGCCCTTCATCGACGGTGTCGCCGCCGAGGGCGTGCGGCTGACCAACTTCCACACCACCGCGTTGTGCTCGCCGACGAGGGCGTGCCTGCTCACCGGGCGCAACCACCATCGCAGCGGCATGGGACGCGTGGCGGACCTGGCGGCCGGGTTCCCCGGCTACTGGGGGCGGCCGCCGCGTGAGAACGGCTTCGTCTCCGAGATGCTGCGGTCGACCGGCTATGCCACCTACGCGGTGGGCAAGTGGCACCTGAGCCCCGAGGGCGAGACCAACATGGCCAATTCGCGGGCCACCTGGCCCCTCGGCCGCGGCTTCGACCGCTGGTACGGCTTCCACGGAGGGGAGACCCACCAGTTCGTCCCGGCGCTCTACCACGACAACCACGCGGTGCGGCCCCCGCGCGCGGTCGCCGACGGCTACCACCTCAGTGCCGACCTGGCCGACCGGGCCATCGAGTTCCTGGGCGACCTGCGCGCCGTCGACGACGAGCTCCCCTTCTTCTTGTACTTCGCCACCGGCGCCTGCCACTCACCGCACCACGCGCCCGCGGCGTGGATCGAGCGCTACGAGGGCCGCTTCGCCCGGGGCTGGGACGCCTGGCGCGAGGAGACATTCGCTCGCCAACTCGCCATGGGGGTCGTCCCCGAGGGCACGGTCCTCACCCCGCGACCCCCGTGGGTCCCGAGCTGGGAAAGCCTCGACGAGCGCCAGCGGGTCCTGGCGCAGCGCTTCATGGAGTGCTTCGCCGCCTTCTTGTCGTACACCGACGAGCAGGTCGGCCGGGTGCTTGCCTTCGTTGAGGACCTCGGCGATGCCGACGACACCGTGGTGATCATCGTGTCGGACAACGGCGCCAGCTCGGAAGGCGGCAAGGAGGGCACCATCAACGAAGGCCGCCTCTCCAACTTCGAGGGCGCCGGGGTCGGGGAGATGTACGAGCGCATCGACGAGATCGGTGGCCCGCTCAGCCACAACAATTACCCGTGGGGCTGGACCATGGCGGGCAACACGCCGTTCAAGCGCTGGAAGCGCGAGGTCCACGAGGGCGGCGTGGCCGACCCCTGCATCGTGCGCCTGCCCGCCGCCCGGCGCGCCGCAGCGGGCGGCGGCCTGCGCCGCCAGTACGCCCACGCCATCGACATCACGCCGACCCTGCTCGAACTGGTCGGCCTGGCGCCGCCGACCGAGATCGACGGGATCGCACAGACGCACCTCGACGGCACCAGCTTCGCCCACCTGCTGGGCGAGGGAGGGGAGGACGAGGCCGGGCGGCACCGCACGCAGCACTTCGAGATGCTCGGTTCGCGGGCCATCTACCACGACGGATGGAAGGCGGTGACCTATCACCCGGTGGGCCCCATCTACGACGACGGGCTGCGGTCCAACGCGCCCTGGGACGACGACGTGTGGGAGCTCTACCACGTGGCCGAGGACGTCTCGGAGTCCCGCGACCGCGCCGCCGAGTTCCCCGAGAAGGTGGCCGAGCTGGTCGCCCTGTGGTGGGAGGAGGCGCGGCGCAACGACGTGCTCCCGCTCGACAACCGGGTCCTCGACGTCATCGCCCACAAGCACGATCACCGCCGGCTGCAGTCGACCTACCGCTACTTCCAGGACGGGGCGCCGGTGCCCGAGTGGGTGGCCGTCGACACGCGCAACCGCTCCCACGACATCGCGCTGACGATCGAGGTGCCTGACGACGCCGAGCCGTCGGGCACGCTCCTCGCCCTCGGCTGCGCCCTGGGCGGGTGGTCCCTGCACGTGATCGGCGGCCGCCTGCGCTACCTCCACAACCTGCACGGACAGCGGCTCTACGAGGTCGCGGCCGCGTCGGAGCTGGGTCCGGGCCGCCACGAGGTGGTCTTCCGCTTCGAGAAGGACGACTTCCTCGGCGGCCGGGCCACCCTCCTCCAGGACGGCACCGCGGTCGGCAGCGGGGAGGTGAAGCGCTTCACCCCCGTGGCCTTCAACGAGCTGATGATCGGGCTCACCTGCGGCTACGAGTGGGGGCCCGCGGTGGGCGGGGACTACGAGGCGCCCTTCGCCTTCAACGGCACCATCGTCCGGGCCGAGGTCACTGCCACCGGCCCCGTCGTGCGCGACCCGGTGGCGGAGGTGGCGGCCATCCTCGCCTCGCAGTGAGCCACCGGGGCATGCCCCGGCCGCACGAGGGCTGAGGGACCGGTCGGGGTCCCTTCAGTCGAAGCTCGGCGGCTGGTTCCGCGTGCGCTTCAGCTCGAAGAAGCCCTCGGTCCCCGTGCAGAGCAGCACACCGTCCCAGAGCCGTCCGGCGGCTTCCCCCTTGGGAGCGGGGGTCACGACGGGGCCGAAGATGGCCGTGCCGTTGTAGTGGATGACCGGCGTGCCGACGTCGTCGCCGACCGGCTCCATCCCGGCGTAGTGGGAGGCGGCCAGCGCCTCGTCGAACTCCTCGGACCGAGCGGCGTCGGCCAGCGACGCGGGCAGGCCGAGCTCGGCGAGCGCCTCCGCCACGATCTTCTCGCCCTCACCCTCCTGGCGGCCGCGCTGCTCGAGGTGGATGCGGTTCCCGAGCGCGGTGTAGAGCGGCAGCAGGATCTCCTCGCCGCGCAGCTGCTCGGCCGCGATGCAGACCCGTACCAGGCCCTTGGCCCGTGCCAGGCGCTCCTGGTACTTCTCGTCGAGGCCCTGCCGGTCCGCATTGAGGATGGCGAGCGACATGACGTGCCAGCGCGTCCGGATGGCGCGCACCTGCTCTACCTCGAGCATCCAGCGCGAGGTGATCCAGGCCCAGGGGCACAACGGGTCGAACCAGAAGTCGGCGGTGTCGGTCACGACACTGGACCCTACGGGTCGGGCGACCCGGTCGTGCCCGGGCGGGGGAGGCCCCGGTCAGCCGGCCGACCGGAGGAGCGCCGCGACGGCGTGCGTGACGGCCTCGGCCATCGGGATGTGCAGTGCCTCGTTGGGCCCGTGCGCGTTCGAGTGCGGCCCGAGGACCCCGGTGGCCACGAAGGGCGTGCCCGGGAACCCCTTCTGGAGGTCGGGCAGGAAGGGGATGGAGCCGCCCTCGCCCACCGATCCGAACTCACGCCCGAAGCGCTCCCGTGAGACGGCCGAGAGCGTGGCGGCCACGCCGGGTTCCAAGGGTGGCGCGATCCAGCCCTGGCCGGCCGCCTCCATGTCGATCGTGATGTGCGCGCCCTCGTCGGTGCGGATGGCCGAGATGAGCGCGTCGGCCGCCGCCTGGGCGTCCACGTCGGGGGGGAGGCGCACGGAGAGCTTCAGCGTGGTCGACGGTCGCAACACGTTGCCGCCGTCGCGGGGCTTGGGCAGGCCGTCGGCGCCCGTGACCTCGAGCGCGGCCCCCCACGTGCGGGCGACGAGGCGGTCGACGGGATCGGGCGTGAGCAGGTGCAGGCCTTCGACGACGGGCGCGGAGCTCTCGGGGAACTCACGGGCCAGTGCCTCGATGTTGGCCCGGTGGGCCGCGGGGATCCCCGCCCCCGCCAGCTCCGGCAGGAGGATGCGGCCGGTCGCCTCGTCTTCGATGTTCGAGAGGATGCGGCGCAGGATCCGGAAGGACGACGGCACCACGCCGCCGCCCTGGCCGCTGTGGATTCCCTCGGTCAGCACGTCGACCCGGACGTCGGCCACCAGGACCCCGCGCAGCGACGTCGTGAGCCAGAGCCGGTCGTAGCTCAGGCCGCCCGAGTCGAGGCAGATCACGAGGCGGGGCGTCCCGATGCGTTCCCTCAGGTTCGCCAGGTGGGCTGCGAGGTCGGGACTGCCGCTCTCCTCGCTCGCCTCGATGAGGATGAGGACACGGCCGTGCCCGCCGCCCGCCGCCAGCAGGCCCGTCACGGCGGCGAACGTCGAGTAGCCGTCGTCGGCGGTGCCGCGGCCGTAGAGGACGTCGCCCTCGCGCACGGGTTCGTAGGGCCCGAGCCCGCTGCGCCACTCGCCGAGCGGGGGCTGCTTGTCCATGTGGCCGTACACCACGACGGGGTCGCCCGAGCCGCCGTTGTCGACGAGGAGGACCGGCGTGCGGCCGGGGAGCCGGACGATCTCGGCCTGCAGCGCGGGGTCCTGGTCGCGCACCCAGGCCAACAGGAGCTCGGCGGCCTCGGCGACGGCGCCCCGTTCGGCCCAGTCCGGGTCGTAGGCGGGGGAGAGGCACGGGATGCGGGTGTACTCGCACAGGGTGGGCAGGATGCGCTCCTCCCAGGCGGCGTCGATCGCAGCGGCGTCGATCGCGTCGGTCACGGCCGTCTCACGCCCTGGTCGACGGCGTCTCGACGATCTCGGCCAGCCGATCGAGCGTCTTGGACATGGTGCCCGCCGTGTGCGCGCCGACGCTCCCGTGCTTGAGGAAGAACGCCTGCTTGTCCTTCGAGATGTCCCAGGTCTCGGTCACCTTGGTGCCCCCGTCGACCGCGTCGAGCTCGTAGCGCCAGATGCGCCCGCCGATGAGGTGGCCGAGGACCCCCGGCATCGCCGTCTGCCAGGCGATGCGGCGGTCCTGCTCGAACTCCACCACCGTGTTGGTCGTGGTGTAGGGCACGCCCAGCTTCATCGACATGCCGAAGGTCGAGCCCAGGGCGAGCCGCTCCGGCGCCCCCGCCTTGGGGCGGACCAGCGCACCCGAGCCGTCGATCTCGGGGTGGCGGGAGGCGTCCGCCACCACGGCGAAGATCGCCGCTGCCGGCGCCTCGATGACCCGATCGACGCTCACGACCGTTGCTGACATGGTGCGACCTCCGTCTCGTTGGACCCGGGCGCCGAGACTAGATGGCGTGGGCGACCAGGTCGCCCAGCTGCACCCATTCAAGCGTCGCCGCGTGCGTCGACGCCAGGACGACCGGGGGCGCCACACCCGCCTCGAAGGCCTCCTGCCAGCGCGGGGCGCACAGGCACCACTGGTCCCCGGGTCGCAGTCCGTCGAATCCGTGCTCGGGGTGCGGCGTGGACAGGTCGTTGCCGACCGATGCCGAGAACTCCAGGAACTCCGCCGTCACCTGGGTGCACACGGTGTGCACGCCCAGGTCCTCGGCGCCCGTGTTGCAGCAGCCGTCACGGTAGAAGCCGGTGAGCGGGTCGTAGTTGCAGGGCTCGAGATCCTCGCCCAGGACGTTCTGTGCCATGGCCCATTTGAGCACGGTTGTCTCCCGGCCTAGGAGCCTCCGAGCGGCGCGCCTCCGTACCGATCCACCCAGGCGAAGGACGCCACCGGCGCCCGCGTCAGCTTCCGTGGTGCCGTGACCGGTCGTCCGAGAACGACCAGGCCCGCCACGGCGACGGTGTCGGGGATGTCGAAGCGCGCGCGCACGTCGTCCTCCCGGCGCACCACCACGCTGGTGAGGACACCGCCCAGGCCCTCGGCGCGGGCGGCGAGCAGGAGGCTCCACACGAAGGGGTAGATGGACGCGCCGCCGACCAGGGTGTAACGCGGGAGATCGCGGTCGACCGCCGCGAGCGCGTCGAGGTCGGCCAGGACGAGCAGCAGGGCGGGCGCGGTGTCGATGGTCTCGGCGAAGCCGGGGGCGGCGGCGCCGGCCTCGGCGAACCGGCCCGCGTCGACGATGGCCGCCGCTTCGGCCTCGCGGTCGCCCGTCGGCGCCCAGGGCACCAGGCCCGCTGATCCGAGCGCCAGGTACTCGTACCAGCCGCTCAGGTAGATGTCGCGCAGCGCGACGCGGGTGGCCGGATCCTTCACGACGATGACGCGCCAGCCCTGGCGGTTCCCACCGCTCGGAGCGAAACGCGCCGTGTCGAGGAGCCGCTCGAGCACGTCGTCGGGGATCGGCTCGGGGTGGAACTGGCGTGCTGCGCCCGTGCTGCGCAGGGTGGCGACGAGGTCGAGGTCCACGAGTAGCGCACAGTAGCGGGCGCCGGGTAGGCCTGGGACGTGACGTCCGCCCCGCGCCCTGACCCGACCGAGGCGGCCCGGCGCTTGCTCGACCTGACGCGGTGGCCCCTCGTGGTGGCGCCCATGGCGGGCGGCCCCACGACGATCGCGCTGGTGAGCGCGGCGGCGCACGCAGGCGCGCTCGGCTTCCTGGCCGCCGGGTACAAGACGGCGCAGGGGCTGACGCGTGACATGGCGGACCTTCGCGCCGCCGGCGTCTCCACCTTCGGCGTCAACGTCTTCGTCCCCGGGTTCCCGGCGGCGGATCGGGAGCGGGTGGTCGCGTACGTGGCATCACTCGGCGCCGAGGCGGCCGCCCTCGGTGTGGTGGCCGGAGAACCCAGGTGGGACGACGACGACTACGCGGGGAAGCTCGAGGTGCTGCTCGCGCAGCCGCCCGCCGCGGTCAGCTTCACCTTCGGCATCCCCGCCGCGGGGGTCGTCCGCTCGTTGCAGACAGCGGGGTCGCTGGTGGTGCTGACGGCCTCCACGCCGGAGGAGGCCGCGGCGGCCCTGCGGGCCGCTCCCGACGCGCTCTGCCTGCAGGGCTGCGAGGCGGGGGCCCACCGGGCCAGCCTGGCCAACGACGACCGCCCCGACGCGGACCGACCCGTGCGCACACTGCTGGCGGCGGTTCGGCGCCGCACCCCCGTCCCGCTCATCGCCGCGGGAGGGGTGGGCGGACCGGCGGACGTCGTCGACCTCCTGGCTCGCGGTGCCTCCCTGGTGCAGGCCGGCACCGCGTTCCTGCGCTGTCCCGAGAGCGGTGCCGCCCAGGCCCAGAAGGACGCGCTGGTCGCTGCCGGCTTCGGGACGACGGCCGTGACCCGGGCGTTCAGCGGGCGCCGTGCCCGGGCCCTCGTGAACGCCATGGTGCGGGGGCACCCGGCCGCGCCGGCGGCCTACCCCGAGATCAACAACGCCACCCGGCCGATCCGGGCGGCCGCCGCCGCGGTGGGCGACGCCGAGCACATCAGCCTGTACGCGGGGACGGCGTTCCGCCGGGCCGAGGAGCGGCCCGCGGGCGAAGTGGTGGAACAGCTGGTGTCAGGATTGCGCCCGTGAGCCGGCGCGAGACGAGGACCGTCGAGTTCACGCCGCCCGAGGTGGCCACCGTGGCCGGCGCGCTGGCGAATCTGCGCGCCGCGGGGGGCGGCTGGCTGAACTTGCTCCCGGGCATCGACGAGGGGGCGGTCGACGTCCAGCAACCGACCGGGCTGTTCGCCTTCTTCGGCAACCGGACACCGCCGGTGACGATGGCGACCGTCATGCCGGCCAGGAAGGATCGTCGTGAGAGCGAGGGGATGACCGTCGGCCTCATGCACCCCACCGGCGCCAAGGCTGTCGCCCGCCTGGCCGAGGTCGGCGTGGCGCTTCCCGAAGGGTGGGTGGTCCGCCAGGACCACGTCCGCCGGGGCCTCGTCGTGCGGACGCCGGTGCAGGCCAGGGAGGCCGACGTGGTCGAGTGGTGCGTGCAGGCCGGCACCGCACTGTGCCGGGCCGAGATGACGGGTCGCTGGCAGGCGGTCGTCTACCTTCCCTAGATGGCCACAGGAGGTCGGCGAGACGACGCTGCACTGCGGGAAGGCTTGGACCGCTGGGTCTCGGCCCATCCCGCGCTCGTGCCCGGGGCCGGGGACGCCGACGACCCGCCGCGGATTGCGGCGCTGGCGCATGCGGAGGGGGGCATGGCGAACGAGACCGTGCTCGTCGACCTCGGTCCGGGGCACCCCGGCATGGTCGTGCGGCTGCCGCCGCTGGCGCCGACCTTCCCCGGGTACGACCTCGGCCCCCAGGCGACGGTGCAGAACGCGGTGGCCGCCGCGGGTGTGGCGGCGCCATCGCCCGCGTTCGTCGTCGGCGATCCCGAGTGGATCGGCTCGCCCTTCCTCGTGATGCCCCGGGTCCACGGCGACATCCCCGGGCCGGCGCCCGTGTTCGACCCCTACGTGGTCGATGCCGCTCCCGAGCTCCAGCAGCGCATGTATCACGGGTTGCTCGACACGCTGGCGGCGATTCACGCGGTGCCCTGGGAGGCGGCGGGTCTGGACGCCGCCCTGCCCGGTGTCGGGCTGCGCGACGCGGTCGACCGCTGGAGCGCGTACGTGGACTGGTCGTCCGAGGGCGTGCCGCTGCCGGCCCTGGCCTCGGCGCTCGAGTGGTGCCGCGGCGGCCTGCCGGCGGAGCGACCGGCGGTGCTCCTGTGGGGCGACGTCCGCCTCGGCAACCTCGTCTTCGACGAGGTGCGCCGGGTCACGGGAGTGCTGGACTGGGACCTGGCATCTCTCGGTCCGCCGGGGATGGATCTGGGCTGGCACTTCGGCCTCGAATTCATGATGGGGACGCTCTTCGGACGCCGCGTCCCCGGCTTCCCCGGGCGAGAGGAGTCACTGGCGCGCTACGAGGGGGCCAGCGGGCACACGGTGGAGGACGACGAGTTGGCGTGGCACGAGGTGTTCGCCCTGGCGCGCGCCCTGGCCATCAACGATCGCCACCAGCGGATCACCGGCGAAGTGCGCCGCATGGACAACCCGATGGGCGCGGTGCTCCTCGAGAGGCTGGCGGCCGCCGGCTAGGTCCGGCTGTGCCCCCGCCTCAAGTGGCCGGATCGAGGAGCGAGAAGCCCATGACCCCGGCCTTGGCGACCTCGTAGCACAGCGTGTCGTAGGGCTCCACCAGCCCGTAGGTGACCTCGCCCTCGCAGGTCACGCGGCAGTGGTGCTGGTCCTGGCCAGCCAGTCGGCTGCGCACGTCGGGGTCGTTGACGTCGAAGGTCTCGCCGTGCACGACGACCTCATCACCGCGCGCCACCTGCATGCCGTGCCAGAGGTCACCGTCGGGCGTGCCGCCGTTGGGACCCCCGTACATGCCGCAGCGCAAGAACGCGATCTGGTTGCCGAGACGCTCGAAGGTCATCGTCCTCACCGAGCCGTCGGCGAACACCAGGTCGACTTCACCGCCTTGGAGCAGGTGCGTGTCGGGCTCGAAGCGCATGCGGTGGACGCGTCTGGCCAGGGTGCCGCTCCGCTTGCGCGGGTCGCCGATGTTGTAGAGCACGTGGTCACCCCAGATGCCGAAGTCCGCGAACTCGACCCACTCGCCGCTGTGGGGGTGCTGCGTCCCCATGTAGCGCCCGGGCCCGCCCACGCCGTCGCGGGTGCCCCAGTGGTGGTCCCGCGTACCGAGGTGCGCGGCGGGGGAGAGGGTGAAGCGCTCGCCGGCCGACTCGACCCAGCCTTGCTGCCGTCCGAAGCCGTCGTACCCGGCGACCGGGCTCACGGCCCGGCCACCGACGATGAGGCCGGCGCCGAGCTGGCGGAACACCGGTCGTTTCGTGTCGAGCCAGGTGATGTCGTACCCGATGCCCTGCTCGTTGGCGCCGGGGTCGAGGCGTAGCCGCCACTGGCGGAAGGGCTCGACGACCTCGAAGCTGAAGGGCCCCAGCACCATGTCCATGCGGTCGGTCCGCAGGGCCGCATGCGCCCGCACCGTGGTGTGGCGCCCCCGCACGTTGACGATGGCGAACGCCTCGGACGTGCCGAGGTTCGGGTAGAAGGCGAGGCCGATGACGACGAGCAGCTCGCCCACGCGGTCCTGACAGGTGAACCACACGCGCTCGTAAGCCTGGGCATCGGGTGTCCACATGACGCGGACGGGATAGGGCGCGTTGTGGATGAGGTACTCGTCGAGCCCGCTGAGCGGGGCGTGCTCGTCGGCGGCGGGGAAGGGGGAAGTGCCCGGGTCGGTCACGGTGCCGCCGCGCTGGCCATGGTTCGCTCGTCGGTCCGCATGGCGCTGCACAGTACGCTCGGTCCGTGGCCGGGGACCAGCGCATCGATCCGCGGGACCCGGCCTTCTTCGCGCGGGAGGACTACTTCGAGCTCCTGGCGCGCCTGCGCCGTGAGGATCCCGTGCACGAGTGCGCACCGGGATTCTGGGCCGTCACCCGCTACGGGGACATCCGGGACCTCAGCCGCGACCCGGCCGGCTTCTGCTCCGGCCGGGGTGCGCTGGTCAACGACCCGATCCGCACCAGCGCCACTCCGATGGCGGCCCCGTCGATCCTCCACATGGACCCACCCGAGCACGAGGCGTTCCGGGGGCTGGTGAACCGCCGCTTCACGCCGCGGGCGCTCGCCGGACTGGCCGGGTCGATCCGCTCGTGCGCAACCGATCTGCTCGACGCCGCCGAGGTGCGCGACGAGATCGATTTCGTGTCCGAGCTGGCTGCGCCGTTCCCGCTCACGGTGATCGCCGAGCTGCTGGGAATCGAGGAGGCCGACCGGGGGGACTTCCGGCGCTGGTCCGATGCGGCGATCGAGTCCCCCGACCTGCCTCCCGCCGAGACGATGACCGCGCTCGGCGAGCTCTCGGCGTTCATCGTGGGGCACATCGGGGCCAAGCGGGCGCAGCCGGGGGAGGATCTCGTGTCGCTGCTGGTGCAGGCCGAGGTCGACGGGTGCCCGCTCCGCAGGGAGGAGCTCTTCATGTTCCTCCTGACGCTGCTCGTCGCCGGCAACGAGACCACGCGCACGCTCCTGTCCGGGACGGCGCTCGTCCTCGACGACCATCCCGATCAGCGGGCCGCACTGGCCTCCGATCCCGCGTTGCTCCCCGGCGGCGTGGAGGAGTGCCTGCGCTGGGTGACGCCCGTCCACGCCTTCTGCCGTACCGCCACCTCCGACACCGTGGTCGGCGGGGCGCGGGTCAGCGAGGGCGACTACCTGTGCATGCTCTACGCGTCGGGCAACCGCGACGAGGAGGTGTTCGGGGACGATGCGGCATGCTTCGACGTGCGCCGGACGACCACCCCGGTGCATCTGGCGTTCGGATTCGGTGAGCACGTCTGTCTGGGGGCGAGCCTCGCCCGCCTGGAAGGCCGGATCTTCCTCGAGGAACTGCTGGCGCGGTTCCCCGACTACGCGGTGACCGGCTCGCCGGAGCGGGTGCTCTCGACGACGGTGGCGGGCATCAGGTCGTTGCCGGTGGTGCTGTCGCCCTCGTCCTGAAGGACGGCGCGGCGAAGGTCGCCGAGCAGCGCCTCGACCGCCGCGGCGTCGGCGCTCAACCGCAGCCTCCCGGCCCTCCGCTCCGATAGGACCAGCCCACCCTCGCGCAGGACCTTGACGTGCATGCTCACGGTGGGCTGCGCGAGCCGGAACAGCATCGCCAGCTCGCCCACCGTGCTCGGGGCGGTCGCCAGCGAGTGCAGGATCGCCAGACGGGTCGGATCGGCCACGGCCTTGAGGCGCCGGGCGACCGATTCCGTGCGGGCCCGCGCCTCGACGTCGCCCTGGCCCACGCCGGTGCCGATCACAACCAGCCCGGGGAACTCCAGGTACATGGACGACCCGAAGAAGAGGCAGGGCACGAACAGCAGCGCCTGCCGCCCCGAACCCACCGCCGAGAGGATGTCGGGCATCCGGTCCCGGAGGATGTCACACCCCGCCGGTATAAGTGTCTCCAATGACCGCCCACGCTCGTACTGCGCCACCACGTGGCGACCGGCCTCCTGCATGACGGGCAGAGCCTGCTGCCACATGTCGTCCACCGGCGCCCAGACCTCGCGGAGGAGGCCGAGGTACGACGCCAGGAGGTCCGGGGACTCCCGGAGCTGTCGGAACCGCTCCAGATACACCGCCCGTTCCTCCGGCGTCTCGGACGGCATCTCCAGGTCGAGGGGGACCGTGGCCACGCCCGCCTCGATCGCCCGCCACAATGCGGCCGCGTCGGTCTCGGTCGTCGCACCGGCGTGGTCGGCGAGGATCTGCATCTCGGTGAAGCACGTCTCCTCGGAGCCCTCGCCCCAGAAGCCGCGCACACGATCCGCCAGGTCCTCACGTCCGTTGAACATCTCGGCGAGCTGCGGGTACCGGGCCTGCATCGAAGGCCGCGCCGCGACGGAGAGGAGCCACGACAGATCGCTGGCCAACGAAGGAGCCGCCGTCACCGATGTGGCGGTCGGCAGTGCCATCTCTTCTGTAAACATAGGCATAGACCTATATTAGAATATCCTTGATTCGTTGTCAATGATTGCCTAGAATGAAGAGGCGCTTGGAGGGGGCGCAAGGGAGCGAAGGGTCCAGAGAGGTGAGTTCGATGATCCAAGCGAGGGCAGTGCACACGCAGGCCGACGCCCACCGGCAGGAACTGAGGGCGGGGGCAGGGTCCAGGCGGGCCGCACGCCAGCCCGTGGCTCGGATGAGCGACACGGGAGCGACGCAGCGCTCGGCCACCGGACTCCCGGTTGCCGGTGGCCGAGCGCTGCGCCGGGCCGTGGCGCCGCGGGTCGGTGCGTGGCTGATCGAATTCGGGACCAGGCTCGGAGGGGCGTCGGTCCGCACGTCTTGAGCCTGCGGCGGCCGGGTGCCGCGCCGTCCAGTCCGTCGCCGCGGCTCGAGTCCCATCGGCAAGAGTGGGGCATGCCGCCGAGCCGCAGCGTGCTCTTCATCACGCTCGACCAATGGCGCGGTGACTGCCTCTCGGCGCTCGGCCATCCGGTGGTCGAGACACCGGCCCTCGACGCGCTCGCTGCCAGGGGCGTCCTCTTCGCCAACCACTGGGCCAACGCCGCGCCGTGCGGCCCGTCGCGGGCGTGCCTGTACACCGGTACCTATCAGCACCGCAACCGGTCCATCCTCAACGGGACGCCCCTGGACGCGCGCTTCACGAACGTCGCGCTGGTGGCGCGGGAGCTGGGGTACGACCCTGTCCTCTTCGGGTACACCGACACGTCGGTCGACCCGCGCGCGGTGGCGCCGGGGGATCCGAGGCTCTTCAGCTACGAGGGGATCCTGCCGGGGTTCCGGGCTTTGCTCGAGGACCCCTGGGAGCAGGGGAGCCCGGCATGGGGACGATGGCTGGGGGCCCACGGCGTCGACGTGCCGGCCAACCCCCACGATCTCTACCAGCCCATCGAGGGGTTTCCCGACGCGGAGGCGCACGGGTCGACCTGGGCGCCCACGCGCTTCCCGGTCGAGCTGTCGCAGACGACGTTCGTGCGCCGGGAGGTCGTCGACTGGTTGGAGCGCAACGGCGACCGGCCGTTCTTTCTCCACGCCTCCTTCATCCGGCCCCATCCGCCGCGACGCAACCCGCTGGGCTACCACGATCTGTACCCGGCCGACGCGATCGGGCCCTTCGCCGGGTGGCCGACGCCCGAGGAGGAGGCCGGCATCCATCCTCTGGCAGCGCTCGCCATGAGGATCCCCGGGGTCGGAGCGCCGCGCGACGAGCGGGAGCGCCGACAGGTCCGCGCCACCTACTACGGCGCCCAGCGCGAAGTCGACGACGGACTCGCCCCGCTCTTCGAGTACCTGCGTGCGAGCGGGTTGGCCGAGTCCACCCTCGTCGTCCTCACCAGCGACCACGGAGAGATGGGCGGTGACCATTGGCTCCTGGAGAAGCTGGGGTACTGGGACGAGAGCTATCACGTCCCGCTCATCGTCGTGGACCCCCGCCCGGAGGCCGACCCCGGCCGGGGTTCGGTGCAGCGGGCGGTGACCGAGTCGGTCGACCTGCTGCCCACCATCTGTGAGTTCCTCGGTGCGGAGGTGCCCCTGCAGGCCGACGGCTGGTCGCTGGCTCCCTTCGTGCGGGGCGAGCAGGCCCCCGAGCACTGGCGCGAGACGGCGCACTTCGAATGGAGCTTCTCGGACCCGGCCGACCTGCAGGCCGAGACCATGTTCGGCATCCCGATGAGCCACTGCGCCCTGGCGGTCTCGCGGGGACCGCGACACAAGTACGTGCAGTTCGCGGCTGCGTCGAACGTCCTGCCGCCGCTGCTGTTCGACCTGCAGTCCGACCCCGGGCAGACGCGCAACCTGCTGGCCGACGGCGGCGAGGCGGTCAGCATGGCGGCATGGGAGGCCACGCAGGAGCTGCTGCAGTGGCAGATGCGCACAGCGGAGCGGACGTTGAGCGGCAGCTTCCTGCACCCGGAGCGGGGACTGGTCGAGGCGCGCGACACCTGGCGGTGAGTGCCGGCCCCGATCCGGGGCGCCGGGGCGGGACCCGGACCGACGCGCGCGGGTGTGGAATGCTGACGCCTGCCCGTCACGAGGAGGCTGCGCGCGGTGCCCGACATGCAGGGGAAGACGGTCGTCGTCACGGGCGGCAATTCCGGCATCGGCTTCGAGACGGTGGCCGCGCTGGCCGCGATGGGGGCCCGGGTCCTGGTGACGGCCCGCAACGCCGACAAGGGTCGCGCTGCGGTCGCGGCGCTGGCGCAAGGTCTCGGCGGGGAGGGGCAGATCCAGCTCGTGGTCTTCGATCTGGCGGACCTCTCGTCGGTCCGGCGCGGGGCGGCAGAGATCCTCGAGATCGCCCCGAGGCTGGACGTGCTCGTCAACAACGCGGGAGCCGTGCTGAGCGAGCGGGCCGAGACGGTCGACGGGCTGGAGGCGACCTTCGCCACCAACCACCTCGGCCCCTTCCTGCTCACCAACCTCCTGCTGGCCCGGATCACGGAGTCGGCACCCTCGCGCATCGTCAACGTGGCCTCGACAGCGCACGCCAGCGCCCGCAAGGGGATCCCCTTCGACGACCTCCAGTCGGTGCGGCACTATGCGGGCATGCGCGTCTACGGGCAGTCGAAGCTGGCCAACATCCTCTTCACGCTCGAGCTGGCCCGGCGCCTGGAGGGGAGCGGCGTCACCGCGAACTCGCTGCATCCCGGAACTGTGCGCACCGGCTACGGCGCCGACGGCGACGCACGGGGGCTGCTGGCGTTCGGCATCAAGATCGGCAGCCCCTTCTTCCTGTCCCCGGCCAAGGGGGCCCGCACGTCCATCTACCTGGCATCCTCGCCCGACGTGGCCGGCGTCAGCGGGAAGTACTTCGTCAAGTGCCGGCCCAAGGAACCCAGGCGCTGGGCACAGGACCCCGAGGCGGCGCGGCGTCTGTGGCAGGTGAGCGAGGAGCTGGCCGGTCTCTCGCCGCAGGGTGGGTCCTGAGTCGTGCGGGTGCTGGTCACGGGCGCGGCCCGGGCCATCGGCCGGGCCACCGTGGAAGTGTTGGCTGCGCGGGGACACGAGGTCGTGGCGACCGCCCGTGACGTCGCCCTGTTGGCCGGCCTCCCGGCCGTCGAGGTCCTGCCGCTCGACGTCAGCGATACCGAGTCGGTCCGCTCGGCGCTGTCGAGGGCGGGCGAGCTGGACGCCGTGGTCAACAACGCGGGCCTGACCGGCTACGGCCCGCTCGAGACGTACCCCCTCGACTCCTTCACCCGGGTGCTCGAGGTCAACACGATCGGACCCCTGCGCGTGGCGCAGGCCGTGGTGCCGTCCTGGCGCGAGCGCGGCAGCGGGGTGCTGGTCAACGTCAGCTCGGTCCAAGGCAAGATCGGCACGCCGCTCGAGGGCGTGTACGCCGCCTCGAAGCATGCGCTCGAGGCACTGTCCGAGACGCTGCACTTCGAGCTCGGGCACTTCGGGATCAGAGTCGTCATCGTCGAGCCCGGTTACATCGCTCCGGGGATGAAGCACGCCGACGACCACGCGGGCCCTGCGATCTACGCCGATCTCCACGCCCAATGGGGCGCCACGGTGGCGACGCTGACAGGGCCGGAGGGCAGGCCCGGACCCGAGGTGGTGGCGAACGCCGTGGCCGACGCCCTCGAGGATCCGTCCACACCGCTACGGGTCGAGGTCGGCAAGGATGCCGTGCTGGTGCTCCAGCTGCGCCGCACCCTCGGCGACGCCGAGTTCGAGGCCACCATGCGGGAAGCGCTCGGGCTCACCTGGTGAAGAGGGAGGGACGATGGAGAAGCTGATGTACCTGGTCTGGTTGGAACCAGGGGCCACACGGGCCGAGGTCGCGGACACCGTGCTCGGCTCGGTGGCGCAGGAGCTCCTTTCCCTCGACCCCTTGCGCCTCACCATCGACGCCTGGGACCCGGAGAGCGACATTCCGGCCCCGGTGCCCACGCCGGAGGGCGAGACCCCGCTGCATGCGCTCGTGTCCCTCTGGATCGATGCCGTCGACTACCGCGATCCGTTCGAGAAGGTGCTCGGTGGCGCTGCGGAGCACGTCGCCGGGTACGAGGTCGTCGAATCCCTCTACCGCGACTACGGGGGGAACCAGTGGTCGGCGGCACGTGACTGGCCCGATGGCGGACGGTCACCGGGGGTCTTGACCGTCGCCCTCCTGCGGCAGCACCCCGAGCTCAGCTTCGAGGACTGGATGACCAGGTGGCACACGCGGATCTCGCCCATTACCGAGGCGATCCAGCCACGCTGCCGCTACGTCCGCAACGCCGTGTTCCGGGCGGTGACCGACGGCGCACCACCGATCAGGGGCATCGTGGAGGAGGCGTGGCCGTCCCTGGAGCACGTGACCGATCCGATGCTGTTCTACTGCGCGGACGGCGACTCGCAGCGCATGAACGAGCACGTGACGCAGATGATCGACGAGATCACCGCCTTCACCGACCTGAGCACCTTGCGCAGTGTCACCATGAGCGAATGGATACTGAAATCGTGAGCAACCCATGGAGCAGAGAGGAACTGGAGCGCGCGCACCGGCACTACATGGAGACGGCCGCCCGGTGCGCCTCGAGCGGGGAATGGCGCGACTGGGCGGACCTCTTCACCGACGACGCGGTCTACCTCGAGCACACGTTCG
This sequence comes from uncultured Acidimicrobiaceae bacterium, assembly GCA_964457065.1. GTDB lineage: Bacteria > Actinomycetota > Acidimicrobiia > Acidimicrobiales > RAAP-2 > Bog-473. Next base: position 8,900 of record CAYWDQ010000010.1, on the reverse strand, counting down.
GCACCTTCCACGGACCCGACGAGATTTACGAGTGGATCGCACCCCTCATGGCGGAGTGGCCGAACCGCGCCATGAACGCGTTCCCGCACTCGTGGTGCGTGTGCGACGAGGAGCGGGGCTGGTGGATCTGCCGGATTGAGAACCGGATGCAGGACCCCGGGGACGGGTCGGTGCATCAGGCCCACAACATCACCGTCCTCCACTACGCAGGCGACATGCACTTTTCCTACGAGGAGGACGCGTACAACCCGGCCAGCTTCGGTCCCATGATCGAGGCCTGGACGGAGGCGGTCGCCGCCAACGGTGGCGCCCAGCCGTAGTGCCCTACCGCCCGATGACCGACCAGCAGGTGCGCGCCTTCCTCACGGCGGCACCGGCGAGGACGGGAAAGCTGGCCACCGTGCGTGCGGACGGGCGGCCGCACCTGGCCCCCGTCTGGTACGACGTCGACGACGACGGGTCGCTGGTCCTCACCACCGGTGCGTCGACGGTGAAGGGGCGGAACCTCCGCCGGGATCCCAGGGCGTCACTCTGCGTCGACGACGACCGCCCGCCCTTCAGCTTCGTGGTCGTCGAGGGCGTGGTCGAGATCAGCGCCGACCTGGACGAGGTGCACCGCTGGGCGGCGCGCCTCGGGGGCCGCTACATGGGGGCGGAGCGAGCCGAGGAGTACGGGAGCCGCAACGGCGTGCCCGGGGAGCTGCTCGTGCGCCTGCGGCCGGCACGCACGGTCTCGGCGCTCGACCTGGCCGACTGAGTCCCTGGCGGACGCTTTGGTGGACGGCGACCCCGGCTCAGGTCGCGCCGGTCCCGCCCGTGCCGGCCAGCACGCCACCCCCGAGCCGGGGGCCACGCTGCGTGCCGTCGTCGTCACCCGGGGAGAGGTGGGGCAGCCGTGCCTGGCCTCGCGCCCGGGAGAACGGCCCGAGCGGCATGATGGCGATCGCCAGGAGCATGGCCACGAGGAGCAGGTCGGGCACGAAGAAGGTGTGGATCATCCGCTCGTAGACGTTGTGCACCGACGTCAGCCCGGCGAAGGCCCAGAACGTGCTGATCACGATGAGGGCCGTCCGGAGACGTCCGTACGCGGCGGGAGCCAGCACGACCACCCCCCACGTCACGTACCAGGACCAGACGATCGGCCCCAACAACGCGAGCACCAGCAACGTCAGGCCGAGGCAGAGGACCACCCCGTCTCGGGGGGAGCGCAGGAGGAGCCGGTACCCGACGTAGACGGCGATCAGCAGTCCGAGCACCATGAAAACGGGCCGCGCGTCCATGGTCGAGACCGGCATTTGCAGCACGTGGCTGACGATGGAGACCCCGCGCGCCAGCACGTTGACCGGTGTGACGCCGGTGAACGACGCGTCCGCGGTGGAGGTCGTGCGCACCCAACCCCACCCCGTCCCCGACACGAGCGCCATCACCTCCATGGTGGCCAGGGCGATCAGCCCGGCGAGGGCGGTGTGGGCGATGCGACGGCGCGTGGACGCGGCGGGGCCGGCCCAGACCCAGCCCAAGAAGAGCACGCCGAGCGCGGCGGGGGACTTCACTCCCGCCGCGAGCGCGCACAGAATCACACCGGGAACGGTGCCGACGCGTTTCGCCACAGCCAGGCCCGCGACCAGAAGCCCCACCATCAGGGCGTCGTTGTGGTCTCCGGCGAGCAATGACAAGAGGACGAGCGGCGATCCTGCCCCCAGCAGCACGGCGTGCGCAGGGTCGCGCTTGAGCGAGCGGGCCAGCGTCGGCGTCGCGGCGACCATCAGTGCGATCCCCGCGACCTCCAGGAGGCGGAGAAGCACGAGGTCGGCCAGTATCTGGTGGCCGGAGGCCTGGTCGAGGGCCCCGTCGACCGTGAGAAAGGTCGGTCCGTACGGTGACTCGGTGCCCGACCACACCGAGTCGGCCAGCTGGTTGAACGGCGTGGCGCCGAGCACGTTGGGCCCGTAGGAGTACGGGTTGATGTGGTGGCTGACCATCTCGCCCTGTGCGGCATACGTGTAGACATCGCGGCTGAACAGCGGCGGCGCCAGCAACAGCGGCACGGCCCAGATCATGACGACCAGCACGACGCGCTTCACGGGGAAGCCGTTGTGGCGCTTCAAGTGGCCCAGGAACCCGACCCAGACGCGGGTGAGCAGGATGAGGCCGCCGAAGACCAGCGCCAGCGAGGCGACGGGAGGCAACGCATCGTTGGTGCCCTGCGACCCGAACAGACCTCCGGGCATGCCGAAGAACCACGCACCGGGGAGGTGGGTCTCGAAAGACTGGCCACCGAGCACAGAGCCGACGACGATCGCGGTCGTGCCGACGAGCCCGAGGACGGCGGTCCGCGCCATCGACAGCCGAACCATCGGTTGCACGGGCGCGTCGGTGCCGATGGTCTCGGAGGGTGTCGTGGCGTCGGCGGCTGCGCTCGGGGGCACGAGCTCCATCGGGGCTTCCTTACCTGAGCTCCCGGGGCGGGTGCCGCGGGAGCCAAAAATCTTCATGAAACTGCAGTGATTCTGTCATACCTGTGGCGCAATTTGGGAACCCGAAGGGTTCCCTAACAGGATTCTCAGGATTGTCCCAGGCTACAAGGGGAAACTCTTCCTGTCACGGATGTGAAATCCGGCTGTCACGGAAACGGAAGGTGTCAGGTGCGAGTTCTGGTTCTCGGGGGTGACGGGTATCTCGGCTGGCCGACTGCGCTGCATCTTTCCAGGGCCGGCTACGACGTGGGGGTCGCGGACAACTTCGCCCGCCGGGGCTACGACCTGGAAATGGGAGTCGACTCCCTGGTCCCGATCACCTCACTGCACCGGCGCGTCGACTGCTGGGAGGAAGTCTCGGGCAAGCGCCTCGACGTGTTCATCGGAGACCTGACCGAGGACGAATTCGTCTACGACATGGTGCGCAGCTTCCGCCCCGACGCCATCGTCCACTTCGCCGAGCAACGCAGCGCTCCCTACTCCATGGTGGACCGCAAGCATGCGGTCTACACCCAGGTCAACAACGTCGTGGGCACGTTGAACCTGCTCTATGCCATCGCCGAGGTCGACCCGTCGATCCACCTCGTCAAGCTCGGCACGATGGGCGAGTACGGCACGCCCAACATCGACATCGAAGAGGGCTACATCGAGATCACCCACCGTGGGCGCACCGACGTCCTGCCCTTCCCGAAGCAGCCCGGGAGCTTCTACCACCTCTCCAAGGTCCACGACAGCCACAACATCGCGTTCTGCTGCCGGGCCTGGGGCCTCCGATCCACGGATCTCAACCAGGGAGTGGTGTACGGGCAGTCGACGCCCGAGACCACCCTGCACACAGACCTGGCGACCCGCTTCGACTACGACGCGGTCTTCGGCACGGTGTTGAACCGGTTCGTGATCCAGGCGGCGGCCGGAGAGCCCCTCACCGTGTACGGCAAGGGCGGCCAGACGCGCGGGTTCCTCGACATCCGCGACACGCTCGCCTGCGTGGAGCTCGCGATCCGGACTCCGGCCAACGCCGGCGAGTTCCGCGTCTTCAACCAGTTCACCGAGTCCTTCTCCGTGCTCGAGCTGGCACAGAAGGTCTCCGACGCAGTCGGCGGGGCCGAGATCGTGCACCTCGACGACCCGCGGGTCGAGCTGGAGGAGCACTACTACAGGGCGGCACACACCAAGCTCCTCGACCTGGGGCTGCTGCCCTTCCTGCTCGGGGACGAGCTGCTGGCCGATCTCCTGTCCATCGCCCGCGCGCACATCGGCCGGCTCGAGCGGTCGGCCCTGGCGCCGAAGGTGCTGTGGCGCTCCACGTCGAGCAGCATCACCCGGACCGAGAGGCCGCACAGGGACGACTCCCCGTCGGAGCACCAGGCTGAGCCTTGAGGGTGTTCCCAGGGTGACGGGCTAGCTTTCGCCGCTTGCGCCCGCCGACGCCGACCCCTCCGGAAGGCTTCCCTTCGTCAGTGAACCGACTCCGAGCACTCAGCGGACCGTTGTGGCCCTACCTCGTGCTGGTCGCCATCCCGACGGCCGCCTTCGTGCTGCCGGATCTCCTCGGCGGGCACCTGCTCATCACGGGCGACAACCTGCAGCAGAACTACCCGCTGCGCGTCCTGGTCGGCTCCATGCTGCGGCACGGGCAGCTGCCCTTCTGGAACCAGTACATCTTCAGCGGCACGCCGTTGATGGCCGATTTCAACGCGGGGGCGTTCTACCCGCTCACGGGGTTGTTCGCCGTCTTGCCGGACCGGGCTGCCTGGATCGCCACCGAGGTCATCGTGTTCTCCGCGATCGGCGTCGGGATGTACGTCTTCCTGCGCGCGCTGGCTCTCTCCACGGTGGCATGCCTCCTCGGCGCGGCCACGTTCGCGTTCGCCGGGCCTGTCCTGAGCCAGGTCAACCACGTGGACATGAGCGAGGGCTTCGTGGCCATCCCCTGGATGCTCCTGGCCGTGCTGCACATCGTCCGTGACGGGCGGTGGCGTTGGTCGGTCCTTCTCGGGATCGCCTTCGCCACCGTCATCCTCGCGGGCGCGCCCGAGGCCATGCTCGACGAGGCACTCCTCGTCATCGCCTTCGCCGCCGTGTCGGCCGGCCTGAGCAGGGAGCGCTGGTGGCGAGTGCTCTCGAGATGCGCCGCCGGGGCGGTGCTCGCCCTGTCGCTGGCCGCCATCCAATGGTTGCCGGGGCTCGAAGCCATCCGCAGCTCGCAGCGGGGGAGCGGAGTGATCGCCGCTGCGGGGAGCTACCCGGGGCCGTTCGGGATCTTCGCGCTGGTCCCCTACCTCGACGGCGGCTACGGGCATCTGGGCGAGGCGCTGTTCTTCGGTCAGTACAACCTGCCCGAGGTCGGCATCTACCTCGGGATCCTGCCGCTGATCGCGGTGGTGACCCTGCTCCGCCCGGGGTGGCCGAGCCGGATTGGCGCGCGCGACAGGCTCACGTGGTACGTCGTCGGGCTGTTCGGCCTCCTGCTCGCCCTCGGCTCCAACACGCCGCTGGAGCATCTGTTCAACGCCCTGCCGCTCTACGGCCATCAACGCCTGCAGAGTCGCAACATGGTGACCTTGGCCACCGCGGTCTGCGTCCTGTTCGCAGGCTGGATCGACCGCACGGACACACCGCGGCCGAAGAGTCCACTGAACCGCTACGACCGGGTCATGGCCCTGGTGCCGTTCGGCATCGTGGCCGCCCTCTCCATCTGGGCCCAGGTGGCCACCGGCTCCCTCCTGCGTGTGTTCGCCGGCGTGTCGGCCAGCCCTGAGGTCACCGCGACCGTCCGCAAGGCGAGCATCATCGCCCTGGCCTTCTGTGCCGGCGCGGCCGCCGTCGTGTGGATCCGGCCCTACGTCCGGCGGCTCCACTGGGTGCAGCTGGCCGCGGTCTTCGTGGCGATCGACCTCGGGGTGATGGCCGGGACGAGCCAGCTGACCCAGGTACCCCCCAACGACCTCGTCAGCGGGACCACGCCGGTCCAGCAGCTGATGCTGGCCCACCTGGCGCCCGGGGCGCGCATGGTCAACTACGACCCCCAGACCTACAACAGCTGGCCCGACAGCCCGCAGGGTGTGCCGGACCTCAACATCATCGCCGGGCTGCCGTCGGTCTCCGGCTACGCGTCCATCGTCAACGGCAACTACGAGTCGGTCACCCACACCCACGAGCAGGACGACCTCGACATCGGCCAGCTGGTGTCAGGCACGTTGGACCGACTCGACCTCCGCGAGGTCGTGACCCTGCCGGAGTACTTCCTCGTGCCCCTCCAGTCCATGCCGCGCGCGGTCGGCGACATTCGCCAGACGTCGGAGAACATCACCCAGGACCCCGTTCTTCCCCGTGGCTACGGTGGCGACTACAACGAGACCGCCTATCCCTTCTATCCGGGGCCTCGGCCTGCACTGCGCACCGGCGAGACTGCCTCGTGGTTCTTCGCCGAGTCACTCGAGACCGACTCGGCCACCCTGGTCCTGAGCCACGCCGCCGGTGCGGGCACAGTGATCCGCTTCGGGGCGCTGGCCGCCGATGGATCGACGCGCTGGGGTGACCCGGTGGCGGTGACGTCCGGGTCGACCCGCGTGACGGCGCAACTGCCGGGAGGTAGCGCCGTCGGGATGTCGGTCCAGGTGACCGCTGGCTCCCTCCCCGCGCATGTGTCGGTCATCACCGTGGGTGGGCGCCCCTACGAGCTCGGTGGCGCCCTCTCGGCGACCATCGTGCCCGGACCGTGGAACCTGGCCGGCTTGTCGCAGGGCTACGCGGTGTTCACCCTGCGGAAACCAGCCACGCCGATCTCGGCCACCACGGCCGGGGGCCGGCAACTGCCGATCGAGGTCATCTCGAGCACGACGAAGTCCGAGGAGATCCGCGTCGACGCGCCGACGGCGGCGACGGTCCTCCGGTCCGTCGCCTGGGACTCGGGATGGAGGGGCTCCGTCTCGGTCAACGGGGGCAAGGCACACAGCGTCCCGCTCAACTCGGTCGACCTCGTCCAGGAGATCCACATCCCGCCCGGGCAGGACCTGGTCATGTTCCACTACGAGCCGCGACACCTGTTGCTGGCGAGCATCCTCAGCCTCGGCGCCTCGGGCTTCTTGGTCGTCCTGCTCGGCGTGTGGCTCGTGCGCCGGCGGCGGTCGGTGGGCCAGGCCGAGGCGTCTGACCCGTCGGTGGTGATCGCGGCGGACACGCCGGAGCACGTCGGTTGAGAGGGTCGGACCCTCAGCAGTAGGGGTGGGCGAGGGTGAGCAGGAACTCTCCGTCCTGTGCCCCCCACATCTCCTCGACGACGAAGCCGGCCTCGGAGAGCTCGCGTTCGACCCGGGCGGGGGTGAACTTGGCACTGATCTCGGTGAGGAGGTCCTCTCCCTCGTCGAAGCGGACCGTGATGCCGGCACCGGAGAGGGAGACCTCCGCCGCCCCCTCGGCGCGCAGCCGCATCTCGATCCACTGCCGTTCCTCGTTCCACAGCGCCACGTGCCGGAAATTGTCGGGATCGAAGTCGCCACCCAGCTGCTCGTTGAGGACACGCAGCACGTTGCGGTTGAAGTCGGCGGTGACGCCGGCCGAGTCGTCGTAGGCCGCCACCAGGCGGTCCGGGTCCTTGACCAGGTCCGTCCCGAGGAGCAGCGAGTCCTCGCTCGACATCGTGCAGTTGAGGTCGAACAGGAATCGGGCCCGCTGTGCCGGGTCCAGGTTGCCGATCGTCCCGCCGAGGAAGGCCACCATCCGCCGGCCCTCGGAGGGGATCTCGGCCAGATGCTGGTGGAAGTCGCCGATGACCAGGTGGATGTCCAGCGAGTCGTACTCCTGGGACAGGGTCGTTGCCGCACTCCGGAGAAATTCGTCGCTGACGTCGAAGGGGACGTAGCGCGACAGCTGACCGGTGTCCTCGAGGGCGGTGAGCAGGACGCGCGTCTTGTCGCACGCCCCGGCGCCGAGCTCGACGAGCGTGTCCGCCTTCGACAACCCGGCGATGGCGGAGGCGTGTGCCTCGAGCAGCGCCCGCTCCGCCCTGGTGGGGTAGTACTCGGGAAGCTGGGTGATCTCCTCGAAGAGGCGGCTGCCGCGTTCGTCGTAGAACCAGACCGGCGGGATGGACTTCTCCTCGCCCTGCAGCCCCTGCAGGGCGTCGGCCCGCATCTGCCTCCGCACCTCCTCAGGGGTGAGGTGCACGTCGATGGTGTACGCCACGGCTCAGGGGTCCCGCGCCAGTCGCACCCCGCCGAACATCCAGCGGGCGCCGGGCGGGAAGAAATTGCGGTAGGTGGTGCGGACGTGCCCGCCCGGGGTGGCACAGCACCCGCCGCGCAGGACGTATTGGCTCACCATGAACTTGCCGTTGTACTCGCCGACCGCGCCGGGCGCGGCGCGGAAGCCCGGGTACGGGCAGTACGCGCTCGAGGTCCACTCCCAGGTGTCGCCGAATATGGCGTTCGAGGACACGGCGGGCCGCGGATGCGGCGCCCCCTGTGCGACGACGTCGTCGGGCAGGAAGTTGTCTCCCTCACCGTCCGAGGCGGCGATCGTCTCCCATTCGGATTCGGTGGGGAGCCGCATCCCCGTCCAGTGCGCGAAGGCGTCCGCCTCGTAGTAGCTCACGTGGCACACGGGCTCGTCGGGGTCGACCGGCCGCAGCCCCGACAGCGTGAATTGGAGCCAGCGGTCGGGGTCGTCGGGATCCCGGGACCAGTAGAGGGGGGCTTCCCAGTGCTGCGTGTTGACCACGGCCCAGCCGTCGGAGAGCCAGAATTCGGGCCGGCGGTAGCCGTCGTCCTCCATGAAGGAGAGCCACTCACCACAGGTCACCGGTCGGTCCGCCAGGCCGAAGGGGGTGAGTTGGACGGTGTGCAGCGGGAATTCGTTGTCGAAGCCGAACCCCTCGCCCCGGTGCCCGATGTCCACGGGCCCGCCGGCATGCTCGATCCATCCGGCCTTGGGTGGGGTGATGCCGGGGCGGACGGACGCGCCCGACACGTAGGCGGGGTGGAGCGGGTTGCGGGAGAGGACGTGCTTGATGTCCATGAGGAGCAGCTCCTGGTGCTGCTGCTCGTGATGGAGGCCCAGGGTGATCAGCTCCGTGAGGCCGGGCTCGCCGGGGTCCCGCAGGAGGGCCTCCATGGCGGCGTCGACATGGGCGCGATAGCGCGCGATCTCCTCGATGCCGGGTCGCGACAGAAGCCCTCGCTCCGGTCGGGGATGGCGGGCACCCACGGCCTCGTAGTACGAGTTGAAGATGTAGGCGTACGCGTCGTCGAACGCGTGGTAGCCGCTGTCGTACTCCCCGAGGACGAACGTCTCGAAGAACCACGTGACGTGTGCGCGGTGCCACTTCGTCGGGCTCACGTCGGGCATGGTCTGCACCGTCTGGTCTTCGGCGCTGAGTACGGACGCGAGCCGTTCGGTGGTGGCCCGAACCCGGGCGTAGGC
>CAYWDQ010000009.1:0-47239 GCA_964457065.1 uncultured Acidimicrobiaceae bacterium | reverse complement strand
GCCCGGGACGAGAAGGTGCTGACCGAGTGGAACGCCATGGCCGCAGCGACCCTGGCCGAGGTGGCGTCGGCCACGGGGATATCGCGCTACGGGGAGCGGGCCGAGGAGATGTGCGAGTTCGTGCTGTCGACGATGTACTCGGGCGACCGCCTCATGCGCAGCTGGCAGGGCGGACGGGCCCGCCATCTGGCCCTGGCAGCTGACTACGCATGGCTGGTCGAAGCCTGCGTTCGCCTGTCGGAATGGACGGGCCGGGCCGTCTGGCGGGAGCGAGCGCTCGGCGTGGGCTCCCAGCTGCTCGAATTGTTCTGGGACGGGGAATCCGGCGGTTTCTACACGACGGGCAGTGATGCCGAGACGCTGGTGGTCCGCCCCAAGGAGTACTTCGACGGTGCCGTTCCCGCGACCAACTCCATCGCCCTGACGGCCCTGTTGCGCGCCAACGCCTTCGCAGACGACACCCGCTTCGACGACGCCGTGGATCGCACCATCGCCCTCGCCCGGCCGCTCCTGGAGCGGCACCCCGCTGCGCTCGCCGACCTGGTGGCGGCACTGCCCATGTGGAGTGGGCGCCACGAGATCGTCGTCACAGGAGACCGGCCGGACCTGCTTGCCGAGGTCCGTCGGCGCTGGCTCCCCGCCGCCGTCGTCGCTTGGGGCCAGCCCGACGGCGGGCCGCTGTTCGAAGGGCGACCGGCCGAGCCCGCGCTGGCCTACGTCTGCCAGTCCCGTGCCTGCCGGACGCCCGCCGCCGACGTCGAGACGCTGGCCGGGCAGTTGGAAGCCCTGGTCGCGTGAGTGAGGGCGTCACAGCTCCTGAGCCTCCCGCCGGGGCGGGGGCCGGGGCCGGTGGGGACGAAGCTCACCGCAACGGGGGCGACAATGGGGTGGTGCACGACGAGACCCCTCGTGACTCACCCGGCGGTGGCGGGACCACCACGGGCGTCCTCCGCTCCGAACGCGGCTCGAGCCAGACAACGACCGACCCGACACGCCTCCTGCGGCGTTCGGCCCGCCGGAAGGAGCGGGTGCCCACCGCAGGAGGTTCCACGCTGCACCTGCTCGTCCTCTCCTCGACCAGGGAGGACACGACCGTGGTGGACCTGGCCACCCGGACCGTGATGCGGGTGCGCGTCCCGTGGCCGGAGGGTCACGAGCCCGACATCAGCACGTTCGACGTGGTCGAGGTGACGCTGGCCGAGGATCCCGAGCGCGACGACCTGGCCCAGCCGGAGGCCACCACCGTCGCCGACCTCCCCCGCCACGTCGGCACGTTGCGAGGCCGCCGCCTGCGCAAGCTCCTGCGGCGCCTCGTGGCCAGTCCCGACGGCCCGCTCCTCGGCTTCCCCGGACCGTCGGCGCCCTACTGGGAGTTCCGCGGGTTCCGGCCCTCGGTGGCGCTGATTGAGCCCACCCGGCGGCCGCAGCTGATCCGGCGGCAGGCCGACGGCACCACCTGGGTCCGCTTCGGATGGGATCGCGACGACGTCTGGCTCCCCGTCGAGGACCGCAATGCCGCCCGCGCCCTCGATGCCGCCCGGCGAGAGCGCCTCAGTGGGAAGAGCCTGGCCACGGCGCTCGGCTTCGAGCCGCAATACCTGCTGGTGACGGTCAGCCCCCCTCGCGACGGCCACTGCTACAAGGTGTGCGCGGCTGTCCTGCCCAGGGGCTGACCTCGGTCCCGCTGCCTCCGGCGCGACGGTGGCCGGACCCCGCCGCCCGCGGCCCGGTGCACGCGCACGTCAGCGAAGGGATCAGTGTCGAGGCGATGGACCCGCACGGGCGATGTCGGAGAGGCCGGTGACCCGGGGCCCTGCTCAGCGACCGAGCTTGCCCCCCGCGAGGTCCTCGGCCATCGCCCAGCCGAAGGCGACCAGGCGGTCCCCCTTGTCGGCATCGAAGGTGGAGAAATGTGTCTCCACCCCGGCGGGGATCTTCACCTTGGGCGCGAAGAAGTCCAAGCCGCCGACGACGGACCCGTCGCCCTTCAGCACGAAGGTGCGATCGTCGAGCTTGCTCTCGCATCCGAAACGCTTCGAGAGCCGACGGGCCCACGCCCTCTCCTCGCCAGAGGACTTGTGGTCAGGGAAGGGCACGACGTCCTGGAGGCCCGAGAAGGCCCGGAAGCCCTCCGGCGACAGGAGGCGGGTCCCGAGGAGGACATCCTCGTCAGGGAAAGCCAGGAGGGCACGGCGGTACTGATCCGCCATGATCCCCTTCAGCGCCGCCTCGGCCCTCGAGATGCGGTCGACGAGTGCCAGCCCGACCAGGAGGGAGGGTGTCCCTCCGATGCGCTCCAGGGTGCAGAACGAGTACCCGCGGAGCTTGTTGCCCTCACGGGCCTGGGTGATGAGCACCCAGGCCTCCCGTTCCTTCGAGAGGAAACCGATGTCGAACCCAGGTGACCGGTCCGCACAGAGATCCGCCATTTCGACGAGCTCAGCGTCGCTGAGCGCAGTGCAATCCTTGGTGCTCACTACGATCGGCATGATGTAAGTCTACTGGCTTCGCTCGGCGCGTTCCCAACCGGTCCGGGGGGCCCCGCATCGGTCGTTACCCCGTTGTCACCCCGTCGCCCCAGCTCAGGGCCAATTATGACGGGAACGTCACTTTCTTCAGTAGAGGACCGCACTCTGTCCGAGCAACCGCTTCAGCTCGCCCACGAGCCCGTTGCGGCAGTCGACGTTGAACTCGGGGGGTAGGCGCAGGACCTTGGCCCCGACGTGGAGCAGGACCGCCGAAGGGCCGGGGTGACAGCTGAGCACGTCCTTGAGCCCGTCGACCTTGGCGTCGGTGAGCACACCCAGGGGCAGCGTGATGTGGAGGTCTTCCTCGCCCCGATCGAGGAGCGGCCGGGTGATCTCCATGCAGACGATCTTGGGCTCGTCCTCACGTGTGTCGAGACGGCCCCGCACCACGAGGATCGAGTCGTTCTCAATGAGCCCCCCGTACTCGGCCATGGTCTTGGGGAACACGAAGACCTCCATGGCGGCCTGAAGATCCTCGAGGACGAACCGGGCCATCAGGTCGCCCTTCTTCGTGTAGGAACGCCGGAGGTCCGTGACGACGCCCCCGACGGAGCGCACGGGCGCGCGGTCCCCCGCCGCGGGATCCTCCTCCCGCAGATCCGAGAGACTGCAGTCGGTGTGACGGGCCAGAGCCTGCTCGAACCCCATGAGCGGGTGGTCGCTGACGTAGAGCCCGAGCATCTCCTTTTCGAAGGAGAGGCGCTGGCCCTTGTCGAACTCGGTGTCCGGGATGGCCACCTTCGCCGCCCCCCACCCCGGTTCACTCTGCTCCTCCTCGAACGCGGCGAAGAGGGAGGTGATGCCGAGGTCGTGCTCACGGCGACGCTCGAGCGTGCGGTCGACGATCTCCTCGAGCACCAGACACAGGCCCTGCCGGGTATGGCCGAGGGAGTCGAAGGCTCCGCCCTTCACGAGCGAGTCCATGGTGCGCTTGTTGAGCACGGCCGGATCGACTCTCTGGCAGAAGTCGTACACGTCGGCGAACGGCCCGCCGGTGGCACGCTCCGCCACGATGCGCTCTACCAGAGCCTCCCCGACGTTGCGCACCGCGGCCAGCCCGAAGACGATGGCGGGCCCGTCCCGGTCGCCGGTGCGGTCGGGCGCGAACTCGGCCACCGAGCGGTTCACGTCGGGCACGAGCACGTCGATCCCCCGAGCCCGGCACTCGGCCAGGTACACCGCGGTCTTGTCCTTGTTGTCCTTGACCGACGTCAGCAGCGCCGCCATGTACTCCACGGGATAGTGCGCCTTCAGCCACGCGGTCTGGTACGCCACGAGGCCGTAGCCGTAGGAGTGCGATTTGTTGAAGGCGTAGTCGGCGAAGGGCTCGATGATGTCGAAGAGCTGCGTGCCCAGCGCCTCGTCATACCCCTCGGTCACGCACCCCGCGACGAATTTCTCGCGCTCGGCGGCGATCAGTGCCCTGATCTTCTTGCCGCAGGCCTTGCGAAGGTTGTCGGCCTCCTCGAGCGTGTAGCCGGCGAACTTCTGCGCAACGCGCATCACCGACTCCTGGTACAGCATGAGCCCGTAGGTGTCCTTGAGGATGGGCTCGATGTCCGGGTGCAGATAGGTGAGCTCCTTGCGACCGTTCTTGAGCTCGGGATAGTCGCGGTGCATGTTCGCCGCCATCGGCCCGGGCCGGTAGAGGGCGACCAGTGCGGCGACGTCGTCGAAGCTGGTGGGTGCCAGTGAGCGGAGCGTCTGGCGCATCGCGGCGCCCTCGAGCTGGAACACGCCGATGGAGTCGGCCCGCCGAAGCATCTCGAGCGTCTTGTCGTCGTCGAGCGCCACGGCATCGATGTCCGGCCGCACTCCGGTGTCCCCCTCGATGAGGTCGAGCGCACGCTCGATCACCGACAGGTTGCGCAGCCCCAGGAAGTCCATCTTCAGCAGCCCGAGGTCCTCGACCCCGTGCATTTCGTACTGGGTGACGATGGGCGCGTCCTCCGGACTGCCGCCTGCATCGGGCTTGCGCTGAACGGGCAGGTAGTCGGTCAGCGGATCCCGGGAGATCACCACGGCGGCGGCGTGGATGCCGTCCTGCCGTCGCAGGCCCTCGAGCCCGAGGGCGACGTCGATGACCTCCTTCGCATCGGGGTCCTCGTCACGCATGGTCCGCAGCTCGGCGGCGGCGGCGAAGCCCTCTTCGTGCCCGTCCGTCTTGGTCAGGCAGGCGCGGAGTGGGGTGTCACGTCCCATGACCAACGGCGGCATGGCCTTGGCGATCCGGTCGCCGACGATGTAGGGCTTGCCCAGCACCCGCGCCGCGTCCCGCACGGCCGCCCGGGCCTTGATCGTCGAGAAGGTGATGACCTGGGCGACCCGGTCGCTCCCGTACTTCTCCGCCGCGTAGCGCATCACGTCGGCCCGGTAGCGCTCGTCGAAGTCCATGTCGATGTCGGGCATCTGCTTGCGGCCCGGGTTGAGAAAGCGCTCGAACAGGAGGTCGTAGCGGATCGGATCGAGGTCCACGATGCGCAGGCAGTAGGCCACGCAACATCCCGCGGCGGAGCCTCGGCCGGGGCCGACCCGGATGCCCGACTCGCGTGCGAAGCGGATCAGGTCCCAGACCACGAGGAAGTAGGCGGCGAAGCCCATGTTCCCGATGACCGAGAGCTCGTAGTCGAGCCGCTCCACCACCTCGGCCGGTAGCGACGAGCCATAGCGCTGCCGCGCACCCTCCATCGTCAGATCGCGCAGGTAGGCCAGCGCGCGCTCCTCGTAGGTCTCGCCGGTGAACGAGTCGGGTACCGGGAACTCGGGCAAGCTCGGCTTCCCGAGCTCAATCTGGACATCGGCCCGCTCGGCGATCAGCAGCGTGTTGTCGCAGGCCTCGGGAACGTCCCGGAACAGATGGCGCATCTCGCCCGCCGTCTTCAGGTAGTGCTCGGTACCCTCGAACTTGAAGCGGTTGGTGTCGGAGAGAAGCGCTCCCGTCTGCACGCAGAGCAGCGCGTCGTGCGCCACCGCGTCCTCGCGGTGGGTGTAGTGGCTGTCGTTGGTCGCCAGCAGCGGTGCGTCCAGACGGCGGGCGATCTCAATCAGCTGGGGGTTGGTGCGGTGCTGGTCGGCGATCCCGTGGTCCTGCAGCTCTACGAAGAGGCTGTCCCGGCCGAAGATGTCCTGCAGTCTCGCTGCTCGCCGTTCCGCCTCCTCGACGTTGCCCGCCAGCAGCGCCTGCAGCACGACGCCCCCGAGACAACCCGTCGTGGCGATCAGGCCCTCGTGATGGCGCTCCAGGAGCTCCCAGTCCACCCGGGGCTTGTAGTAGTAGCCCTCGAGATAGGCGGCCGATGACAGCTGCATGAGGTTGCGGTATCCCTGCACCGTCTCCGCCAGGAGGGTCAGGTGGTAGTACAGCTTCTGGCCACCGTCGACGTCACCCCCGGTGTCGTCGACCCGTCCCCGCCGCACCGGCCTCTCGTGACGTGATTCGCCGGCCATGTAGGACTCGGTGCCGATGATCGGCACGATGCCCTGGTCCCGGCACGCCTTGTAGAAGTCGAGGACCCCGTACATGTTCCCGTGGTCCGTGATCCCGAGCGCGGGCTGACCGTCGGCCACGGCGGCCGCCACGAGGTCTCCGACCCGGGCAGCGCCGTCGAGCATGGAGAACTCGGTGTGGGTGTGCAGATGCGTAAACGACCGCTCCGACACCGGCCCTCCTTTCGCCACGTGAAACTTACACCGGTGTGATTCCCTCCGGACCCAGCAATCTAGCCCGCCGGCCGGACCCGGAGGACGACCGATCCGGCCGCCTTGTCATGCAGGGTCTGCCGCTTTCTGTCCCACAGAGGGAAGAGCATGTCGAGGAGCCAGATCAGGCCGAGGAGGAAGAAGAGCAGGTTGATGAGGCGGAGCACCCCCTCGAAGAGGGCCCGGGCGAGCGCCCTCCCATACCCCAGGACCGCGAACGACTCGTCGCGGACGGCCCGTACACCGACCGCCATCATGCCCAGGGTCTGGCCCCGGGGAGAACCACAGAGCAGCGTTCCGTAGACCACGTAGAGCACACCCGTGATCAGGAACGGCACTGCGGAGAAGTTCCGGCGCCGGGTCCCCCGTCGGGCCATGAGGTGGACGTTGAGGGCGTGGCTGTGCCGGAACAGCAAGAAGAGGACGACGAGGACGACCAAGAAGAGGACGAAGTCGATCAGATAGCCGCCGACCCTGATGCCCCAGGTGGCGTAGGTCTCGCCCGCCGGCGTCTGGACCGGGTAGCCGACCCGCGTCTGGGTCGGGAAGGCCGGCGGCTCGCCAGAGGGCGGTGGCGGTGCGTTGCCGGGGAAGGACGGCAGCCCGCCGGGTCCAGCGCCGGGCTCCTCCGGCCCGGCGGTCACGTCCACCCCATCAGAGCCGCGGCCTCAACGTCGTGGCGGTCACAGGTACGCCCCGGTCCGCCCCGTCTCGCCGGCGGACGGCAGGCCCCGCTGACGCATCTCCTCGAGCTGGGCTCGCGCCGCCATCTGCTGCGACATGAGCGTGGCCTGGATCCCGTGGAACAGCCCTTCGAGCCAACCCACGAGCTGAGCCTGCGCGATACGCAACTCGGCGTCACTGGGCGTCTCGCCGTCGAAGGGTGGGGCCATGCGCTCGAGCTCGGCCACCAGGTCCGGGGACAACCCCTCGGAGAGCGTGCGGATCGACTGCTCGTAGATCTCCCGCAACCGCACCCGGCTCTTCTCGTCGAGTGGCGCCGCGCGCACCTCGTCGAGCAGCGTCTTCACCATCGAGCCGATCCGCAGCACCTTGGCCGGCTCGTTGACCGACTCGGTCGTCCGCTCATCGGAGCCGTCCCTGCCGGGGGACCCGAGGACCTCGTCGGGCGAGACGACCCCCGGGTCGGACAGGACGACCGGGACGTCGTCACCGGTCACGTCATTCGTCGCGTCGCTCATGGTGCCCTCCGTGCCCCTCGGATCCCCACCCGCCGCGGTACGCCGCGTCCTCGCCCATGGCCCAATGTTGCCATCAGCGGAGCTGCGTCACGGGACGCGCCAGGCGAGCAGGGGGATCAGCATCTCGGCCGGGGTGAGCGAGCCGTGGCGGGCCCTGAGGCGGAGCTCACCCGTGTCAGCGGGGTCGAGGAACGCCGTCGGCGCGAAGGGGACCAGGGCCACGTCGCCCAGGCGGGCCGCCACCGCAGCGGACGGCACGCCGCCGAGCCAGTCTTCGTCGATGACCTGCTCCCTGGTCCGCACCCACGCGACGTCGCCGTGCAGAGCAGCCGCGGTCCTCGCGACGTCGTCGCCCGCGCCGGGACGGACGTGCAACCAGCGAAACCTCCCCTCACCGCTGATGAGGGTCACGTCCTGCATGATCTCGGGACCGAGCACCTGGACGGAATCCCCCACATCAACCTGACCGTGATCGGCCGTCACGACCAACACTGCCCCGGGTGGAAGCGCACCGAGAACGTCGCCCACGAGTCGGTCCGCGGCACGCAGCTCGTCGTCGTAGTAGTCACCCAGTCCCTGGGCGTGGGCAACCTTGTCGATGCCTTCGTAGTACGCGTACACGAAGGGACTGCCCGCTGCGACGAGCTGGCGGACCGACGTCACGAGCCCGGCCGGCGTATGCCAACGGTGGAGCTCCACGTCGCCAAGGTGCGCGGCGGTGAACCCGGTGGGCCCGTAGTCGTAGCGCGTGACCACCGGCACGGGGCCCGTCGAGCCCGGGAAGGACTCGAACGGCTGGAACACGTGCGCCGGCACCGACATCCGGACGTCGGCACCCCGGACCGACCACTGCAGGACGTTCATCACGTCGCCGTCGAGGGCCACCCGGTAGCCGACGACACCGTGCTCGGCCGGCACCCTTCCCGTCACCAGCGAGGTGAGCGCGCAGGCGGTCGTGCTGGGGGCGACCGTCGTGATGGGGCCGCCCGTGCCCGACGTCATCACGGGAGCCAGCCTGGTGCGCTCCTGCAGCTGCTCGGCGCCGAGGCCGTCGATCACGAGGAGGACGATCTGGCGCGCTCCGGCCACGGGAGACGGGAACCACGGCGACAGAGCAGCCTCCCCGGGGTGCGCCAGCTCTTGGAGCAGGGTGGGCAGCACGCGGTGGATGCAGGGGCCGTTCCAGTCGGGCAGGAGAGGTTCGGGCGTGCGCCCGGCCCTCCCGACCTCCTGTCCGGGGTCCTCTGCCGTTGCCTGGGCCACCGCTCCGTCGCTCACGGAGGCACACCCTACGGCCCACGCACCCCCGGTACCGACCTGAGGGCCGGTAGCATTCGTTCCTGTGAGGGTTTCGACACGGGGTGATTACGCCAGCCGGGCGCTCCTCTCCCTGGCGCTCCATGGGGCCGAGCTGCCGACGTCCGTCCGGGACATCGCTGAGCGCACCGGCCTACCCCAGCCGTACCTCGAGCAGATCCTCCTGGCCCTCAAGGGCGCCGGCCTGGTGCGCTCGAAGCGGGGCGTGGGCGGCGGCTACGTGCTGGCCCGCCCACCCGAGGAAATCACCCTGGCGCAGATCGTCTCCGCCGTCGACGGGCCGATCGCCGCCGGCGACTTCGGCGAGCCGCACGAGAACGGTGCCTGTGACCACGAGGGCCAGTGCGTCCTCCTGGCGGTCTGGGCCGACGTCGGCGAGACCATCCGCACCCACCTGCAGTCCTACACCCTGGCCGACATGGTGGACCGCGCCCGCGGCAACGTGACCGCGCCCGTCTGATCCCTTCCCGCGCAGACGGGGGTTCTCAGTCCGGGCCCCTGTTCCACACCTCGATGGCCGGCCATTCGTAGTCCCAGCCCAAGACGCTGATGGCCCCCGGTCGCAGCAAGAGCAGGCGCCCTGCGACGGGGGGCAGCCCGAGCCACCGAGCGGCCAGCACGCGGAGGAGATGCCCGTGCGCGAAGCACAGGACGTCGCCCTCGCACCCGCCGACCCGCTCGAGCACCCGGTCGGCCCGCCGGCCGACGTCCGACACCCGCTCGCCGGCGGGGACCCCGTCCTCCCAGAGGCTCCAGCCGGGCTGGAGCTGCCTGATCTCGGCGGTCGTGAGGCCCTCGTAGTCGCCGTAGTCCCACTCCATGAGATCGGGCTCCAGCTCCCCTTCGAACCCGGCGAGCGTGCAGGTCTCCGCTGCCCGCCTGAGTGGGCTGGTCAGCACCAGGCCGAACCTCGTCAGGCCGTGCTCGCGCATGATCTCACCTGCCACTTTGGCCTGTCTGCGACCTTGGTCCACCAGGGGAATATCCGTGCGCCCCGTGTGTTGACCACTGAGGGACCACTCTGTGGCGCCGTGCCTGACCAAGACCATTCGGGAGGGCATGGGCCGTAGGCCAGCACGGGGCCGTGGCGGGCGCAATTCGGTCCGAACACCCCGATGGAATGATCGGAGCCCGGTCTCTGTTGTACACGACGGATTCATCCCGGAAGCCTTCGGGTACGTACGACTGGGAGTGAGCAACAAGCGTCTGGAGCCAAGATGAAGAGCGCGGTGAGCACGTCGGACACGTTGGGATTGATGTTGCGCGATCTCGACCAGTTCCCTATGCCCGATCACGAACAGCAGGTCGAGTTGGCCAAGCGTGTCGTGGCCGGGGACGAGGCCGCCCGCAAGCAGATGGTGGCGGCGAACCTGAGGCTCGTGGTGCACTGGGCCCGTCGGTATCAGGACCGCGGCGTGGACATGGCGGACCTCGTCCAGGAGGGCACCTTCGGCCTGATGCGGGCGGTTGACAAGTTCGACTGGGAGCGCGGCTTCCGGTTCTCGACCTACGCGACCTGGTGGATCCGCCAGGCACTGCAGCGGGCCGTGCAGCAGCACGGTCGTACCATCCGGATCCCCCTCGAGGTCGGGGAGCAGATCCAGCGCCTGGAGTTGACAAAGTCGGAGCTCGCCAGCACCCTGGGTCGCGCTCCGACCGAGGCCGAGCTCGACGACGCCACCGGTATGACCGCGGACGAGCGCGAGTCCCTCGAGGACGTGGCGCGTGTCACGGCGTCACTCGACCAGCCGGCCGCGCTCGAGTCCTCGACCAGCCTGGGCGAGTTGGTGGCTCCGGACGATTCGGACTTCCCCGGCGACGTGGAGGAGGCCATGGTCTACGACCGTGTCCGCGAGGCAGTCGAGAGGCTGCCCGGCCTGCAGCGTGACGTCCTCAGGCTCCGCTTCGGCTTCGACGGGGACTCCCCGGCGTCGCTGCAGTCGACCGCCGAGCGCCTCGGGGTCGGGGTCCGCCGGGTACGTCGCGCCGAAGAGGAGGCCCTGGCTGCGCTGTCCTTCGACGCCGACGTGGTCGGCGTCCACCAAGCGGCCTGACGCGAACGCGCCCGCCCTACCCCAGGTAGGCCCGGAGGTCTTCCGCAAGAGGTGACGTGAACTGCATGCGTGCGCCCGTGCCCGGGTGCGTGAACGCGAGCTCGAAGGCATGCAGGAAGAAGCGCCCCGATCCGAGCCGCCTGTCGGGCGTTCCGTAGCGAGCGTCCCCGACGACCGGATGCCCGATCGCCGCCATGTGGACCCGGATCTGATGGGTCCGCCCGCTCTGGAGAGCGAGCTCGAGCAGCGTCGTGGGTGTCTCCCCCTCCCTGCGCTCCACGACCGCATACGAGGTACGGGCCGGCTTCCCGCCGGCCGTGACCGCCATCTTCGTGGGTGTGCGGGCCGAGCGCCCGATGGGTGCCTCGATCTCCCCCCGGTCCTCGGCGACGGTCCCGGTCACGAGAGCGAGATACCGCCGCTCCATCGTGCGCGTCGCCAGCTGCCCGACCAGCTCCCGGTACGCCGCCGGGGTCCGCGCCACCGCGAGGAGCCCCGAGGTCCCCTTGTCGAGCCGGTGCACGATCCCCGGCCGGTCGGGGGCGCACACCCCGCCGGCGACAAGCTCGGCCAGGTCCGGGAAGCGGGAGAGCAGGCCGCCGACCAGCGTGCCCTCGTGGTGCCCGGCCCCCGGGTGCACGACGAGACCCGCCGGCTTGTCCACGACCACCACCTCTGCGTCTTCGTAGACCACCTCGAAGCGGACGCCCGGCTCGGCCGCGACGGCCTCGTCGCCGGCCTCGGGCAACAGCACGGTGAGCGTGCTCCCCTCTCGCAGCACGCCACGCCCGACCCGGACCGTCGAGCCGTCGACGAGCACCCGGCCGGCCTCGACCAGCTCCGCAGCCGCGCTCCGCGAGACGTTGGCCACCATCGCCACCCCCCGGTCCACCCGGAGGCCCGCCATCAGGGCCGGCACCTCCGTCGTGATCGTCTCCGCCACCCCCGACGGTGAGGGAGCCACCGATCTGCCACCGTCGGCTCCTCGGCCCTGGTCACCCCCGCCGATTCCCGCCCGGTCGCTCACGCCACACTCCCCTGGCGGACCTCTTCGCGGTCCCCGAAGAGCAGGCTGGCGATCACGATGACCACACCGACAGTCACGCATGCGTCCGCAACGTTGAAGGTGGGCCAGTAGTCGAGCGTGATGAAGTCGGGCACCCGTCCGCCGTGCCCGCCGACGATCCGCTCGCTCAGGTTCCCCACGGCACCCCCCAGCACGAGACCGGCGCCGACGGCCTGTGGCACAGTGCGGACCTGGGCCACGACGAAGGCGAGCACCACGACGCCGATGCACAGGAGCACCGTGACGGCGACGGCCTTCCCGCTGAACAGGCTGAAGGCGAACCCCGAGTTGAAGGTCATGGCCAGGCCCACCGGCCCCCAGAGGTGCCGCACGTCGTGGAGGTGATCGAGGGCCAGCGACGTGGTCACCCGATCCGCCACCACCACGATGGCGGCGATGGCAAACGCCACCACCCGCGGGCGGGTCAGCGCCGCGACAGGCCCCCGCTCTTGCAGGCCACGCAGAGACGGGCGTAGGGCAGCGCCCGCAGGCGGGGCTTCGGAATGGGCTGGAAGCATCGCTCGCAGTACCCGTACGTCTTGTCGGCGATCCGCTTCAGCGCGTCGTCGATCTCCTCGACGGCCAGGGTCGCCTGGCCCGAGAGGGCGAGATTGCGCTCTCGGTCGACGGTCACCGTGCCGCCCTCACCGGACTCCTCGTCGAACTGCACGTCCCCGGGCTCGCGCTCGAGGGCGAGGGAGTCCGCCTCCGCTCGCAGTGAGGTCGCCTGTTCCTGGTAGATGGCGCGGTCGGCCAGGAGCAGCTCCCGGACCTCCTCGAGGAACTTGACGTCCTTGGCATAGGGGCCGGTCTTCGGCCGGACGGGCGCCGGCGGCTTGGGCTTCGGCGTGAAGGTCGTCCGCGCCGGCGCCGGCGCCGCCGCGCTCGAAGCCGACGCAGCCTTCTTGGCCACCGCCTTCTCCGTCGACTTCTTGTCCGGCGAGGCCGCCGCAGCGCCCTTCTTCGCCGGCGCCTTCTTCGCCGCCTTCTTGGCTGCCGGCGTGCTCTTCTTCGGGGCCGCCGCAGCCTTCTTGGCCGGCGCGGTCTTCTTGGCGGCCGGCGCCGGCGCAGCCGCCTTCCTTGTGGCAGCCGGCGCCGTCTTCTTGGCTGGGGGTGTGGCCTTCTTGGTGGCCGTAGTCGGCTTCTTCACAACAGGGACTGCCTTCTTCTTCGAGGGAGAGGGACGCTTCTTGGCTGTTGCAGCAACCGTGGCGGACGAGGTTTTGTTCCCGGCCCGTGACGAGGCGGCGGAGGCCTGACCCGACCCCGACACCCGCTTGACCTGGGTGCCCTTGCTCGCTGGGGTCATCGTTCCCTCCTTCGGACCACGCGACGTGGCCCCATTCCCTGACGACGACCTCGTCCGGGGAGCGGGTGACGATACCGGACGGCACGGTCGGGGGCAACACCGCCACCGCCCCCGAACCGCCGGGTCAGATCGGGCGCGGCGCCCCCGACACGGCGGCGCCCGAGGCGCTCTGGAGGTTGAGGGTCGGCGGGCCGTCGTCCGCTTCGGGGAGCGACGGCTCGTCCACAGCCCTGTCGGCCGGGGTGGGCTTGGGCTTGACACCCATGAGCGAGTTGGCGGGCTGCACGTTCTCGTCCACCCACTTGAGGATCTCGGAGAGGGCCCCCCGGAGGCGGTTGCGCTCCGACTCGAGATGCCGCGCCATGCTCTCGACGTCGGCGGCCAGCTCGGTCCGGGTGGACTCCAGCCGGGTCACCTCCTCGCGCAGCTTCTGGTGCGTCTCGGCCTGCAGCTGTGCCGCCGTCGCCTCCGCGGCGGCGATGGCAGCCCGCGCCGTCTCCTCGGCCTGTGCGACCACAGCCGCCGCCTCCGCCTCGCTCTCGCGCTTGGTCTGGTCGACGAACTTCTGGGCGAGCACGAGCGTTCGCTGCAACGTCTCGTCGGAGAGCGCCGTATCGGCCGCGGCGGCGGCCGCACCCTCTTCGCCGTCGGCTGCCACCGGGGCGGCCTTCTTCTCGCGCTCGAGTTGGGCGATCCGCTCGCTCGCCTGCCGCAGCCGCTCGTTGAGCTGCCGGACGTGCTCCTGGAGCCCCTCCGCCTCCTGGGCCGCCTTGTCCAGGTACTCATCGACCTCGTCGACGTTGTAGCCCTTGAGACCGAGGCGGAACTCCACCGTGCGGAGCGTGTCGAGAATCGATGCGGGAGCTTGCGAATTGTCCATGACCGCCGAGTCTAACCCTCCCCTCCTGCGATTCCAGTTGAACCGCTCAGGCCCTCAGCACCGGGATCAGGACGATCTGGGCCACCAGGATGACCACGAGGAAGGAGAAGTCCAGCCCTGCCATCGGGCGGATGATCCGTCGCACCGGGCGTAGGACGGGCTCGGTCGCCTGGTAGAGGAAGTACTGGATCCGGGACAGCGTCGTGTCCGGCCGGATGCGGAACCAGCTCAGGATCGCGTACGGGAACATGATCAGCCAGATGTAGGCCTCGATCAGCCACGCGAGCAGATGGAATACGTTCACCAGCCTGAGAGGGTACTGGGATTACTCGCGGCCGAAGCCGCGCTCAACCAGGCGCTGGCGCTCCTCGTCCGAGACCTTGACGTTCGTCGGTGCCAGCAGGAAGACCTGGTCCGCCACCTTCTCCATCTCACCGCTGAGGGCGTAGGTCACCCCGCTGCAGAAGTCGATCATCCGCCGCTGCAGGTCGCGATCGGCCATCTGGAGGTTGACGATCACGGGCCGGTTGTCCTTGAGACGGTCAGCGATCTCCTTGGCGTCGCCGAACCGCGACGGCGCCACCACGTGCACCCGGGCCGAGGACGGCGCCGAGCCGGACGGGCTGATGGAGGTGTCCACGGGCACGGCGCGCACCGAACTCGGCCGCGGCGAGACGCTGCTCGGCGCCGGCTTGGGCTGGGCGGGGACGGCGGACTCCCGGGGAATGGTGCGCACCCTGGTCATGCCGCCGCTGTACTGGGACTCTTCGGGCTGGTCGTAGTCCTGGGCCCGCGGCTCGACCCGGGAGGCGGCCGAGAACCCGCGGGGTGCCCTGTCCTCCAGGTCGTCGTACTCGTCGTACTCGTCGTCGAGCAGGCCGAGATACACCATGGTCTTCTTCATGAACGAGGGTGACATACCTTCTCCTGTCGAGTGACAGCGTAGTGCCTGCTCGGCAACCCTGGCGGGCCTTCCGTGCCTGCGCCGGGCGGCGTCCGGCCGCTCCGACTCCCCCAGAGGTCCCCCGCCACGCTCGGGGTCCGCCTCAGCCCGCGCTGCGTGGAAGACGGTCGCCGAAGAGGGCACGCCCGACTCGGACCATGGTCGTCCCTGCCGCCACCGCGGCCTCCAGATCGTCGGTCATCCCCATGGAGCGCTCCTCCAGGCCCAGTTCGTCGGCCAGCCGCCCCACCGACTCGAAGGCGGCCCGGGCGGCGGCCGGACCGGGTGCCGCCACGGTCATGAGGCCCCTCACCGCCAGGCCGAGGCCCTGCAGCCGGGTCACCAGGTCGCCCACCTGCGCCGGCGGGCAGCCGTTGCGGCCCGGCAGGCCCGTGGTCTCGACCTCCACGAGGACCCCGGCCCCGGGGGCGAAGCGCGCGATCCGGGCGCCCTCGGCCTCCCGGGCGACGCTCTGCCACAGCCCGACGACGGGCGCCAGCTGCGCCACCTTGTTGCGTTGCACGGCGCCGAGGAAGTGCCACACGACCTCCTCGGGCACCACGTCCGACGCCTTCGCCACGAGCTCAGCGGCGTAGTTCTCGCCCAGGTCGTGCAGCCCCGCGTCCACTGCCGCGTGCACCGCATCGATGCCGAACCCCTTCGTGACCGCGATCACCCGGACCCGGGAAGGGTCACCACCGGCGCGCTCGATGCGCAGCCGGACGGCCTGCAGCCTCCGCGCGACCTCGTCGCTAGCGCAGGAAGGAGGGGACGTCGAAATCGTCGTCGCCCAGGTCGAGATCTTCCTCGGACCCGGTGGCGTCGGCGAAGATGTCCACCGGCTCGGGCGTGGCGAAGATCGACGAGGCCAGGTCTGCGGACTTCGAGGTGCCCGCGCCCTCGTCCCAGCGCTCGAAACCGGCGGCGATCACGGTCACCCGGACCTCGTCACCCATGTTGTCGTCGATCACGGCGCCGAAGATGATGTTGGCGTCGGGGTGTGCCACGGCGTGGATGATCTCCGCCGCCTCGTTCACCTCGAAGAGCCCGAGGTCCGACCCGCCCGCGATGTTGAGGACCATGCCTCGGGCCCCCTCGATGGACGCCTCGAGCAGCGGCGACGTGATGGCCGCCCGGGCCGCGTTGGCCGCCCGACCCTCGCCGATGGACGAGCCGATGCCCATGATCGCCGTGCCGGCGTTGGTCATGACCATCTTCACGTCGGCGAAGTCCGTGTTGATCAGCCCGGGCACCGTGATGAGGTCGGTGATGCCGCGCACGCCCTGCATCAGGACCTCGTCGGCCATCTTGAAGGCATTGACCATGCTGGTCTTGTCGTTGGACACGGTCAGCAGGCGGTCGTTGGGGATGACGATGAGCGTGTCGACCTTCTCCTTGAGGATCTGGATCCCCTTCTCGGCCTGCATCGCACGGCGGCGCCCCTCGAACGTGAAGGGGCGGGTCACCACGCCGATGGTCAGGGCGCCCAGGCCCTTGGAGATCTCGGCGACGACCGGCGCCGCCCCGGTCCCGGTGCCACCACCCTTGCCGGCCGTGATGAAGACCATGTCGGCGCCCTGGAGCGCCTCCTCTATGTCGGGCCGATGCTCCTCGGCCGCCAGCCGCCCCACCTCGGGGTCACTTCCGGCGCCGAGCCCGCGGGTGAGCTGACGCCCGATGTCCAGCTTCAGGTCGGCATCGCTCATGAGCAGCGCCTGCGCGTCCGTGTTCGCCGCGATGAACTCGACGTTGCGGAGACCCGAGTCGATCATCCGGTTGACGGCATTGACGCCGCCGCCGCCGACCCCGACCACCTTGATCACTGCCAGGTAGTTGCCCTGGGAAGGCACGGTCGTCATGAACTCCCTCGTCCTCGGGTCGATCGCCGACCGTTCGCTCGCTGGTACGGTCCGCCAGCCGTCACCGGGGACGTGCGTCCGATCGGCCATCCCTGAACCTTTTGGGAAGGTTGATGTTCACAGTTCGGCAACGTGACCCCACCATACGGGGGGCGTTCAGGCAGGTCAAGCATCCTACGTCACCCGGCTGTCACCGTCGGCGCGTCCGGGACGCTCACATCGATGACATCGCCGTCGTGCAGGGTCGCACCCGCCAAAATCGACGAGACGTCCTCGTACTTGGCCGTGAGCTCTGCGGCCGAGCCGATGTCGACGGCGATCGGGGTCGTCATGGCCAGCTGGATCCAGCCCCCCGGCTCCACCGTGACCGCCGTGACCTGCGCGGCGAAGGAGGCGGGCAGGGTCGACGCGACCCGGAGCCCCGGCTCGTCCTTGGCCGCGACGACGCTGCCGGGCGCCCCCGGGGGCTGCGGCACGGTGAGGAGGATCAGCCCGGGCGGGCGGGCGGTGGACACGCTCAGCACCCGGCCGTCCGCGCTCAGCGACACCCAGCGACCCCCCGGCTCGCTGACCACGAGGCGCGGCGTCTCCTCGGTGACCGCGATGTGCACCCCGTCGGGCCACGAGACGCGCACCGTGGCCGAGCGCACCCAGGGCAGCCGCTCGACCGCCGTCGCCGCCGCACCCGTGTTCACGTCGAGCAGCGGCGGGTGACCGGCCAACCCGGCCTGCGCCTCGACCTGCGCGGCGGTCTCGTGCACGATCCCGGTCACCGTCACCGAGCGGGCCGAGAAGAGCGGCGAGTGGATGAGGTACCAGCCGCCCACGATGCAGCCCGTCCCCACGAGGCCGATCACGAGCACGCGCAAGCGGCGCCGCCCCTGCTGCTTCATGACGGCGGTCCGCCGGGCCGAGATGCGCGGGTCCATCCGGCTGCCGCCCCGCCCGGCGCTGTGACTGCCGCGGCGCTCCGCGCTGCGGCCCGGCGGCCGGCGTTTCCCCGTCTCCGTGTCGACCGGCGTCATCGCCGCGCTCCGTTCACTGCACCAGTCTTCCCGTCACCGAAACCGAGAAGGCGGACCTCGGTGCGCAGGGTGACCCCGCAGCGCTCGGCGACGACGCCGCGGACGTGTTCCATGAGCGCGTGGACGTCGTCGGCCCGGCCGTCCCGGTCCGCCTGGATGAAATTGGCGTGCTTCTCCGACACGCGCGCCGTCCCGAGCCTGAAGCCCTTCAACCCGGCCGACTCGATCAGCCTCCCCGCCGAGTCGTCCTCGGGGTTGGTGAACA
This sequence comes from uncultured Acidimicrobiaceae bacterium, assembly GCA_964457065.1. Taxonomy (GTDB): domain Bacteria; phylum Actinomycetota; class Acidimicrobiia; order Acidimicrobiales; family RAAP-2; genus Bog-473. Next base: position 29,092 of record CAYWDQ010000009.1, on the reverse strand, counting down.
CGGAGCCTGCGTTGGCACCACCGGGCTGGTGCTCGCGCCGCCATCTCACGATGGCGGCCACCGCCGCGTGCTCCTCCTCCACCGATCCCGGCGTGACCCTGATGTCCGCCGCCACGACCAGCTCGGTGGGGGTCACCGTCGAGGTGCGGTAGCCGTACGCCAGGCGGGCGGCGTCGTCGGTCCCGCCGGCGTCGCCGACCAGGTCGACCCAGCGGTAGCGGACGAGGCACGAGGCCATGTCCGACCCGTGGCCCCCCGCGTTCATGCGCACGGCGCCACCGACCGACCCGGGCACGCCGACGGCCCACGACAGCCCCGCCCAGCCGGCGTCGGCCACCCGGCGCGCCAACACCGGGAGCGCCAGCGCGGCCCCGGCGCGCACCACCGGTACCGCGGCACCGCCGCCGGTCGCGTCGGGCAGGTCGAGCCCGGCGAAGCCGCCCCCGAGATGCAGCACGATCCCGTCGAAGCCCGCGTCGGAGACCAGGAGGTTGGAGCCACGCCCGATGACGAAGATCGGGATCGACTCCCCCGCCGCCTGCTCGCGCAGGGCGGCCCGTACCACCTCCAGATCGGCGGGCCCCTCCACCTCGACGTACAGCGCAGCCGGGCCCCCGACGCCGTAGGTCGTCAGCGGGCCGAGCGGCCGACGGAGCGACGCCCGCTCCCCCAGGGCACCGGCCAGGGCGCGCAGACCGGCAGGCGTGGTCACCACTCCGGCGACCCGAGCAGGTCGTCGGGGAGCGTGGTCAGGTCCCCCGCCCCGAGGGTGAGGCAGAGGTCGCCCGGCTGGAGCACGGCGCCCACGGCCTGGCGCAGCTCCTCCCAGCCCGGTGCATAGGTCACGGGCAGCCTCGGATCCTGCGCCCTGACCGCGTCGGCCACCAGGCGGCCCGAGACTCCGGGGACGGGCCGCTCGCCGGCGCTGTAGACGTCGGTCACCACGAGCACGTCGGCGTCGGCGAAGGCGGTCCCGAATTGGGTCGCCAGCGCGGCGGTGCGGGAGAAGCGGTGCGGCTGGAACACGGCCACCACCCGCGACCAGCCACCGCTCTGGGCGGTCGCCAGGGCGGCCCGCACCTCGGTCGGGAGGTGCGCGTAGTCGTCGACGAAGGTGACGCCGCGCGCCTCGCCGCGGAACTCGAAGCGGCGCGTCACACCGGCGAAGCGGGCGAGCGCGGCCTGCGCCGCTCCGAAGGGGGCGCCGGCCCGGAGGGCGGCCACCGCGGCGAGCGCGGCGTTCCGGGCGTTGTGCAGGCCGGGGACCCCGAGGTGCAGGACCCCCAGCTCCCCCTCGGGTCCGCCCAGGCTGAACGACACCGAGCTGCGATGCAGGTCGAGGTCCCCGATGACGTACGTCGACCCCGGCGCGGTTCCCACCGTGATGGCGCCGTGCTCCCCGCCGATCGCTGCCGCCTCGGGGTCGTCGGAGCACACGACCGCTCCCCCGCCGGCCCGGTCGAGGAAGGTGGAGAACGCCCGCCGCAGCGCCTCGAAGGTGCCGTAGTAGTCGAGGTGGTCCGGCTCGACGTTGGTGAGGACCGCCAGGTCGGGGCTGATGGCCTGGAACGTCCCGTAGCTCTCGTCGGCCTCGACGACGAGCCACTCCCCCGAGTCCCAGACGGCGTTGGTGCCGATCTCGTTGACGTCCGCCCCGATCACGAAGGAGGGCCGCAGCCCCGCCTCCACCAGGATCAGCGACAGCATGGAGGCCGTCGTCGTCTTCCCGTGGGTTCCCGCCACGGCGAGGCAGCTCCGGGTGGCGCAGATGGCGGCCAGCATCTCGGAGCGGGGGACGACCCGGATCCCCTCGGCGTGCGCCTCGACCAGCTCGAGGTTCTCGGACGGCACCGCGGGCGAGAACGTGAGGACGTCCGCGTCGGCGACGTTCTCACGCCGGTGCCCCACCGCCACCGCGATGCCGCGGGAGCGGAGGCGCTCCGCCACCGGCGAGTCCTTGAGGTCCGAGCCCGACACGGTCTGGCCCATGGCCCGCAGCACCAACGCGATCGCACTCATGCCGGCGCCTCCGATGCCCACCACGTGGATGCGCCGCGGCACCGCGAGGTCCAGCGGCTCCGGGCGGGTGTCGTCAGCGGGCATGGGCGTCGACCAGCTCGGCGACCCGGGCCGCCGCGTCGGGGTGCGCGTGCGCACGGGCGGCGTCGCGCATCGAACGGAGACGCGCGGGATCGCCGAGCAGCGCGTCGAGCTCCTCGGCCAGCCGCTCCCCGGTGCACTCCGGATCCGGGACGTGCACCGCCGCACCCATGCCGACCAGCGCCTCGGCATTGCGCTCCTGGTGGTCCCGCGGGGCGCCGGGGAGCGGCACGAGGATGGCGGGCACCCCCGCCACGAGCAGCTCCGCCACCGTCATGGCGCCGGCGCGGGCCACACATACGTCTGCCGCCGCGTAGAGATCGGGCGTGCGTTCCTCGAAGGGCACGACGCGGTAGCACAACCCGTTGCGGTCTCCGCCCTCCGCACCCTCGGCGGGCACCGCGAATGCCTCGTAGTCCCGCCGGCCGGTGACGTGGTACACCGAGCGCCCCTCGGAGCCGGCCCAGGCACGCGCGAGCTCCGACACGGCGCGGTTGATCCGCAGCGCACCGAGCGACCCGCCCATGGCGGCGACCGTCTGGCGGTCATCGGGCAGGTCGAGCGCCTTCCTGCTGCGTGCCCGGCCCTCCGGCGTCCCGTCCAACGAGGCGAGATCGGGGCGGACCGGGGTCCCCGTCACGTGTGTCCGCGGGAGGTCCGTCCCGGCGAACGCCACGGCGTTGGCCGCCGCGAAGCGGCCGAGCAGCCGGTTGACCGCCCCGGGCACGGCGTCGGTGTTCACGGAGACGAGCGGCACCCGGGTGATGACCGCCGCGAGACCGGCGGGAAAGCTCGCGTAGCCCCCCACGATCACGACCACCCGCGGCCGCCGCGACACGAAGGAGCCCAGCGCGCGGGCGCAGGCCCACACGATCCCCACCACGGCACCGGCGTTGGCCCACCAGGCCGCGGGGCGCATGCTCCGCCGCAGACCGCGTCCGGGCAGCAGCGTGTAGGGGAACTCGAGCGCCGGCCACGTGGTGGCCTCCTGCCCCCGCCGCGAACCGTAGAGCTCGATGGTGTCGGCCGGGTGCCCGCGCTCCACGAGCGCGCGGGCGACCTGCAGCGAGGGGACGATGTGGCCGCCCGTCCCTCCGCCCGCGATCACCGTGCCGCGCCGTGCGCTCACCGACCCCGGGCGCCGGCCGGCCGGCGGGCCGACGCCGCGCCGGCGCCTCGATGCCCGCCGTGAACCCCGTGGGCACCGTGCGTCACGTGCCCGGCCCTGCCGCGGCTCTTCGTCCGGGCGCCATCCGGCCCGGCGATCCGGAGCGCGCCCCCGGCCTCGCCCTGACGGGCCACGTTGATCAGCACGCCCGCCGCCGCCATGGTGATCACCAGCGACGAGCCGCCGAACGAGATGAACGGCAGGGGGATGCCGGTGACCGGCAGCACGCCGACCACGGCGCCGACGTTGATCAGCGTCTCGGCCCCCACCCAGGCCACCAGCCCGAGCGCGAGCAGGGCCCCGAAGCGGTCGGGCGCCTGCGTCGCGGCCCGGATGCCGAGCCACAGGAGGGCCCCGAGGAGCGCCAGCACCACGAGGGCGCCGACGATGCCGAGCTCCTCGCCGATGACCGAGAAGATGAAGTCGGTGTGCGCGTTGGGCAGGAAGCCCCACTGCGCCTGCCCGCCGCCGAGTCCCTCACCGTAGATGTGGCCCGACCCGAGCCCGATGAGCGATTGCATGACCTGGTATCCCGACCCCGAGCTGTGGGCCGAGGGGTCCATGAACGAGAGCAGCCGGGCCCGGCGGTAGGGCGAGGCCACCGCCACGATCAGGGCCAGGCCGGCCAGGGCGGCCATCACCTTCATGACGGGCCCGAGCCGCACTCCCGAGACGAACAGCAGGGCCAGCGCGATGAAGCCGAGGACCATGGCCGTGCCCATGTCGGGCTGGGCCAGGATGAGCACGCACGCGAAGCCGGTGACCAAGATCAGCGGCCCGATGATGCGCCGGTCGGTGGCGTCCTCATCGAGGCGGCGCGAGATGAAGTCGGCCGCGAACAGGGCCAGGGCCAGCTTCATCAGCTCGGAGGGCTGGAGGCGGAACTGCCCGAAGCCGACCCACCGGCTCGACCCCATCGCGTGCACGCCGAGGCCCGGGACCAGCACGACGAAGAGCAGCCCGAAGGTGACGAGGAGCAGCAGGGGGCTGAAGCGCCGGAGCTTCCGGTAGTCGACGCGCATGGCCAGACCGAGCGCGACGACGCCGATGGCCATCCACATGATCTCCCTGATCAGGATCGCCCATGGGGTGCCGTACGTGGAGATGGAGACCACCGAGGAGGCGGTCCCGACCATGACGAGCCCGATCACGCAGAGCAGGGCGACGACGACCAGGAGGACCGTCGAGACCGCCAGGTGACGTCCGCCGACGCGCACACCGGCCGCCGACGCCCGGGCGTGGCCGCGCCCGTCCTTGACCGTGGTGGGCCGGGCCGGGCTCACCGCACCCACTCCCCGTGGGCGCGGGCGCGCCCCTCTGCCCGGTCCGACACCCGATGCATGGCGACAGTCTCCCGCACGGGACGGCGCAAGTGGCGGAGGGTCACGTGAATTTCGCCACCGTCAGGAAGTCGCCGTAGAAGATCCCGAGGCCCAACGCGCAGAAGAGCCCGCCGAGGATCCAGAACCGCACGATCACCGTGGTCTCGGGCCAGCCCCCGAGCTCGAAGTGATGGTGGATGGGCGCCATGCGGAAGATGCGCCGGTGGAACATGCGGAAGCTGATCACCTGGAGGATCACCGACAGGGTCTCCATGACGAAGAGCCCGCCGATGATGAGCAGGAGCAGGTCGAGGTTCAGCAGGAGGCACAGGGCGGCCAGACCGGCGCCGATGGCCAGCGACCCGGTGTCGCCCATGATGATCTTGGCCGGAGCCGCGTTCCACCACAGGAACCCGATGCACGCCCCGGCGAGCGCCACCGACACGAGCGAGAGATCGATCGCCGACGCCGGGAGGACGTGGTAGATCGAGACGTGCCGGAAGATCCAGTAGCCCATGATGGACAGGACGGCGAAGCAGAACGTCCCCGCGCCGGCGGCCAGGCCGTCGACGCCGTCGGTGATGTTCACCGCGTTGGACGAGCCCACCATGACCAGGACGGCGAAGATCACCCAGCCGACCTGCCCGAGGTTGATGCCGATGACGTCGGCGCGGGTGAAGGAGAGCGCCGTCGACGAATGCGCCCAGTGCACCGCCAATTCGGCGAAGACCAGCGCGCACACCAGCTGGGCGGCCGACTTCCCCCTCTTGTTGAGCCCCAGGCTGCGCCGATGGTGCACCTTGATGTAGTCGTCGAGGTACCCGATGAGGCCGAAGGCCACGACGGCACCGACGGCGAGGTAGCCCGTCCGGGAGAAGCGGACCTCGGTGCCGATGTGGCCGACGGCGTATCCCAGCACGACCGCTCCCACGATGGCGATGCCGCCCATGGTCGGCGTGCCCGCCTTGGCGGTGTGGGTCGCGGGGCCGTCCTCCCTGATGTGCTGGCCGATCTGGCGCTTGCGGAAGTAGCGGATGAGAAAGGGGGTCGAGAGGATGGCAGCCCACATGGCGACGCCTCCCGAGACCAGCAGTCCGAGCACGTTCTCGTCAGACCTCGGAGTGTGCGCTGCCGGATGGGGCGGCGGAAGTGGAGCCGACGGGGGTCGTCGCCGCACCCGTGGCCCACGTGGTGGGGTCGGATCCGTATCGCACGGCCAGTGCCTGGCGCGCCTCGACGGCATCGTCGAAGGGCAGTCGCCTGCCTGCGATCTCCTGGTACGTCTCGTGTCCCTTCCCGGCGAGGACGACCACGTCCCCGGGGCCGGCCGCGTCGAGGGCACGGCGGATGGCGCTCCGGCGGTCGGGTTCGACGACGATGCGCTGGTTGGTGCGCCCACCCGGGATCCCCCGCAGCACATCGTCGATGATCTCGAGCGGATCCTCGTCGCGCGGGTTGTCCGACGTGACGAAGGCCAGATCGCTCATCCGCGCCGCGACACCGCCCATGACCGGTCGCTTCGAGCGGTCCCGGTTGCCCCCACACCCGAAGATGCTGAGCACCCGGCCGCCGGGCACCAGTGACCGTGCCTCGCCCAGGACCACCTCGAGACCGGCGGGGGTGTGTGCGTAGTCCACCAGGACGGTGAAGGGCGGCCGCTCCGCGGCCTCCGCTGCAGCCTGGGCCCCGGCCGCCCCCGCCCCACGGGCTGCTGGTGGCGTGGCGATGACCTGGAGCCGCCCGGGGACCGGCTGCACGTGACGCAGCGCGAGCGCGATGTCCTCCGGGCCCAGGTGCGGCTCGCCGAGCGCGAGCGCCGCCTCGGCGGCCAGCAAGGTGTTGTCGACGTTGATTGCGCCGGTCAACGTCGTCGTGATCCGCTGGCCGCGCCAGGTGAACTCGGTGTGTCCCGGCCTCAGCACCACATCGGAGGCGTCGGAGTGGTGCACGGGGACGGTCGGGATGCGTGATCTCTCCAGAAGCCGGCGACCCCACGGATCGTCGGCGTGCACCACCCCGCGCAACGCGTGGCGCGGGGTGAAAAGCGTCGCCTTCGCCTCGAAGTAGTCCTCCATCGTCCCGTGGTAGTCCAGATGATCGTGGCTCAGGTTGGTGAAGACGGCCACGTCGAAGTGGATGCCCTCCACCCGCGACTGCACCAGCGCGTGGCTCGACACCTCCATGGCGACCGCGTGCCGGGCACCGTCGGATTTCTGCCGGTCCCGCACCCCGGCGAGCAGACGCTGGACCTCCGTGGCCTCGGGCGTCGTCCTCGCGCCCGAGAGCGTGCCCATCACGTTGGTCGGCCGGCCGGTCGCACCGAGCAGGTCACCCAGGAGCTGCGTCACGGTGGTCTTGCCGTTCGTCCCGGTCACCCCGATCATCAAGAGGTCTCGCGCGGGGAACGAGTAGAACCCCGCGGCCAACCGGGCCATGGTGGTGCGCATCGTCCCCGGCGCGATCCGCGTCTGCACGACGTCGCGGTCGATCAGCTCGGGGATGAAGTGCTCGCAAATGAGGCCGACCGCGCCGCGCTCCACCGCCTCTGCGGCATGGGTGTGCCCGTCGCTGACGAGGCCGGGGACGCAACAGAACAGGTCCCCCGGCACCACCCTCCGGCTGTCGTGGGTGATGCCGCCGACGAGGACGCTGGAGGGGTCTCCCACCGACTCGATCACCTCGATGTCGTCGAAGAGGAGGTTCATGGGCACGGTTCGCATGATCGAACCGACAGCGTTGCATGCCCCGGACACCCCTGCGTCACGCCTGCAATGGGTGTGTGGGACCGGGTCACGTGATGTCCTGGGCCTGACTCGTCGTCGACGGCGGGGTCGTGCCGGGTGGGACGCTGGAGGTCTGTGCACCCGGGGTGGTGGGGATGTCGTAGCGGTGCAGGGCATAGCTCATGATCTGGGAGAACACCGGGGCCGCCACCGTGCCGCCGAAGATCGGGGTCGGCCGGTCCAGCACGACGATCATGGACAGCGTCGGGTTCACCGCCGGCGCGAACCCGACGAAGGAGGCCATGTAGGCCCCCGTGACGTAGGAGTCACGGCCCTGGGTGGGGATCTGGGCCGTCCCGGTCTTCCCGGCCACGGTGTACCCCGGAACGGCGGCGCTGGTCCCGGTGCCGGTGTTCACGACCTGCTCGAGCATGGACGTCAGCTCGGAGTCGACGGAGGGCGAGAAGACCTCGTGGGTGGCCGAGGGTGCGGTCTGGGTGAGCGCGCCCGACGGGCTGACGGTGGCCTGCACGAGCTTCGGAGCGACGAAGACGCCGCCATTGGCCACTGCGTTGTAGGCGTCGAGCACCTGCAATGCACTCACGGCGTCCACCTGGCCGATGGGAAGGGAGACGTAGTCCGTGGGCTCCCACTGGGCGGAGGTGGCGAGCAGCCCGGGCGACTCCCCGGGGAAGTCCAGTCCGGTCGGCTGCCCGAAACCGAGCGCCTTGACCTGGTTCAGCAACCGCTGCTCACCGACACCCTGCGCGATCTCCGACGTCCCGATGTTGGAGGACTGCGCCAGGATCTGCGTCGCGGTGAGCGCCTCGGTGGGATGCGGCTCGGCGTCGTGGAAGGTCGAGCCGTCGAGGTGGATCTGGTCGGGCACGGTGAAGACGCTGTTCGGATTGATGAGGCTGTCCTGCAGGGCGGCCGAGAAGGTGACGAGCTTGAAGACGGAGCCCGGCTCGTAGAGCTGGGTCACCGCGAGGTTGCTCTGCGCCTCGTCGATGGCGTCGTGCGGCCCGATGGGGATGACCCCTCCGGAGCCCGATGGCGTCGTGCCGGTTGGGCTGGTCGCGCCCGACGCGTCGGGGTGGGTGGCTGCGAGATTGGCCATTGAGAGGATTTGGCCCGTCTTGACGTCCATCACGACGGCGGTGCCGCTGACGGCGTTCGACGATTCGATCGCCTCGGCGAGAGCCTGCTCGGACTCGTACTGGAGCTGGGTGTCGAGCGTGAGCTCGAGTCCCGCGCCCGGGGTCGTCGACACCTGGTTCGTCACCGGGGACTGTGGGAGTGCCACCCCGGCAGGCGACTCCATGATCGTCTCTTGGCCGGCCGTTCCTGCCAGCTGGCGGTTGTCGCCGTACTCGAGCCCCGCCGCGCCCTGGCCGGCCGCGTTGGTGAAGCCGACCACGGGTGCGGCCAGGTTCCCGTTGGGCACCAGCCGCTTGGAGTCGTCGATGAGGGTGATGCCGGGGATGGCGTCCGCGGCGATCTTCTGGCCCGTCGTCTGGGACAGCTGGCGGGCCAGCACCACGTACCCCGATCGCTCGTGGAGCTGGGTCGCGAGCGTGGTGGCAGGGATGCCGAGCAGAGGTGACAACGCGAGCGCCGTCGCCACGGGATGGGCCACCTGGAAGTCGTCGGCCACGACGTCATCGGTCGGCACGGACATCGCAAGGGGTGACCCGTCGCGGGCGTAGATCCCGCCCCGTAGCGACGGGAGGGAGACGGAGATGGAGGATTCCCCGCGTGCCGCCGCCTCGTAGGCGCCGGCGTGCAGGACCTGGACGTCGACCAGGCGCGCCACGAGGAGCAGCATGGCGACCACGAGCACGAACCGGACGAGCCGGACCCTCCGGTGAAACCTGCCACCGGCCCACGACTCCTGCGGCCGTGACTTCGAAAGGCGCGCCGCCTTCGGGGCCGGTCGATGCGGGCGCGGGCGCTGGCGCTGGCGCGGCGATGTGATGGTGCGGGTCGACGTGGCAGCGGCGCGGCGGGGCGGTGCCGCCGGGCGCTGGTGCCGGGCCGGGCCGGCCGGGCGCGCCGGGCGCGCCGGGCGCGCCGGAGCCGTCGGCGACCGGACCCCGGCCGATGACGTGCGGGCGCGGGCCGATGTCGTCGAGGGCTTGGGCGCCCGCGCGGGTGACTTCCGTTCAGCCTGTTTGGCCGTCGATGCTGACGCTCCGCGACCCGTGAGGGCGCGCGCGCGGCGAGGCTCATGTCGGGTCGTGCCGCTCATGGCGTCGAGGTTGCCGTCGTCGTCGAAGTGGGTGACCCCGATGCGCCCGTGGTTGCAGCGCCGGAGCCCGGTGTTCCCGTCCCCGAGGTCGATGTCCCCGAGGCGGAGGTCGATGCGGGAGGCGGTGTCGGTGCGGGCGTGACCTTCGGAGTGGGGAGCGGAACGGAGAGGGAGACATAGGGCAGCTCGACCACGCCGGCGGGCCGCACCATGCCTTCGCTCGTCGCGGCTGCCACGATACGAGAGGGTGTTTCGAGCTGCGCGACGGCCAGCTCCGCCTGCCGGTGCGCGGCCTGCTCGAGTGCGAGGTCGTGCTGAAGCGTGGACATCCTCACCTGGCCGTTCGCGAGGAGCGCCTGGGCGACGACCACGGCCAGGAGCGCCGCCACCACGATCGAGACGGACAGGATGTTGAGCACCCGCCCACCGGCGACGCGGCGGGTTCGTGTTCCAGACCGGGTCCGACCCGGGATGACCTTGAGGGGCGCCCGGCGTGTTTCCGGTGCCGCTGCACCCGAACCGCGGCTCCAGCGGCGCGATGGGCTGGCTCCGGTGGCGGCGTGGCGGCGGGACGGGGCTGCCGTTGCCGCGGAAGGAGGCGCCATCAGCCCGCGTCCGTCCGCACGATTGCACGCAGCCGAGCGCTCTCGGCACGAGGGTTCGCGGCGACTTCAGACGGAGACGGCTTGCGGGCACCACGGAAGACCAGTTGGTGGCGGGCCACCGCACCACACACACACGGAAGACCCGGCGGGCACACGCACCCGCCGGACGCCGCCTCGGCGAAGGTCTGCTTGGTGAGGCGGTCCTCACCCGAGTGGTAGCTGATGACGGCACAGACGCCGCCCACCGCCAGGTGTGCCAGGGCTGGCGGCAGCGCAGTACGGAGCTGGCCCAATTCGTCGTTGACCTCAATCCGCAGGGCCTGGAACACCCGGCGGGCCGGGTGCCCCTTCCGGCGTGCCGCCGCCGGCACCGCTGCCACCACGACATCGGCCAGCTGGGCGGTCGTCGTCAACGGCCGGGCGCGCACGATCGCCCGAGCGATGCGTCCGGAGAGACGGCCCTCCCCGTTCTCACGGAACAGCGCAGCCAGCGCGTCCTCAGGAAGCTCGTTCACGAGGTCGGCCGCCGTGACGCCAGCGGTCGGATCCATGCGCATGTCGAGCGGACCGTCAGCGCGGTACGAGAAGCCGCGCTCGGCACGGTCGATCTGGGGTGAGCTCACCCCCAGGTCGAGCAGAACGCCCGACAGGGGGCCGAGCCCGGCGGAGGTGATGACCTCCTCCAACGCCGAGAACGGGGACCGGATCAACGTGACCCGGTCCCCGAACGAGACCAACCGGAGCTGCGCCGCCTCGAGCGCCACCGGATCGCGGTCCAAGCCGACCACGCGGAGCTCTGGATACGCCTCGAGCAACGCCGCGGCGTGACCTCCCCCTCCGACCGTCGCATCGACGACGATGCCGGGCGGTACGGACGCGTAGAGCGACACCACTTCGTCGCGCAGCACGGGGATGTGTTCGAACGAGTGGGCCATCTGCAGCCCCTCGGCCAGCCGGTCGAGAGGGAGGTGGAGATCCGGACGACCAGCGAGGAAGTGGGTGGAGTGGGCTTCCAGCGTGCCGGTCGAGGAGCTGCACATGGTCCAGTGCGTTCCGTGTGACGTCGTGGTCCTGTCGAGTGTCCTTTCTCTTGTTGGCTCTGTCGTCTCTCTCCTTTTTTCTGTCGTCGTTGCTCGTGTCGTCCCGGTCGTCCCGGTCGTCCCGGTCGTCCCGATTCCAACTACTCCCCGTCGCCCTCGAGGAGCCAGCTCTCCTCGGGCAGCACCCGATCCGTCCACGCCGTGGGGTTCCACAGCTCGACCCTGTCGATGGCGCCGTGTACGAGCACCTCGGCCTCCAGTCCGGCGAAGGCACGGAGGTGCGCCGGAATCGGCATCCTCCCCTGGCGATCGATCTCGACCTCGGCTGAGTTCGAGGCCCAGATCCGAGCCCGGTTCCGGTCGGAACGGCCGGCGTCCGCCCGGTCCTGCATCGCCTGCATCTGTCGTTCGAACTCCCCGGGCGTCCAGAGCGCGAGGCAGCCCTCCGAGTTCTGGGTCAGGTAGCCGCCCCGCTCGAACTGGGCGCGGAACTTCGCGGGCAGGATCACCCTGCCCTTCGTGTCGAGCGAGTGCTCGTACCTCCCGACGAAGCCTGCCACCGGCTGTATCTCCCACGACGCTCCCTGGCCTGCGTCCCTTGACGCTCGGTTGCACCATTTCGAACCACTTTACGCCATTTCCCTCCACCTAACAACCACCATGAACCCCCGGCAACTCAAAAGCAACCGTCTCCCCCCACCGGGCCCCACCCGGGCACGCGCGTGACCAGCCGGAACGGGTGGTTGGAGATCCCCGAGGAGTGAAAAAGGAGAGGGAGGAAGGTGAGGGGCGAGGCGCCGAGAAGCGCTACGCGGCGCTCGGCGCCTCGCCACCGGTCCGCGGTGGCATCCCGAGAGTGGCAAACGAGCCCAGGAGCTCGTCCCGCACACGGTCCAGGTCCTCGACCGGAGGTTGGATCTCGCGCAGGCCGACCGCCAACCGCTTCAGGCCGCGACCGACCTCTTCGCGGGCCTGCTCGTCCACGGCGAGGAGATCGAGCAGCGGATCCGCATCCCAGCGCAGATAGGCGCACGACGAGAAGAGTGCGCCCTGGCGGGACCGCCACTGCGAGAGACCGACCAGCTTGCGTCCGCCGTGGAACACCTCGCCGGGCCCTCGGCCCGCGAAGCACACGAGCTCACCGAGCTCACCGGGCACGGACCGGCCGGAGTGCGTATCGAGGTCGCGGTGCCCGAGGCGCGCCAGCGTGTCCGTCCACCACGAGCCGACCCACTCCGCCGCGACCGAGACGTCGAGCTCCCACAGTGGATCGTCACTCGGGATCCAGGCGTCGACCCAGAGCTGGCGAGCCGGCTCGAGGTACACGACACCGCCACCCCCACGACGCCGACTCAGCTCAACGGAGCGCCGGCGCAGCGCCGCCGGATCCACGATCTCCGCGCGTTGCGTGCTGCCGAGCACCAGGGTCGGTCGCGTCACCTCACGGGCGAGGGCCAGTCGCCGGGGTTCGGAGCGGAACTGCTCGACGTCGAAGAGCGGCTGCGACGAGGCCAAACTCAGGAGGCCGCGGCCAGGTACGGCTCCCACAACGGATCGACGTCGGAGAGGTGACGCAGCCGCCACAGGTGGCCGTCGGGCGGGGCCGGCTTCACCCGCAGCGTCCAGCCCAGCTCGGAGAGCAACTGGTCGGCCTTCTCCAGGTTGTCGCGCTTGCATGCGGCGACGACGTTGGACCAGTCGTGGGTGCCGCCACGACTGCGTGGGATCACGTGGTCGATGGTGTCGGCCGGTTGGGAGCAGTAGACACACAGACCCCCGTCCCGGCGCAGGACTGACCGCCGCGTCACGGGCGGCGTACGGGCCCACCGCGGGATGCGCACCATGTGGGCCAGTCGCACGATCGACGGCACCTCTATTTCGAGCCTCGCGGAGTGGAAGACCTTGCAGTCGTCGCGGATTGCCACGGCCTCGGCCCGGCCCGCAAGCACCAGAACGACGGCACGGCGATCAGAGACGAGGGCGAGCGGCTCGTAGGTCGCGTTGAGGAGGAGCACCCGCTCCATACCTCACAGAGGCTACCCGCGGCGGGGACGCGACCTCTGACACCACCGGAGGTAGGTCACGACGTCGGATGAGGTCAACGCCTCGGCCTCCCCCTCGCCGCCGTACGCCGTGACCAGCCGGAACCGCCAGTACCGCTCGCCGGGGAGGGGCACGAAGGGGGGACGGTGCCACCACCCCCGCCGCGCCAGCCGACGCAGAGCTCCGGCGGCGGCCCACCACAGCCCCGGACGGGGCAGCACGGCCCGCGCCACCACGGCGGCGTCCCTCCCCCACCGGGCGCGGCTCAATCCCCGACCCCTGCGCCGCGCCAGCCAACCCGGGCGGCGCCGACGAGTGGCCCCCTGTCCCCGAGTCCGCCCGGAACCACCCGCGCACCCAGCGCGAACTCGAGCCGACAGAGCCGATCCATCTCCGCCTGGGCGGCCCCGAAGAAGGGCTCGCCGAATCCGAGCGCTACCGACCCGCTCACCACCGCAAGTGGTAGGTCGAGGAGGTTCACCACCGATGCGATGGCCCGACCGACCAGCGTTCCCGCGCGCTCCACGACGACGGCGGGGGCGAGTCGTGCGGGCTGCCCGGTGATCGACGCCAGCGCCGTCCCCGACGCCTCCGCCTCGAGGCAGCCGCGGCCGCCGCACCGGCACTCCCGCCCACCAGGCTCGACGATCACGTGGCCGATGTGACCGGCGTTGCCGAGGCGCCCCGCGAGGAGCCGTCCATTGAGCACGATGCCACCGCCCACGCCGGTCGACACCACCATGGCGATGTAGTTCTCGCAGCCGGCGGCCGCGCCGACCCAGCCCTCGCCGAGTGCGAGGGCCTTGGCGTCGTTGTCGACGAAGGCCGGCACTCCGGCCAGCTCGGCGAGCCGTGCGCGCAAGGGGAAGGCTCGCCAGGCGCCGATGTTCAGCGGGGACACCTCGTCGCCGCCCGGGCTCATCGGACCGCCACAGCCCGCGCCGCACACGACGACCCTGTCGCCGGCACCCACCCCGGCGAGGACGCGCTCGACCAGTCCGGCGAGGTCTCCCCACAGCAGCTCGGCGGCGGAATCGAGGTCCTCGCCGTGCTCCTCGCGCCCGCCCGAGGCCCAGCCCGCCGGTGCCGGCGAGGCCCTGGTCGGCAGCATCGCCCGCTGGTCCAGGGATCCGTCCCGGGAGACCAGGCCGACCGCCATCTTGGTGCCGCCGATGTCGACGGCGAGTGCAAGGTCTGCCACGGAACCAGTGTTACCTCGACATCGGGGTCGCGGCCCGGAGGGACCGCGGACAGCCCTGCGAGATGCTCAGTCCTCGCGCCGATGGAAGCGAGAGCGGAACCAGTCGCGCGCCTCGGTGACCGCGCCCTCGATCCCGTTCGACGCACCGGCCGACTTGGACTGCTCCCCGTCCTTCGCGCGCGTCAGATCGTGCCAGCCCGCCCGGCCCATGCGGCGGAGGTTCCGCTCGAACCAGACGGCGGAGGCGAACATGATGACGACGCCCAGGAAGCCGGCGATGACCGAATTGCTGTAGAACGCCACCAGGATGACCACGCCGAGGACGAAGGTGACGGCGGCCCACTTGCAGTAGCGACCGGCGTGCCGGTAAACGGTCTCCGATCTGACGCGCTCGGCAAACTCGGGGTCCTGGCGAACCAAGGACTCCTCGAGCTCGGCCAAAATTCGCTGTTCGTGGTCGGAAAGCGGCACTACCACCTGCCCCCTGGGATCTCCACATCCATCTGCGCCCCATGTTTGCACGCGCGGACGGCGCGGACAATGCGGATGTGCTCCTTCGCTCCTGACGACACGGCCGTCTCCACCGCCACTCAGCTTAGAACCCGCGCCGAGCGGTCAGCACGCGGTCATGGAGTTGTAACGGGCTGCCTCAGGTCCAGCTCAGGAGGGTCGGCCCGCCCCGGCAGAACTCGGGTGCCGGTGCCCCGGGTTCTGCCGGGGCTACTCCTTGGGCTTCCGGCGCATGATGAGCGCCGTGATGAGGGCCCCGAGCAGGCCGGCGATCACGATGACGAGGATCAGGGGTGCCTGGCGGTGGAAGACCCAGAAATCGATCCTGACCCGGCCCAGGTTGGCCAGAGCGAACCAGACCAGCAGGATGACCGCCACGGCGACCCCGACCAGGGTGGCCTGGTGCCGGCGGTCCACCTCCTTGCCGCCTCCGCCATGGCCGCCCGCGCCGCCGAGGGAGTCGGGGGGATCCGAGTGGACCGGACGCTTCGCCACGGGGCCATTCTGCCCCCTCCGCCGCCCGCCGTCGCGCAACCCTGCAGCGCTCTCGGCTCAGCCCCGGTTTCAGCCTCGGGCCCCGACAGCCGGCCGCCACCTGCTATGAGAGAGGTCCCGAAAGGAGGCGTCATGAGCACGAGCGAGATACTCACGGGCGCGCGCACCATGTGGGAGCTCGTCGACCGCCGCGCCGCGGCATCGCCCGACCACCCCATGCTCATTGCCGCGGACGGCGAGACCGTTACCTTCGGGGCATTCCGCGACCGGGCCGAACGGGCGGCCGCCGGGCTGCACGGTATGGGGGTCGCCACCGGCTCCGTCGTGTCGTGGCAGCTCCCCACACGCATCGACACCGTGGTCTTGTCCATTGCGCTCTCGCGCCTGGGGGCCGTCCAGAACCCGATCATCCACCTCTACCGCGAGCGCGAAGTCGGATTCGCGCTCCGCCAGACGGGCGCCTCCCTGTTCGTGATCCCCGGCATCTGGCGGGAGATCGACTTCGGCGCCATCGCCGACCGCGCGCTCGACGGCGCCCCCACCCGGCCGACGATCCTCACCGTCGACGTGGGCCTTCCGGAAGGCGACCCCGCGATCCTGCCTCCACCGCCCCCGGGGGCCGCGCCGGAAGACGCCCCCATCCGCTGGATCTACTACACGTCGGGCTCCACGGCCGACCCCAAGGGCGTGCAGCACACCGACCAGACGCTGATCGCGGGAGGCTGGGGCCTCGCCCGCGCCCTCGACATGCGTCCGGACGACGTCGGCTCCATCGCGTTCCCGTTCGCGCACATCGCGGGGCCCGACTATCTCGTGACGATGCTCTCGTTCGGGTTCCCGGCGATCCTGGTCGAGGCCTTCTCCGCACCCGACGTGCTGCCGATCTTCCACCGGCACGGAGCGACCATGGTGGGTGGGAGCACGGCGTTCTACGTCGCATACCTGGCCGAGCAGCGCAAGACACCGGGCGAGCCGATACTCCCCGCGCTGCGGCTCATGTCGGGGGGTGGCGCCGCCAAACCCCCCGAGGTCCACTACGAGGTTCGCGACGAGATCGGCGGCCGCGGCGTGGTGCACGGCTACGGCATGACCGAGGTGCCGATGATCTCCAACGGCTCGCCCCACGACACCGATGAGCAGCTGGCGAACACCGACGGCAAGCCGGTCGAGGGTGCCGACGTCCGCATCGTGACCCTCGACGGGCGCATTGCCGCTCCCGACGAGGAGGGCGAGGTCAGGGTGAAGGGACCGATGGTCTTCCATGGCTACACCGACCCATCCCTCAACGCGGACGCCTTCGACGAGGACGGCTACTTCCGCACGGGGGATCTGGGACGGCTCCGCCCGGACGGGCATCTCACGCTCACCGGACGGCTGAAGGACGTCATCGTCCGCAAGGGAGAGAACATCAGCGCCAAGGAGATCGAGGACCTCCTCTACACCCATCCCAAAGTGGTCGAGGTGGCGGTCATCGGGCTCCCCGACACCGAGCGGGGCGAGCGCGTCTGCGCGGTCGTGCAACTCGGCGACGACGCCGGCGGGCTCGAGCTCACCGACGTCGTTGCCTTCTGTCGGGAGGCTGGCCTCATGACCCAGAAGATCCCCGAGCAGCTCGAGGTCCGCACCGACTGGCCCCGCGCCGGGACCGGCAAGATCGTGAAGAAGACGTTGCGCGACGAGTACTCGGAGGCCTAGTGCCCGGCCTCGTCGTCCCGCCGGACCCGATTGGCGGCCGCCCGTATCGCATTGTCTTCGTCTGCACCGGGAACATCTGCCGCTCCCCCATGGCGGAGGTGATCACCCGAAGCCTGGCGGGGTCCACGGGACTGGACGACGGCACGACGCTCACCGACCACCTGGACGTGCGCAGCGCCGGCACGGGCCCCTGGCATGAGGGGGAGCCGATGCACGAGCGGGCGTCGGACGCTCTGGTTCGGGCCGGCTATCCGCGCCACCGCCACGTCGCCCACCAGTTCTCGTCGTCGACGCTCGGGCAGATCGACCTCATGGTGGCCCTCGACCGCCGCCATCAACAGACCCTGCGGGGCCTGGGCGCCGACCCGCACCGCCTCGCCCTCCTCCGTGCGTTCGACTCGGCCTCGGGCGCCGCGGCGGACGTCCCGGACCCCTATTACGGCGACGACGACGTCTTCGACGACTGCCGGGACATGATCGCCGTCGCGTGCTCGGGCCTCGTGGACTCCCTGGCCGCCCATTGGGACTCGCTCTGGGCGGCCTAGGCCCTAGGCGGGACGAGGCGCCAGCCGCGCGAAACGGCTGGTCAGCGACCCGCCCGCCTGTGGCCGGCGTCCCACCGTGTGAGATAGTGCCGTCGTGGTCTCACGAAGGGTCATGCGCCGGCGCCGCCAATTTGCGGTCGGGGGCGCGCTCGTCCTCCTCCTGCTGATCTATTTCGCCTTCTTCTCGGGCGGCTCGGGCAATCCGGGCAAAGCGGGCACCTCCACCACGGCGACCGGTCCGGGGCACCATGCCACCGTCACCGCCGAACGCTTCCCGAAGCGCTCGCCGCTCAACCCCGACTGGAAGGGCAACGGCAAGACCGTGACGCTCGGCTTCGGGGGGGACGTGCACTTTGCCGGCGTCGTGGGCGAGAACCTCGCCAAGGATCCTTCGACTGCGCTCGGGACGACCATCCCCCAGCTCTTCTCAGGGGCCCAGCTCCGCATGGTGAACCTCGAGACCGCCGTCACGGACGGCACCTGTCCCGAGCCCCAGTCCAAGCCGTACATCTTCGACGCTCCGGCCTCGGCCGTCACCGCTCTCAAGAGCGCGTCGATCTCGCTCGCCACGGAGGCCAACGACCACGGCATGGACTGTGGTCCGCAGGGGCTGTCTCAGAACCTGACCATTGCGCAACAGGCCAGCTACCCGATCGTCGGGATCGGCAACAACGCCGCTCAGGCGTTTGCCCCGTACCGGATCACCATCGACGGGCAACGCATCGCGGTCATCACGGCGACGCAGGTCATCGCCCCCAACCTCGTGAGCACATGGACCGCCACCGGCACCCAACCCGGCGTCGCCTCGGCCATCGACCCGACCGAGCTCGTGCGTGAAGTGCAACAGGTGCGCCGCACCGCCGACACCGTGATCGTCTACGTCCACTGGGGCACCGAGACCCAGGCGTGCCCGAACCCGCAGCAGGAGCCCCTCGCCCAGCAGCTGGTGAAGGCCGGCGCCGACATCGTGATCGGCTCGGGTACGCACGTCCTCCTGGGGGGCGGCTACCTCGGCAGCGCCTACGTGGACTACGGGCTCGGGAATCTCGCCTTCTACGACGATGAAGCTCCGGAGACGAGCAGTGGCGCGCTCATCATCACCGCCGAGGGCCGACACGTCGCGGGAGTCGTGTTCCGCCCGGCCACGATCCTGGCCGGACTGCCCCAACCCCTCAGCGGCGCACCCGCGGCCACTGCGCTCCAGAGCTGGAACGCGGCGCGGGGCTGCACCGGGTTGTCCGCCACCCCTTCGGCGAGCTCGGCAACCATGCGCGGCGAAACCGTGGCCTTCGTTGCGCCTCCGGCGACGGCGACCACGACCACGACCTCGACGACCGCGGGCTCGACCTCGGGCGCAGCGACCACGACGACAAACGCAAACGGATCAGGATCGTCGTCGACCGGCGCGGGCACAGGTGCCGGCGCCACCACCACGACGACTGTGCCCGCCTCGACCACAACCTCTCCCACCGACAACGCCGGCTGACCCGTCGTCGGGGGTTCTCGGCTCAGCCCACCGAGTCGAAGGTCGGCGCGCCATCCTCCAGCGGCACCCGCGCTGCCCGGGCGGTGAAGCTGATGGCGTGGTACCAGCCGCAGAGGAGCAGCAGGTCGAGGAGCTGCGCGTGATCGAACAGCTCGTGGAGCTCCTCCCACAGCAGATCGCCCACGTCGGACGAGTCATGTAGCTCGTCCACGAGCCGGAGCAGCAGCCGGTCTCGCTCCTCCCAACACGGGTCGGCGGGCCCACCGTGCGTGAGCGAGGAGATCTGCGCGGCGTCGAGGCCGGCACGCGCTGCGAAGAAGGCGACATGGACGCCCCACTCGTACTCGCAACCACACCGGGCGCAAGTCCGATCGATCACGATTTCGCGCTCCCTCAGGCCCAGCGACAGCGAGCGGCCCAGCTGGTACCGGCCCCATGGCTGCATCGCAGCGGTCATCGGAGGGTTCCGCACAAACGTCCGGAAGAGAGCGATGGGCGGCACGCCAGCCGGCATCATCGCGCGCAGCTGCTCCTCTATCGCCGGCGCGAACGGTGGCTCGAGCGGCGCGATGCGCGGGTTGAGGGACATTCCAGCACCTCCATTTCAATTGCGTCCGAATATTCGATGTTTCTGAATCAGAAACATCGGGACGGCAGTTACCCTATCCGATATGTTTCGGATTCAGAAGCACTGGTCCCGCTCCGTCCCGTTCTGGGGGGTTCCGGTCCCGTGACGCCCTCCCGCCCCGTTCCCGGGCGCCCGGTCCGAGGTTCGTCATCAGGACGGCCCCTCATGGCGGCGCTCGACCTGCTCGGCCGCCGTTGGGCGCTTCGCATCCTGTGGGAGCTGCGCCAGGGCAGTCTGGGCGCCCGCGCCCTGCGGGTCCGCTGCGACGACATGTCCTCCAGCGTGCTCTACGAACGGCTCGCCGACCTGCGCACGGCGGGCCTCGTCGCCCGGGGGAACGACGGCACGTACGCGCTCACCGCGGTCGGGCGCCAGCTCGGCGACGCCATCACGCCGCTACAACAATGGGCCGAGCGCTGGTCCAGGGCGCAGCGCGACGTCGGAACCTGAACCCGCTGCCACCGCCCATCAGGCCGGGTCCATCGTGGACCAGGTGTGGGGCTTCTCCTCGAAGACGTCCTCGTCGGGCAGGCGCCGATAGCGGAACCGGATCTCCTCCAGGTCGTTGGGCTCGTTGACCGTCTCCTCGGCCAGCCGCAGGACCATGTCGGCCTGGCGCCGGAGCACGGTGCGTTGGTCGACCGAAGTGGTGTCGAGCATGATGGATCCCAGCGAGTCGATGAGCCGGATCAGCACCGCCGGCGCCCCCCGGGCCGACTGCCGGATCTTGTCGAAGGCGCGGTTCACCATGCGGGCATACGACGGATCCGACTCGATCAGACGCACGTACCCCGACGCATCTCTGTAGACGCCCTCGTCGAGCACGCGGCCGGACACCCGGCCGAGGCCGGCCGACAGCCAGTCGATGCACGTGAGTGCCGTGAAGGTGTCGTTGACGGCGGCCGAGAGCGCTCGGATGGCGATCTCGACGAGCTGGTCGATGGCGAAGACAGGGTCCTGCACGAGCGTCCGGTGCGGTCCCGTCACGTGGGCCTTGGACAGAGCCCGCGCCACCTCGGGCGCCGCTCCCCTGGGCCACACGATGGCAAGCGCGCGGCCGTTCGCCAGGTAGTGACCCGGCCGGTGCTCCAGTCGGACTACGGAGTCGGTGCGGGTCGCGATGGCGATCAACTGGGAGTAGCCGACGTACTGGATGTAGCCGCTGACCTGCGAGGGCACGATGGCACCGCGCTCGTCAATGAGCTGGAGCAGCTCGGGCACCGACTTCCCCGCATGGGTGTGCGAGGCCGGCCCGGCGTCCGCCCCCACCCTGTCGGGGAACTCGGCATCGATCGAGTTCATCAGGTCGTCAGCGATCCCGGCGATCACCTCGGGAAGTTGGATCGACTTCGCGATGTGATGGATGAAGTAGATCAGCACTCCGAGGTCGACCATCAAGAGGCCCTCGGCAACCGAGGTGGAGAGGTACGGCACGAACTTCGGCGCCACGCTGCCGATGGAGACCAGCACGAGCACCGCGTACACGAACGTCCCGACGAAGACGCCCAGCGTGACCTGGTTGCCGATGTCGCGCACGAAGTTGCGCATCATTCGGGGCCCGAACTGCTGCGACGCCAGCGTCAGGGCCAGGATCGTGATGGAGAACACCACGCCCACCACCGTGATGACGGCCGCGGCGATTGCGATCAGAACCTGTTCCGCATCGCCACTCCCGGTGTGGATCCACGAGGGCAGGATCCGCGGATCGTGGAACGCCGCAACGTCGATCTCGAACGTGACGATGAACAACAGGACCGATACCACGATCAAGATGCTCGGGACGACCCACAGCGTCGTCCGGAGCTCCTCCCAGCGCCAGCTCGGCAGCTGGCGGCGGTCCTTGCCGACGCGCGCCGGCTGCGGCGCGACCACTTCCTCCATGTCGCTCATGACGGCCCGGTCGATCCCCGACCGCGAGGGATCGAGGCGAGACGGCGAGGGCACAGCGCAGCGCACCGGGAACGGTTCGAAAGGGCGGGGTCGATCATGGCGAAGGGGTCACTCGTCGCCGACCAGTCTTCCCGGCACACCGCTCAAGAGCGGCGCCAGCCTAGCCGCGACCCTTGTGACACCCGTCCGGCTCACGACGGAGAGAAGCGGGGCAGAAGGTACCTGTTCGCCGCGAGCAGCTCGTCCGCCAGATCGGCCGCCAGCGGGTACTGCCCGACGACCGGGTTGGCGAGCAGAGCCCGCACGACGTCGTCGCGGCTCCCGGAGCATGCGGCCCGGACGGCCAACCGCTCGTAGGCCTTCGCATGCTGGACCAGCCCGAGCATCTCGGGCGGCAGTTCCCGCTGGGGCAATGGATGGGCACCGCTGGCGTCGACGGCGGCGGTCGTCTCGACGACCGCATCGTCGGGGAGTCCCGGCACGGCCCCGTCGTTCCGCATGTCGACGACCTGGATGTCGCCGGTGCCCGCGTGCAGTGACGCCATCAGGCGCACCGCGGCGAGGGAGTAATAGGCACCGCCTCGGTGCGACAGCGCGGCCGGTTTCGATGCGAGGGCCGGGTCACGGTACTCCTCGAGGAGCGTGGTCTCGAGCTCGGCCACCACGTCGGCCCGCGACCGGTACCCGGGTGCGGATTGTTGCGCCACCTCGGCATCGTGGCCGTAGTAGTAGTGGACGTAGTACGACGGCAGTGCGTGCTGCAGGCGGAGCACGTCGAGGGGTACCCCGCTCTCGAGCTCGACCTCCGGGCCGAAGCGATCGAAGAGCTCGTCGAGGCGGTCCTCACCGGACATCTCACCGCCGACCCCACCGGCACGTGGCGTGCGCGCGGAGCGGATCCACGTCAGGTGGTTGAGCCCGACGTGCTCGACGTCCACGTCGTCAGGATCGACCCCGAGATAGTGGCCGATCCGCCTCTGGGCCCAGATGGCGACGTTGCAGAGGCCCACGGCGCGGTGGCCCTCATCGAGCAGTGCCTGCGTCACGATCCCCACCGGATTGGTGAAGTCGACCAGCCACGCGCCCGGATTGGCCCGGGCCGCCATCTCCTCGGCCAGCTCGAGGACGACCGGCACCGTGCGCAGAGCCTTGGCCAGGCCGCCGGCGCCGACGGTCTCCTGGCCCAGGCACCCGTATCCGACCGGCAGCGTCTCGTCGACGTGCCGAGCCGCCTGGCCGCCGATCCGGAGTTGGACCACGACGAAGTCCGCTCCCTCGAGGGCGGCGTGCGGGTCGGCGGTGGTCCAGAACGTCCCGCCCCAACCCCGCGCTCTGAGAATCCGCTCGGACAGCCCGCCGACGACGTCGCGGCGCAGATCGCTGGGATCGAGGAGCACGAGGTCGTCGACGACGATGCGGTCCTCGAGGTCGCACAGCCCATCGACCAGCTCGGGGGTGTACGTGCTGCCTCCGCCGACGACGGCCACCTTTGTCCCCACGCAGCGCAACGTAACATCCGTGCGTGCCCGACCTCGCTCCTCTCGAGCCAGCCGTGCTCGCAGTCGACGGGGGCAGCACCAAGACCGACGCCCTCCTCGTCTCGAGCTCGGGCAGCGTCCTGGGCCGCGCCCGGGTCGGTCCGAGCAACCACCAACTCGTCGGCCTCGACGGCATGCTCGAGGCGCTGGGCGACGCCGTCGCCGCCGTCACCGAGGACGCGCACCTGGCGGACGGGGCCACACCGGTCTGCGCGACCGGCGTCTACTGCCTGGCCGGCGTGGACCTACCGGTCGACGAAGAGAAGCTCGCTCCGGCAATTGGCGACGCGGGGTGGACGGAAGCCGTGATTCTGCGCAACGACACCTTCGCGGTGTCGCGGGCGGGCACGACGGCGTCCTGGGGTGTCGGGGTCGTCTGCGGCACGGGGATGAACTGCGCCGCCGTCGGTCCGGACGGCCGCACGGTGAGGTTCCCCGCACTCGCCGAGCTGTCGGGGGATTTCGCTCCCGGCGGCGCGTGGCTCGGCCTGCGCGCACTCGGCCTGGCGCTGCGCGCCGGCGACGGCCGTGGCGCCACCACCTCTCTGAGCGGGCTGGTGCCATCCCACCTCGGCGAGAGCGATGCGGAGGCGGTCCTCACGGGCATCTACACCGGCGCCATCCCGTACGCCCGCCTCTTCGAACTGGCGCGCGTCCTCCTCGATGCCGCGGCCGACGGCGACGCCGTCGCCCGCGAGGCGGCCGACACGCTGGCTGACGAGGTGGTGGCCTTCGTCCACGCCGCGGTCGACCGGCTCGGCCTGCAGGACCAACCCGTCGAGGTGGTGCTGGGCGGTGGCATCTTCGACACCCGGGACACGGCCTTCCACGGCCGCGTCG
Organism: uncultured Acidimicrobiaceae bacterium; assembly: GCA_964457065.1. Taxonomy (GTDB): domain Bacteria; phylum Actinomycetota; class Acidimicrobiia; order Acidimicrobiales; family RAAP-2; genus Bog-473. Next base: position 5,012 of record CAYWDQ010000009.1, on the reverse strand, counting down.
CTGCTGGCGTCCACCGGGCGGCGCCCCGGGCCGTGCTCGTCCGCCTCGATGCCCCGCCGGTGCTGGGGGCCGCCCTGATCGGGCTGGACGCGATCGGGGCACCGCCGGGCGCGCTGGCTGCCCTGCGGGAGGCCCTCACCACTTCCCCGGATTCGTGACCGCCCGCCGGTCGCACGCGCGCGACCTGCAGACCCGGCGGGCGAGCCGAGGCCGCTGACGGCTCGACGGAACCGATGGAGCGGGCGAGCCGAAGGCTCAGTCTCGGATCCGGCTCAGGATCCTGTCGCGGCGCTGGCGCTCGGCCCGAGGCAGATCGCACTGCGCAACTGCGGCGGGCCCATTGGTTGCGGCCGCCTCACGGAGCAACTCGGCGATGCCCGAATAGATGACTTCGATCGTGAAGTCGTCGACTTCGATGGCAGCCATCTCGGTACCATCGTCGGCGAGGTGGATGACTTTGACCATCAGTCCACCAACACCCGTGAACGGATTTCCTCGCCGTGGCGCTCTACCGCGATGCACGCGCCGTCACGGAAGATCCAGCCCACCTCGCGCCAAGGCTTCAGGTCGGGCAGCACCTCGGCCGACGCCGTGGTCCCTCCCTGCCCCGACTGGTCCGTGCGCCTCATGGGGTCGAATTTGATCCTGGGTTGTCTCAACTTCGGTCACTTCCGGTTGCAATTGCGGTGCCGGCCGTCCGCTCGGACGAGCCAGGACAGTCGTCCCAGCTCAGAAGCGTTTCTTCGGGCACACAGGCCGATCTGCGTCAGCGAGCGAAGAGGTGCCACCCCGCCCACATCCATGCCAGCACCAGAAGTATGCGCAACAGGGGCCCGGTCGCCAGCCGCTCCACGACCACTGCGGGGCGAGCCACGCTCGCCTGTGACGAGCGGGAGCGTGCCCACAGCCCGAGTGCGCACACGCCCAGCACGACCCACACCGCGTAGGAGACGGCGGCGATCACAGGTCCTCGGCCGGTCCTGTCGACCCCGTCGGCCTGGTCGACCCCTCAGCCCCCGGGAGCGCTCGCGCACCCCGGCGGAGGATGCAGGCGCCGAGGCACAACCAGCCGAAGAACACGGCCGCCTTCAAGACGTAGGACCGGTCCACCGCGTCGGCAATGGAGCTCAGCGTGGGATGCTCCCCCCGGCTTCCCCTCGCGAGATACTCGACCAGCTCCCACGCCACAACGACGGCGAAGAGCACCGCCCACGCCCGGAAGGGGTGGCCGCTCCGGGGCGGCGTCCCGGAGTCGCGTGTCTCCGGCAACGGGAGCACCAACGGCTGTGGTCGCCATGGCCAGCGCACCACGACGAGCACCGCCAGCGCGACGATCGGGATCGCCGTGACGACATCCGCGGGCAAGGTGAAGGCCCTCGTGGCGGCCGCGCCGAGGGCGTAGGCCGCACCGCCAGCCAGCAACACGGGCCCCCACCGACCGCGCGGGTGTTCGTCTGCCGGCACCGGCGCCGTCGTGCCTGACCGTCAGCCGGACCCTGCCGAGCCGACCAGGGGCAACAGCGCGGCACGGATCGGCCGCGATCCGCCGACGCCGTCACCCGAGCGCACCCTGACGGGCCCGGGGGCTTCGACGCTGCGGTGTAGGTACCCGAGCGCGGCCCAGGCCCCCAGCTCGGCGCTCCATGCCGCAGAGGTGACGGTGCCGGCGACCTTGTCGTCCGCCGCACCGTCACCGGGAGGCGCCTCGCCCGCGTGAAGCGTCATGCCCCTGGCCAGGACGGCGTCACCGGCGTCACCGGCGTCACCGGCGTCACCGGCGGGTCCCGCAGGAGCCACCAGCCCCACCAGGCGCCGCGCCACGTTGGAGCCCCGCGAATCGATTCGTGCCACGAGCTCCTGACCGGTGTAGCAGCCCTTGGTGAAGCTCACCGTCCGCTCGACCAGCCCCGCCTCGGCTGCGATGGTCTTGCCCGTGAGCTCGGTGCCCATCGCGGGAATCCCCGAGACGATGCGACAGGCCTCCACGGCAAGCGGACCGCATGCCACCAATCCGACGGGGAGCTCGACCGCATCCGGTCCGAGCACGACGTCCTCGGGGCCGAGCAGGTCGACTCCCGCCCAGCCGTTCCACTCGAAGGGCAACGCCAGGACACCGCGCTCGCTGAGGACCGCAAGCAGCCCCGCGGCAGCCTCGCCGACCACCGGGCCACGCAGCGACAGGCAGCGCCACGCGACCTTCTCCAGCTCCACCTTGGATCGCAGCAGGAAGCGGCGCAGCCGCGCCGTGACCGCATCGCCGTAGCCGGCGTCGACGTCGATCACGAAGCCCTGCCCGTCGCTGCGGGTCACCCGCAGCAGAGCGGACAGCTTCCCGTCGGGCTCGAGCAGGAGCGAATCGGCCGCTGCGCCCACCGGCAGGGCGGCCACGTCCTGGCTCAGTTGGCCCTGCAGATATGCCTCGGCGTCGGGTCCGCGCACCGCCAGCACGTCCCGGGACGAGCGGAAGACACCGGCACCGTGACGGAGTGCGGCCGTCTCCGCGTCGAGGCTGCTGCTCATCGACCCGCTGCGCCGTGCCGTGCCACGCTCATGCGCCGCGCGGCCGTCACCGCCACCAACAGGGCACCCGCCTTGTGCGCGCACTCCTCGTCCTCGCTCTGGGGGTCGCTGTCGGCCACGATGCCCGCCCCGGCCTGCACGCTGGCCCGCCCGTCGGGCGTCACCACCATGGTGCGGATGGCGATGGCCGTGTCCACGTTGCCCGAGAAGTCGATGTACCCGACCACGCCCCCGTACACGCCCCGCTTGGTGGGCTCGAGCTCGTCGATGATCTCCATGGCCCGCACCTTGGGGGCGCCCGAGAGGGTGCCGGCGGGCAGGGTCGCCCGCAGCACGTCGATCGGGCCCTTGCCCTCGGCCAGCTCACCCGACACCTGGGAGGTGATGTGCATGATGTGGCTGTAGCGCTCGATCGTCATGAGCTCGTCCACCTTCTCGGTCCCGAAGCGGACGACGCGGCCGACGTCGTTGCGGGCCAGGTCCACCAGCATGATGTGCTCGGCCAGCTCCTTGGGGTCCTCCGCCAGTTCGCCCTCGAGGAGCCGGTCGTGCTGCTCGCTCTCGCCGCGCGGTCGCGACCCTGCGATCGGCCGCGAGATCACGATGTTGTCGCGCAGGCGCACCATCGGCTCGGGCGACGCGCCGACGACGGTCACCTCGGGGAAGCGCAGGAAGTACAGGTACGGGCTCGGATTGAGCAGCCGCAGGGCACGGTAGACGTCGAAAGGATCGGCATCGAGCGTGAGGTCGAAGCGCTGCGATAGCACGACCTGGAAGATGTCCCCGGCGCGGATGTACTCCTTGGCCACGGCGATGGCGGCCTTGTACTCCTCCGACGTCATCGTCCGCCCCGCCTCGGCTCTCTCCAGTCCGGGCGCGGGTGCCGCCACCATCTCGCCGGACATGGGTCCCGGGCGCGCGCAGTCCGCCGCCAGCTCGCGCAACCGCTCGCACGCGGCCTCGTAGGCACCCGTCAAGGCCACGGCGTCGACGACGCCGTCGGGCGCATCGGGCACCACGACGTTGTCGACCAGGACGACGCGCTGGCGCCAGTGGTCGAAGGCGCAGAACTGCCCGATCACCACCAACGCGGCGTCGGGATGGCCGAGGTCGTCGTACGGCGGGTCCGGTAGCCGCTCGACCTCGCGGACCACGTCATAGCCGAGATACCCCACCAGTCCCCCGTGCAGGGGTGGCAGCCCGGCCAGGACCGGCGACTGGAAGCGCGTGACGAGGCCCTCGACGGCGGCCAGGATCCCGTCGTCGGTGCGCTCGACGTCCAGGCGACCCGTCGCCTCGACGGTCCGCCCCCTCGCCGTCAACGTGGCCAGGGGCCGCCGGCCCACGAAGGAGTAGCGACCCCAACGCTCACCACCCTCGACGGACTCGAACAGGAACCCGTCCCCCTCCCCCACCACGTTGGCGAAGCAGGCGACGGGGGTCAGGGTGTCGGCCACCACCTCACACCAGACCGGGACGATGGTGTGCTCCTTGGCCAGCGCTGCGAATTCGGCCGGATCGGGCCGGAAGACGAGCCCGCCCGGGCCCGAGCCGCCCTCGGGCGTCACGGAGCGGGCACTCCCGGGCCCGTCCCGATGGTCCGGTAGAAGCACGACCGCTCACCGGTGTGGCACGCCCCTCGACCGTGCTGGTCCACCAGCACCACGAGCGCGTCCCCGTCGCAGTCGATGCGCACCTCGCGCACGTACTGCCGGTCGCCCGAGGTCTCGCCCTTCTGCCAGTACTCCTTGCGGCTGCGGCTGTAGAACCACGAGCGTCCCGACGCCAGGGTGCGGCGCAGGGCCTCGGCGTCCATGTAGGCCACCGTGAGCACCGTTCCGTCGTCTGCATCCTGCACGATCGCCGGCACCAGGCCGTCCGCATCCTTGGCGAAGTCCACGGCCCGCACCAGGTCCTCGTCGACAGTGAGCGCCACACCCTCGGGAACGGCGGAGGCCTGCGTGGCCCCGGCCCCGGTCCCGCTCAAAGGTAGAGCCCCGTGCCGCTGTCGTTGCGGGGGGAGGCGATGGCGTGGATGTCGCGCTCGCGCAGAATCACGTACTCCTCGCCGTGCACCTCGACCTCGAAGCGGTCCTCGGGATTGAACAGGACGGTGTCGCCGACCTTGACCGTCCGGACGTGAGGCCCGACCGCCACCGCCTCGGCCCAGGTCAGGCGGCGGGTGATCTGCGCCGTGGCGGGGATCAGGATGCCGGCACGCGAGCGCCGCTCGCCGTCGGTCGGCGAGATCTGGACCATGACGCGGTCGAAGAGGACCGAGATCGGCTGCTTGTCCTCCGTTGCGGCGGCCTTGGCCTGGTCTGTCCCGTTCTTCGTCGTCGAGGTGGGCACCCTGGCACGGTACCGCACGAGGGCGCCCTTCCAGGTCAGGGGGTGTCAGGGGTCGGACGACGACCCCCCGCTCGGCCATGTAGGCCTTGGCCTCTCCGATGGTGAACTCTCGGCGGTGGAAGATGGAGGCCGCGAGCACG
>CAYWDQ010000008.1:0-48365 GCA_964457065.1 uncultured Acidimicrobiaceae bacterium | reverse complement strand
ACCACCGGGCTGCCCAAGGGCGTCATGCTGACCAACGCCAACCTGTCGACGGCGATCTCGGAGGCGGGGAGGACCTTCAGCATCTCGGACGACACCGTCAGCCTGGTGGCGATGCCGCTGTTCCACATCGGCGGCTCCGGCTGGGCGCTCTGTGCCATGTCGCGGGGCGGCCGCTCCATCATCTTGCGCGACGTCGACCCGGCCGCGCTGCTGCAGCTGGTCGCCGCCGAGCGCATCACCGAGATGTTCGTGGTCCCCGCCGTCCTCATGATGCTGTTGGGGGCGCCCGCGCTCGGCACGACCGACCTGTCCAGCCTGCGCCTGATCTTCTACGGTGCGTCCCCCATCTCCGAGGACGTCCTCGTCAAGTGCATCTCGACCTTCGGCTGTGCCTTCTGCCAGGTGTACGGGATGACCGAGACGACCGGCGCCATCACGGCGTTGCCGTTCGAGGACCACGACCCCGACGGGCCGCGACGCGGCCTCTTGCGCTCCGCCGGCAAGCCGCACGACTCGGTCGAGCTGCGGATCGTCGACCCTGACACCGGCGAGGACGCCGGTGTCGGCGGGGTCGGGGAGGTCTGGACTCGCTCTCCCTACAACATGGCCGGGTACTGGGGGAAGCCGGACGAGACGGCGGGAGCGATCGACTCCGGCGGGTGGCTGCGCACCGGTGACGCCGGGTACTTCGACGCCGACGGGTACCTCTACCTGCACGATCGCATCAAGGACATGATCGTGAGCGGGGGCGAGAACATCTATCCCGCCGAGGTCGAGAACGTGCTGCTCTCCCATCCCGATGTGGTCGACGCCGCCGTCATCGGCGTGCCCGACCAGAAGTGGGGCGAGACGGTGAAGGCGATCGTCGTGGTCGCGCCCGGCGCGACCCTCGACGAGTCGCGCGTGATCGAGCACTGCCGCCGGAGCCTGGCGCACTACAAGTGCCCCACCTCGGTCGACGAGGTCGAGGCGCTGCCGCGCAATCCGTCGGGCAAGATCCTCAAACGAGAGCTCCGGGCGCCCTACTGGACGGGCCGGGAGCGGTCCATCAACTGACCAGGTGGAGGCGTTGGACGCCGCGAGCGCCGTGGAGTTGCTGCGGGAGGCGACGGGCGACCGCTATGTCGTGGTCAGACGGCTGAGTGGCGGCGAGACCGGAGCGCACGAGGTCGTGTGCGCAGCACGCGAGGAGCGGCTCGTCCTCAAATGGGAGGTCCGGCCCGAGTTGCAGGCGCAGCGCGTTGAGGCCGTCGGCCTGGCCGAGCTCCTGCGTACCCGTGGCGGTTGGCCGGTGCCGCGGCAACGGACCATCCGTGCCGGGGGGTGTCTTCTCGTCCTCCAGGAGCTCATGCCGGGGGATCCCGTCTCCACCCTGACCCCCTCCGTGGTGGACGAACTCCTGGCGCTGCACGGGGCGCGCCTCGGCACGGGTGAGGGTCGTAGCCCCAGGCCGTGGGCCGAGCGTCTGATCGAGACGCTGGTGCGGGGCGGCGTCGCGTACTGCTGCCACGACTCGCTGCGGCGCTACGACGAGCGGACCGCCGGGTTGGTCCGCGAGATCGAGGCCTTCGGCACGACGCTCACACCGGCCGAGCTCGACGGCAGCGACATCGTCCACTGGGACCTCCATCCGGGCAACGTCCTCGTCGACGGCGGGGCGGTGTCCGCCGTGATCGACACCGACTTCTGCGCCGTGGGTGACGCCGCCTTCGACCTCGTGACCCTCGCCCTGGCCGGTGGCGTCCCTCCCTGCCCTGCGGATGTGCGCCGCCGCCTCTTCGGTGTCGCGCTCCATCCGCTGCCCCCCGTCCGCCGCACGGCGTATCTCGGCCATCTCTTCGTCCGGTTCCTGGACTGGCCGATACGCCGGGGCGCGGCGGACGAGGTCGAGCTGTGGCTCTCCGAGGTGGAGCGTTGCCGCGCCGAGGGCTACTTCTGACCCTTGTGCTCGACGCTGTGCACGGCGTCCTTCACCTTCTCGCGCGCCATCTCGGCCGTGTTCTTCGCCTTGTCCCCGAGCGCCATGGTCGTCATCCCCTCTTTTCGTCCGGCCGCTACCCGAACGTGAAATCGTACGCCTCGATACCGGGTGACATCGTGAGCGTGAGCACCCCCGTTTGCAGTGCGCCGCCCGAGAGCAGCGTGTAGAGCTTCGGTATCCCGTTGATCGTGAGCGTGGTCAGGTGACGGCCGTTGTCGGACACGCCGACCGTGCCGTGCCCGCCGATCACCAGGTAGACGTCGTCGGCGGTGAACTGGAGGCCGAGCGTCGCATCGGAGCCGGCCGTCGCCTCCTCACTGTGCACGGTCCACGTCCCGCCGAAGGCGAGGCTGTTGGACGCGATCGTCGACGGCGGGTGGTACACGGCCGTCTTGTCCGGGATGACGGCCGAGCCCACCTCGTTGCTCAGCCGGCTGTAGCCGACGTAGCTCTCGGGCGTGATGGCGTCGCTGGTGGGTGTCTTGTCCGGGACATCGGTACGCGGCGGCAGATCGGTGACCCCGTTCGCAGAGAGCAGCATCCGGATGTTGCCCTCCATGGTGCCGTAACCGCCCTCACCGAAGTCGTAGGCGCGCACGACGCCCGTCGGGTCGATGAGGTACTCGGCCGGCCAGTACTCGTTGTTGTACGCCGTCCAGGTGGCCAGGTTGTCGTCGACGGCGACCGGGTAGTCGATGCCGAGGCTCCCGGCGGCGCTCTCCACGTTGGACACCACGTGTTCGAACGCGAACTCGGGCGCGGACACCCCCACGACCACCAGGCCGTCCTTCTTGTAGTCGTTGTACCAGCCCTCCACGTGGGGCAGCGCGCGCTGGCAGTTGATGCACGAGTAGGTCCAGAAGTCGATCAGCACCACCTTGCCGCGCAGCGCGCTGAGACTCAGCGGCTGGTTGCCCGGCGTGTTGAACCAAGCAGTGATGCCGGTGAAGTTCGGGGCCCGCCCGAGGTTCGGCAGGTTGGTCTTGCTGGCCATGAACACAGCCGGCTTCTGCGTCCCGCCGGTCGCCGGGCGCGGCTTCGTGGTGGTGGTGGTGGTGGTCGCCCCGGCGGCCAGGTGGCCGCTCACGGAGTTGCCGGTGTCGGTCGCGGCGCACGTCGCCTTCTTCCCTTCCAGGCGCGCATTGGCGGCGGCGAACTGGTTCTGGTGTTCGCCGCTCAGTTGCCGGAGCTGCGTGCAGGCCGAGCCGGTGGACTCGACGTGGTCCTCGAGCGTCGTGGTATACCCCGGGACGTCCCGCTGCAGGGCACCGAGCCAGTTGAAGGCGATCGCCAGCGTCGTGACGCCGAGCACGACACCGGCGACCTTGCGCACCGTGGGCAGGTGGCTGCGCAACGAGGACCACGACGTTGTCGCGCGCTGGGCCACCACCGCCAGCACCAGCAGGGGAACGGTGACGCCCAACGCGTAGGCCAGGGTCACGAGCAACGACGTCGCGCCCACCCGGTGGTGGGCGGCCGCCACCGAAATGGCCGTGAGGACGGGTCCCGCGCAGGGGACGAACACGAGGCCGAGGCTGAGTCCGAGCACGAACCCCCCGCCCTCGGTGGCGTAGCGCGAGGACCCGAGCCTGGCGAAGGGGCGCTCGATGACCTCACCGATCCTCGGGATCAACAGCCCGATCGACAGCAACCCCAGCATGGCGACACCCAGCCAGAACAAGAGGTCGTCGGGGAGGTGGAGGAAGCTGAGGACCGAGGTGGCGAAGAGGACCGAGAGGCTGAAGCTCACGACGAGGCCGGCGATGATGACGTAGGGACGCGCCTTGTTCGTGTCCGTGGCGCCACCGGCCATCACGACCGGGATCACAGGGACGATGCAGGGCGAGAGCCCCGTGATCAGCCCGCCCAGGAACGCGACGACGAGGAGCTCACCCATGGTGGTCGCTTCTTTGCGGGCAGTCGCTGGGCACCGGCGCTCCTTCGGGACGTTCCCTCCCGGTGAAGCTAGCGGCCGGGGGTGCGGAGGGGATGTCGCCCGCAGCGCATGACGGCGGGCGGGCGGCACAGCAGACTGTGCGCCGGTGATCAACGTCAACTGGATCTACCTCGGGACCGCAATCGGCGCGCTCGGCACGGCCGTATACCTGCGGGACACCCTGCGGGGGACCACGAAGCCCAATCGGGTGACGTGGCTCCTCTGGGCGGTCGCGCCCCTGCTCGCGGCATCGGTCGAGCTCGAGGAGGGCGTGGGTCTGCGCGCCCTGCCGACCTTCATGATCGGGTTCATGCCGCTGCTCGTCTTCGCGGCGTCCTTCCACAGCCCGGTCGCCGTGTGGAAGATCCGGAGGATCGACTATGCATGCGGCGCCATGTCCGTGGTCGGCACCGTGGTCTGGCTCGCGACCCGCAACGGTGTGTTGGCCATCTCCGCGGCCATCTTGGCCGACTTCCTGGCCGGGGTGCCCACCGTCATGAAGAGCTGGACCCATCCCGAGACCGAGACGGTGTACTCCTACATCGGCGCCGTCATCAGCATGACGATCCTGCTGCTCACCATTCAGCACTGGACCTTCGACGTGGCGGCCTTCCCCATCTTCATCGTGTGCATTGCTTCGGTGGAAGTCTTCCTGGTCGGCTTCGAGCCGGGCCCGCGCTGGCGACGCGCCCGGGACCGGGAGGCCGCGGCGGAGCCGACCTCCCCGGCGTAGTGGGGCCCGTCGCGGAGGGCCCACACCTGGTAGGAAAGCAGCAACATCGCCAGCGAAGGGAGCCATGCCGTGCCGACCGCCCACGTCAATGGGATCGATATCGACTACGTCACCGACGGTGACCCGTCCGCCCCGCCCCTGCTGCTGGTCATGGGCCTCGGGGCGCAGCTGATCACCTGGCCGCAGGGGTTCGTCGACGGCCTGCGCGACCGCGGTTTCTTCGTCATCCGCTACGACAACCGCGACAGCGGTCTGTCGACCAAGTTCGAGGGACTGCCGGACATCACCGCGCTGTTCACGGGCGATGCGTCGAGCGCTCCCTACCGGGTGGAGGACATGGCCGAGGACGCAGCCGCGCTGCTCACCGAGCTCGGCGTCGCCAAGGCGCACGTCGTCGGGGCCTCCATGGGCGGCATGATCACCCAGGCGCTGGTCATCAACCACGCCGACCGCTTCCTCTCCGCCTGCTCCATCATGTCGACCACCGGTGACCGGTCGGTCGGGGCGCCCACCGGCGAGGCGATGACGGCACTGCTGCGGCCGGTGGCCACGAACCGCGAGGAGGCAATTGCGGCCAGCCTCGAGGGGAGCGCGGTGATCGGGTCGCCCGGCTACCCACAGGACGAGAGCATGCTGCGGCAGCGGGCCGCCGAGGCCTACGACCGCTCCTATTGCCCCGAGGGCACGGTGCGCCAGCTCGCCGCCATCCTCGCCTCGCCCGACCGCACCGAGGCGCTGGGCGGCGTGCGCATTCCCTTCCTCGTGATCCACGGCGAGTCCGACCCGTTGGTCACTCCCAGCGGTGGGCAGGCGACAGCGGCTGCCGTGCCCGGGTCGAAGCTGATCATGTTCCCGGGCATGGGCCACGACCTGCCGGAGCCGCTGTGGGGCGACGTCATCGACGCCATCGTCGCCAACACCGAGCTCGCCGCGGTCTAGCCCGTCAGGTGTCGAGCGCGTTGGCCGCCGCCACCGAGGCGAGCCACGCCGCGCTGGGCTTGGCCGCCCGGGCGAAGGTGGCGCGGTCGACGCCGACGATCCCGAACCGGGGCCGGTAGCCGAGCGCCCACTCGAAGTTGTCGAGCAGCGACCAGTAGGTGTAGCCCCGTACGTCCACTCCTTCGCCGATCGCGTCGAGCACGCCCGACAGCGCCTGACGCACGTAGTCGATGCGCTGGTCGTCGTCGGTCGTGCCGATGCCGTTCTCGGTGACGAGCAACGGGAGCGCCCCGCCGGTGTAGTCCCACGCGCGCCGCAGACAGTTGCCGAGGGAGGCAGGGTAGAACTCGTAGCCCATGTCGAGGACCGGCACCCCGTTCTCGTAGCCGGCCCAGCCGTCGGGGCCGATCAGCATGCGGGTGTAGACCTGCACGCCGAGGAAGTCGTCACCCTCGGTGGCGTCGAGGAAGACGTCCTCGGCGTGGTGCCGGATGCTCTCGAGCTTCTCCTCGCCTCCGGGGGCCAGCTGGTAGTCCGTCATGGACAGGGTGAGGCCCACCGGAACCCCGGGTGCCACGGCGCGGATGGCGTCCACCGCCACCCGGTGCCCGTCGGCGAGGTGCGTGGCGACGCGGCGCGCGAGCTCGACGTCGGTCTTCCCCGGGGGGAACATGCCGGCGTGCCAGCCCATGGTGGCCACGATGTTGGGCTCGTTCACCGTGCAGGCGCGTGTGATCACGTCGCCCAGGGCCTCGGTCACGACGGTGCAGAACCGCCCGAAGCGCTCCACGGCGATGCCGCTCTCCCAGCCCCCCAGCGCGGTCAGCCAGCGCGGCGTCGTGAAGTGGTGGAACGTGACGACGGCGTCGACGCCGCGCTCGTGCAACCCGATGCACTGGCGCCGGTAGTGGTCCAGCGTGGCGCGCGAGATCTCGCCCTCGGCGGGCTCGATCCGGCTCCATTCGACCGAGAACCGGTAATTGTCGAGACCGAGCTCCGCGACGAGGTCGGCGTCCTCCTCCCAGCGCTCCCAGGAGTCGCAGGCGTCACCCGAGGATTCGGCACAGCCCGAGCCCGGCGTGTGCTCGAAGGCCCACCAGTCGTTGTTGGTGTTGCCGCCCTCGATCTGGTGCGCTGCCGTCGCGGTGCCCCAGGTGAAGCCTTCGGGGAATGCCCTTCCCCGTCCCGACCCGGCCATGCGCGTCCTCCCCGCTTGTGCTCACTTCCCGGGCGGCACGGTATCGTTCCCTGACGATGGCGTCACCTTCCTCGCCGATGGCTCACGTCTCCGATTCGGAGCAGACGCGACCCGACGCGCCCTCGGCCGGATCGGCCGGCGCGGCGGACGTGCCCATGGTCGAGGCGCACGGGCTGGTCAAGCGCTTCGGCGACTTCGTGGCGGTCGACGGTGTCGACTTCAGCATCGCCCGGGGCGAGTCGTTCGGCTTCCTCGGCCCGAACGGGGCGGGCAAGACGTCCACCATGCGGATGATCTCGTGTATCAGCCCGCTGAGCGGCGGCACGTTGCGCGTCCTGGGGATGGATCCGCTCAAGGAGGGCGCGCGCATCCGCGCCCGGATGGGGCTCGTCCCGCAGGAGGACTCGCTCGACCTGGAGCTGACGGTGCTGGACAACCTGATGATCTACGGGCGCTACTTCGACATGCCCAAGAAGGTGATCCGGGAGCGGGCGGAGCAGCTGCTCGACTTCGCCCAGCTGACCGAGCGGGCCAACGACCGCGTCGACCCCCTCTCGGGCGGCATGAAGCGGCGGCTGACCATCGCGCGCGCACTCATCTCCGACCCCGACCTGCTCATCCTCGACGAGCCGACGACCGGGCTGGACCCCCAAGCCCGCCACCTGCTCTGGGATCGCCTGTACCGCCTGAAGCAGGACGGGGTGACGCTGGTGATCACGACGCACTACATGGACGAGGCCGAGCAGCTCTGTGACCGGCTCGTCGTCATGGACAAGGGGCGCTTCGCCGCCGAGGGCACCCCGCGCCAGCTGATCGAGGCCTTCTCGACCAAAGAGGTGGTCGAGCTGCGCTTCGCGCCCGGCCAGCACGAGGAGGTGGCGCCGTCGCTGGTCGAGCTGGCCGATCGCCAGGAGGTGCTGCCGGACCGCATCCTCCTCTACACCGACGACGGCGACGCGGCGCTGGCCGAGGTCGCCCGCATGGGGCACGTGGCCCAGAGCACCCTCGTCCGGCGCTCGACGCTCGAGGACGTGTTCCTCCGCCTCACCGGGCGCACCCTGGTCGACTGAACCGGTGACGGCGGTGAGCGGAGCGGGGGCGCCGGGGGATACGGCGCTCTTCCGCCACGGCGAGGCCGTGACGGCTCGTCGGATGGCGACGCCCATGTGGCTGCGCGCGGCCCGCTACTGGGGCTACCAGTACAAGCGGACCTGGCGCAGCTCGGTGGTGACCAGCTTCCTCATCCCGGTGCTCTACCTGGCGGCCATGGGGATCGCGCTGGGTTCGCTCATCGACAAGCACTCGCACGGCGTGGACGGTGTCACCTACGTCGCCTACTTGGCGCCCGGCTTGCTGGCCGGCACCTGCATGCAGATCGGGACCAACGACGCCACCTACCCGGTGATGGGGGCCATCAAGTGGATGCGCACCTACCTGGCGCAGCTGGCCGCGCCCCTCGACGTCTACGACGTGCTGCTCGGGCATCTGGCCTGGATCGCCGCCCGCCTCGGCATCGTGGTGTCGATCTACCTGGCGGTCATGGCGGCTTTTGGGATCGTCTACTCGCCGTGGGCGCTCCTCGCGCTGCCCGCCGGCGTCCTGACGGGGATCGCGTTCGCCGCCCCGGTGGCCGCCTTCGCGGCCACCCAGGACAAGGATTCGGCCTTCTCGACGCTCTACCGGTTCGCCATCATCCCGATGTTCCTCTTCTCAGGCACGTTCTTCCCGATTTCGCAGCTGCCGGAGTGGCTCCGGGTGGTCGCCTACGTCACGCCGCTGTACCACGGGGTGACCCTCTGTCGCGACCTCACGCTCGGGCAGGTCGGGTGGGCGGACTTGGGCAACGTGGCCTATCTGTGTGCCCTGGTGGCGGTGGGGTACGCCGCGGCCCGGCGTACCTTCGCGAAGCGGTTGGTGGTGTGAGGGGCGAGGCCAGCACCACGGGTACGGCGATTGCCGACTACCGCCCGCCCGGGGTGGCGGCGCGCATCACACCGCTCGCCTTCCTCGGCGGCCGCCATGCCTCACGGGTGCTCGAGCGCAACATACTGGTGTACCGGCGTTCGTGGATCTTCATCGTCTCCGGCTTCTTCGAGCCACTCTTCTACCTGCTCTCCATCGGGATCGGCCTGTCCCACCTCGTCGGGCCCATCCCGGTCGACGGCCACCTGGTGCCCTACACCGCCTTCGTGGCCCCGGGTCTGCTCGCCTCCTCGGCCATGAACGGCGCCATGCTCGACTCGACCTTCCTGGTCTTCTTCAAGCTCAAGATCGCCAAGACCTACGACGCCATGCTGTCGACCCCGCTCGGCGTGGGCGACGTTGCGCTGGGCGAGCTCAGCTGGTGCGTGCTGCGCGGCGCTCTGTACTCGGCCGCCTTCCTCTCCATCATGGCGATCCTGGGTTACATCGTCTCGCCCTGGGCGGTGCTCTGCTGGCCGGCGGCGGTGCTGATCAGCCTGGCCTTCGCCGCCGCCGGCATGGCCGGCACCACCTACATGCGGACCTGGCAGGACTTCGACATGGTCTCTCTGGCCTTCATCCCCCTGTTCCTCTTCTCGGCGACCTTCTACCCGATCACCGTGTACCCGGGCTGGCTGCAGGCCGTGGTGCGCTGCACGCCGCTGTATCAGGGGGTGGTGCTGGTCCGCGCCGCCGACCTGGGCATCTTCAGCTGGACCCTGCTGGGCCATGTCGCGTACCTGGTGATCATGGCGACGGCCGGAGTGATCATCACCCGGCGTCGCCTCGGGCTGCTGCTGCTCCCGTGACCGGGCGCCCCGGGGGACCGGTACTCTACGGCCGGATCTCCCCGAGCGTCAGAGGACCGGAAGCAATGAACATCGTGGTGAGCAACGTGAAGGGTGGGGTGGGCAAGACGACCACCGCCGTGTACCTGGCCGCAGTCGCGGCGCACCGGGGCCGGGGTCCGATCCTGCTGGTCGACGCCGACCCGCAGGGGTCGACGGCGGAGTGGTACGAGACCGACCCCTTCGAGGGTGTGGAGCTCATTGAAGGCCCTTCCGTGCGCACGGTGACCAAGGCGATGAACCAGGACGGGGGCATCGTGGTGGTCGACACCCCGCCGGGCGAGGGGAACGTGGTCCAGGCGGCACTGGCCCGGGCCGACGCCGTCGTGATCCCGACCCGGGCCGGTGGGATCGAGCCCAACCGGGTCGTGACCACTCTCGAGATGACGCCCCGCAACATCCCCGCCGGCGTCGTCATCTGTTCGGCCCGCCTCGGCACCAACGACCTCGAGGCCACGGTGGAATGGTGGACCGAATTGAAGATACCCGTCTGGGGGATCGTGCCCGAGCGGGTCTCCATCGCGAGCGGCCCCGCCGCCGGCCTGTCGAACGAGGGCCTCGAGCACTACGGCAAGGTGCTGAAGAGGGCCACCACCAGGGCCCGCTGACCTTCCCGGCTCAGCGGGCGGTCACCGACTGCAATTCGGCGTGGTACCGGCTGTCGCGCCACGCGGCGGGAGCCTTCCCGTGCAGCTGGCCGATGAGCTCGGAGAGGAACCACCGGCGCACCGCGACGCTGCTCGGCGACGCCGGCAGCGTCAGGAGCCGTTCCGACAGCCCGAAATCGTCCGCCTCGTCCAGCATCGCGTCGTAGAACTCGCAGGCGACGACGGCGGACTGCGGGAGCACCAGAGTCCAGTCGTAGAGATCGATGTGATTGTCGACCGCCTGCTGCCACATCTCGTCCATGCCGGGACCGAGGCCGTTGAAGCGCGTGCCGATCTCCGAGACCAGCACCGAGAGCCGCTCGGGCAGCTCCAGCGCACTCGCAGAGGTGTCGGCCCGCTCCTTCATGAGTCGGAGCTCGCGGAACAGGGCCTCGTACTCCTCGCTCGACTTCTGCAGCAGCGCCACCGGAATCCCGAGCAGCCGGACCTCGATGTCGGGCGACTCGAAGGACTCGCCGTGGAGACCGGGGTGGGTGATCCCGGCCAGGTCGAACCGGAAGCTCCCGTCGGAGACGTGGGTCGGCGAGACCGGGAAATCCACCGGCAGCTCGAACCACACGATCTTCCCGCCATCGACCGCCTGCACCCCCCAGTTCGACGCCAGCGAGTTGAAAAGCGTGAGCCCGCGCCCGGTGGCGGCGTCCCGGCCGTACTCCTTGAGGGACGGGAAGGCCGGGTTGCCGTCGGCGACGTCGACGCGGATACGGTCCGAGAGGATGTGGAGGGTCACGCACATCGGGGTGGCCGCGTGCAGCACGGCGTTGGTCACGAGCTCCGAAGTCAGGAGGGCGGCGTAGCCGGTCACTTCGGAGGGCAGGCCGCGCAGATGTGCGGCAATCCAGTGGCGCGCCACGGGTGTGCTCTCGACCACGGGCTCCAGGTGCAGCGTCGACATACCACCCCGTGTCGTACCCACAGGCACTTCAGTTATGCGCTCCCCGGTGATGCCGGTGAAATTGAGGCACAGGACGACGACGTCGTCGGTCCGCTCGTCGGTGCTGAGCATGGACGCGAAGGTCACTGCGGCCCGATCGGGCCAGCCCGATCGGGCAATATCCGTTGCGGTGGTCGCCAGGCGCTCCATGCCGTCGGTGATCAGCTCGCCCCGGCGCTCAATGAGCCCGTCGGAGTACATGACGAGTGAGTCGCCGGGGTCGAGCATCACCTCGTCCCGCGGGCGCGGCGCCCCGGTCAGGCCCGCCGCGATGAGCAATGAGCGCTGCATGGGGCGGAAGGTCGCGCCGCCGTCGGCGCGCACCACGAGCGGCGGCGGGTGCCCGGCGTTGCTCAGCACGACGCGCCCTGTCGAGGGGGTGATCGTGCCCACGACCGCGGTCGCCACCCGGTCCTCGATCAGGGCGTCGAAGAGACCGTCGAGCGACGAGAGCACCTCTGTCGGCCCCTGACCGGCCACCGCGTAAGCGCGGATGGCGCTCCGCACCTGACCCATCAGCGCCGCCGCCGCAGCCCCCTTGCCCATGACGTCGCCCACGCTGAAGAAGATGGAGTCGTCGCCCAACGCGAAGACGTCGTACCAGTCGCCCCCGGCGTAGGTACCCGCGACGCCTGCCCGGTACTCGGCGTCGAGGAGCAGGCCGTCGACCACCGGAAGGGAGTCCGGGAGCACCGCGCGCTGCAGCACCTCGGCGACGACATGCTCACGTTGGAACCGTGTCGCGTTGGACAGGGCGACACCGGCCCTGCTCGCCACCTCCGTGGCCAGTGACACGTCGTCGGCCTCGAAGAGGCGGCCGGGCCCGTCGATGAACGTCATGACGCCGATGACGTCTCCGTCGGCCGTGAGCGGGACGGCGAGCGCCGTGGAGACGGTGCGGGGCTGCGTCTCGTCCAGGTCGAGGCCGATGGGTGCGAGCTGCGTTCGCCCGGTGCGGTAGGCGACGGCGGCCGGCGCGTCGGAGTCGAAGGGCTCGTACTCCCTGGCCGTGCCCCCGGCACTCGGTTGCGCAGGCGCGCTGAATTCGTGGACGTCGAGACGCACGAGCCCGTGGTCGCCGGGGACCTGGACGATGCACGAGTCGGCGAGTCTGCCCTCGACGAGGCTCATCGTGCGCCGGATCACCGTCGTGGGCTCGAGGCTCGAGCTCAAGAGCCGCGTCACCTCGGAGAGGAGCGACAGTCGCTCGCGCCCCGCCTCGGCGGCGTGCAACGCCTCGCGCTCGTGTTCGAAGACCTGGGCCCGCTCCAGCGCCTGGGCCGTCAGCCCGGCCAGTGTGGACAGGAAGCGGAGGTCGGGCTCGCTCGGCTCGGCCTGCGCCACGAACGCCAGCGACAGGACACCCAGCGGCCCCACGCTCCCGACGAGCGGCTCGGTGACCACCGTCACCGGCAGGGCGAGGTCGCGCAGGACCGACGGCGCCACCTCCGCCGACATGTCCCCGGCGTCGTCGGCGCCGACCTCGATCGTGACCATGTCGGTGCGCCCCCGGGTGAAGCACGAGCCGGCGTGGCTGCCGTCCACGGGCACCATCCCGCGGGAGAGGAGCGCTACGTGTCCGCTGCTGGCGAGGCACGAGAGGGCGCGCTCGCCCGCTGCGGGGACGCGCACGACGGCGGAGTGCGCGCCCAGAGCCCGTCGGCCTCCGGCGATCGCCGCGTGGGCAACGTCGCCCGGGGTGGTGGCCGCAGCGAGCGCAGAGCTGAGCCGGTGCAGGTGCTGGCTGCGCTCCAGGTTGACGAATTCCGTCAGCGTGAGCCTGGCCCGCTCGACCGCCTGTGCCGCCGCGCCGGTGATCGTGAAGAGGAAGCCCTGGTCGGGGTCTGAGATCTCGCGGTCATGGTCCCAGTGCACGATCACGGCGCCGATGGTGTGGTCGGACACGACCAGCGGGACGATGGCCAAGGCGCAGAAGCGGGTGGAGCCGAGCGCCGCGAAGACATCGGGCCGTAGCCGCTGCAGATCCTCGGGCGACTCCGCGAAGAGCGCGACGTTGTCGCCCAGCACCGGGCCGTCCGGCCGGAGCGCCGCGAGCACCCCGTCGATCGGCTCGTCGGGGTGATAGCCGAAACGGCGCAGTGTCCGCAGGCGGCCCCGCTCGCCGCTGAGGGCGAAGGTGGCGGCATCGACACGCAGCTCGTCGCGCAGTGCGGCGAACACGGCGTCTGCCACCTGGGCCGGGTCGGCGGCCGTCGTCAGGGCCCGGGCCATCGTCTGCATGCGCTGAGCAGTCTCGGCCGCCACCCGTCGGCGCCGTTCGTTCCTCGTCTCCGACCGGGCGGTCCACAGTTGGACGTTGCGCTGACCCCGCAGGTACGAGATCCACATCGCCACGGCCGTCGCGGCCAGCTGAGTGATCACGCGCAGCGTGTGGTTGAGCTCGCCGTAGCTGTGCGGCGGGGTGCTGATGACGAGTGCGAAGAACGCCGCCAGGAGCCCGACGATCAGCACGCGCGACGGCCGGGCGAAGGCAGCGGCGATGAAGGGGGCGATGGCCAGGAAGCCGACCAGCGAGACGTTCCCCCCGTACACGGCGAAGACGATCGCCACGGTCGACACCCAGAGGAGCGCCATGAGCGTCGCCACGGCCTCGGCGCGATCGGCGCGGTGGCCCCGGGACGCCGCCTGAAGCTCCTCTTCGCCTGGTTCAGGCACGCTCACTCTCCCGTTCACCGCCGCGGGCTCGTGGGGAAACGCTATTCCTCCCGCCGGTCGCCAGCCACACGTTCCCGCTCGTCACCGGGGTTGTGCTGGGTTTCTCCTACCCGTGCGTGAACCTGGGGAAACACTGAAGGTTTAGGTTCTCTGTCCAGGGGCTATAGAACGCACGGGCCAATCGGCATTGCACAACGTCCCCGGGCGGGCCCCGGCCATCATGCGGTATGCAGGAGGGTGGAGTGGATCAAGAGTTCCAGATAGAGGAGCGTGCCGGCACGGCGCCGCCCGTGATCGCGGTCAGCGGCGAGATCGACGTCGCCACGGCCCCGCAGCTACGCGAGTGCCTGCACCGCGTCATCGCACAGGGTGATTCGACCGTCGTCCTCGACCTCCTTGGCGTGACCTTCCTCGACTCCACCGCACTCGGCGTGCTCGTCGGGGCGCTGAAGCGATGCCGGGAAGGCGGGGGTGACCTGCACGTCGTCGTGGCGGATCCTCGGATCGTCAAGATCTTCGAGATCACCGGGCTCACCAACGTGTTCACCATCGCGGACTCACTGCAGGCCGCCGGCCCGTCGTGACCGAGGCGACCGACAAGCTGGTGACGGGCGACCGCATCGAGCTGAGGTTTCCGGCGCGGGGTGACCTGATCGTGCTGGCGCGGCTCGTGACGAGCGCGATCTCGGCCCGCGCCGGTTTCGACATCGAGGAGCTCGAGGATCTCCGGCTGGCGGTGGGCGAGCTCTGCCTGCTCACCCTGCACGGCAGCGACGGACGGCACGGCGACCTGTGCCTGGAGCTCACGGTGCTGAACGAGGCCATCGGGGTGGTCTGCACCCTCGAGCGGGCCGCCGCCGAGGTGCCCGGGCCCGAAGGTGACGAGATCGCCCTTCTGAGTGAACAGATCCTCGACGCCCTGGTGGACGAGCACGGGAGGGAGAGCCAGGACGGCTCCGTGCGTGCCTGGCTGCGAAAGCGCCGGGGGGGGCATGCGGAGTGACGGTGGGCCGGGAACAAGATCCCGGGTCACAATCGGACACCACGGGAACTCAGAGCCCATTCCTCACGCCGGCTGAACGCGAGGAGCTGATCACCTCGAACCTGGGGCTGGCCCACCAGCTCGCCCGCAGGTTCCTCCACCGCGGCGAACCGCTGGACGACCTGGTGCAGGTGGCGTCGGTGGCCCTCGTGAAATCGGTCGACCGCTTCGATCCGTCGCGCGGCGTGGACTTCGCCGCGTTCGCGACCAGAACGATCATCGGCGAGCTGAAGCGGCACTTCCGCGACAAGGGCTGGGCGGTGCGCGCCAGCCGGCGGGTGCAGGAGCTCTACCTCGAGCTCGGACACGCCACCGCCACCCTCGTCCAGGAGCTCGGCCGCAGCCCGAACGTCACCGAGCTGGCCGAGGCCACTGGCGCGACCGAGGAGGCCGTCATCGAGGCAATCGAGGCCGGACAGGGCTACCGCGCCACGTCGATCGACGCCTCCGAGAGCGAGGACGACCCCCTCTCGGCGCGTCTCGGCGAGCACGACGGCAACTACGAATCGGTGGAGGACAGGGCGCTCCTCGGCCCGGCACTCGCGACCCTCCCCCCGCGCGAGCAGTCGATTCTGCGCATGCGCTTCGTCGACGGGCTCACCCAGTCCGAGATCGCCGTGGCGGTCGGAGTGAGCCAGATGCACGTGTCGCGGCTGCTGTCCTCGAGCCTGCAGAAGCTCCGGCAGGGCATCGAACAGGCGGGGACCGAGCAGGCCTGAGCGACGAAATCAGGCACCCGGATGCGTGTTGCCTCGAGAAAAGGTGATGAAATTTCCAGATCGCAGCCTAGATCAGTGATTTAACGAGGCAATTCCGGCGCCACTTGAGTATGGTGCAATGCCATTCCCGGGACGATTGGGGGTCGCCGTGGTCCATCTCGATGCTTCGCTGGCCGAGGAGGGGGAAGCAAAGGGCCTGAAGGAAGGGGCCCTCGGCTTCGTCTCCTCCGTAGTGGTGGGCGTCGCCTCCACCGCCCCGGCCTACAGCCTGGCCGCCACGCTCGGCTTCGTGGTCATCGCCATCGCGGGCCTGCAGGCGCCCATCATCACCATCCTGGCCTTCGTGCCGATGCTGCTCATCTCCTACGGCTACAAGGCCCTCAACGCCGCCGACCCCGACTGCGGCACCACGTTCACCTGGGCCACCCGGGCCTTCGGGCCGAAGACGGGCTGGCTGGGTGGCTGGGGGATCATCGCCGCCGACATCCTCGTGATGGCGAGCCTGGCCCAGATCGCCGGCCAGTACGTGTTCCTGCTCTTCGGCGCCAACGGCATCGGGCACAACGCGGACAGCGGGTGGGTGCTGCTGGTCGGGATCATGTGGATCGTGGTCATGACGGCCATCTGCTACGTCGGGATCGAGATCTCGGCCAACTTCCAGAAGGCGCTGCTCGGGATCGAGTTGGTCATGCTCACGGTGCTCTCGGTGGTGGCGCTGTACAAGGTGGGGGCGGGCAAGGCCCCCGTCGGCCACCTCACCCCCAGCTGGTCCTGGTTCAACCCGTTCGCCGTGCCGAGCCCCGAGAGCTTCATGGTCGGTTTCACCCTGATGCTCTTCGTCTATTGGGGCTGGGACACCGCCGTCTCGGTGAACGAGGAGACCAAGGAGCGCGACAAGATCCCGGGCCGGGCCGCGGTCACCTCCACGTTCATCCTGTTGGCCATTTACGCCATCGTGATCATCGCCACCCAGTCCTACGCCGGCATCGGCACCCACGGCATCGGCCTCTCCAACCCGAACAACGTCGGTGACGTGCTCTCCGTCCTGGGCAGCTCCATCTTCGGGTCCTCGGGGTTCGGGAGCTTCCTCTCCCACCTCCTCCTCCTGATGGTGCTCAGCTCGGCCGCCGCCTCGACCCAGACCACCATCCTGCCCACCGCCCGCACCACGCTGTCCATGGCCGTGTTCAAGGCCATTCCGAACGCCTTCGGCAGGATCCACCGGCGGTTCCTCACGCCGACGACCTCCACGCTGACCATGGGGGGCCTCTCCGTCGTGCTCTACGTGGTCATGAATTACGTGTCCAACGGCAACAGCGTCATCGAGGACTCGGTGTCGGCCCTCGGGGTGTGGATCGCCTTCTACTACGGGCTCACCGGCTTCTCGTCCTTCTGGTACTACCGCAAGACCCTGGGCGAGAGCGCCCGCACCCTGTGGCTGCGGGGCATCCTGCCCCTGCTCGGCGGCCTCATCTTGTGGTTCGCCATGTGCTGGGCCTTCTGGTACTACTGGAATCCCGTCAACAGTTACAGCCACT
This sequence comes from uncultured Acidimicrobiaceae bacterium, assembly GCA_964457065.1. Taxonomy (GTDB): domain Bacteria; phylum Actinomycetota; class Acidimicrobiia; order Acidimicrobiales; family RAAP-2; genus Bog-473. The sequence continues at coordinate 31,191 of CAYWDQ010000008.1, read as the reverse complement.
TCACGCTGCCCGGCACCCACCGGGTCATCGGCGGCGTCTTCGCCCTCGATGTGGGCACGGTGATCATCGGCGTGGTGCTGATGTACGTCTGGATGGCGTTCCGCCCGGCCTTCTTCCGCGGCGAGATCCTCAACCGCGACACCCCGACCCGGGTGCCCGCGGACGTCGGTGTGCCGGTCGGCCTCTTCGGGATCGAGCCGTTCGACGGCGCGGAGGGCGGCGGCGCCGGGGCGAGCAAGGAGCCGACGGAAGCCGAATAGCCTCGGGACCTGCCGGGTGGGCTCCGCGAGGCGGATGCCCGAGCGCCCGCGTTCCATTAGACCGTGTGACGGCCGGGACGCGGCCCGACAGAGCGAGGTGGAGGTTCCATGACGAAGAGGCTGGAAGGGACGGTCGCGCTGGTGACCGGCGCGAGCAGCGGCATCGGCGAGGCCACGTCCGTCGCCCTGGCCGAGGAGGGGGCGACCGTCGCCCTGGTGGCCCGCCGCCGAGACCGGCTCGAGGCCCTGGCCGAGCGCATCGGTGGAGCGGGCAGGGCGCTGGTGATCGAGGCGGACGTCACCGATCCCGACCAGGCCGCGGGGGCGGTCGCCTCGACGGTGGCCGAGCTGGGCCGGCTCGACACGCTGGTGAACAACGCCGGCGTGATGCTGCTCGGGCCGATCGTCGACGCTCCCATCGAGGAGTGGCAGCGCATGGTGAACCTCAACCTGCTCGGGCTGCTCTATTGCACCCACGCCGCGCTGCCGCACCTGCTGTCGGCCGCGGAGGCCGAGCCCCGCTCGGTGGCCGACGTCGTGAACATCAGTTCCGTGGCCGGCCGCGTGGCGCGCCTCAACAGCGGCGTCTACAACGCGACCAAGCACGGCGTCGGTGCCTTCAGCGAGTCCCTGCGCCAGGAGGTCACTGCCCGCCACGTGCGGGTGACGCTCATTGAGCCGGGGGCGACGGCCACCGAGCTGGCCTTCCACAACCGGCCCGAGATCCTCGAGGGCATGGCCCAGACCTTCGGGGGCATCGAGATCATGCACGCCGAGGACATCGCCGAGAGCATCCGCTACGCGGTGACGCAGCCGCGTCGGGTGGCTGTCAACGAGATCCTGATCCGGCCGACCGAACAGGAGCGCTGAGATCGAACGCGTGGCGGTCGTCGGGTGCTCGGGATCGGGCAAGACCACCCTGGCCGTCGAGCTGGCACGGGCGCTCGGTGCGCCCCACGTTGAGCTCGACGCCATCTACCACCAGCCGGGCTGGACGCCGCTCAGCGACGACGAGTTCCGGGCCCGGGTGGCCGAGGCGACGGAGGCGCTGCGCTGGGTGGTCGACGGCAATTACTCCGTGGTGCAGGAGGTGGTCTGGCGGAAGGCCGACACGGTCGTGTGGTTCGACCTGCCCTACGTGACCGTCATGGGCCGGACCATCCGCCGCACGGTACGGAGGACGGCGACCCGGCAGGAGCTGTGGAACAGCAACAAGGAGCCCTTCTCCAACCTCTGGTCACTGAACCCCGAGAAGTCGATCATCGCCTGGACAGCCAGCCGGCACAAGGTCTACCGCCGGCGTTACGCCGCCGCCGAGATCGACCCCCGCTGGGACCACCTGGAGTTCGTCCGCCTGCTCTCGCAGGCGGACGCCGACGCGTTCGTGGCGGGCGTGGCGTCCGCCACGACGAAGGAGGAATGACCGATGGATCTCGAGCTGGACGGCCAGGTCGTGCTCATCACGGGCGGCACCGACGGACTCGGCCTCGCCCTCGCCGGCCAGCTCGCCACCGAGGGCGCGTCGGTCGCCGTCTGCGGCCGTGACGAGGAGCGTCTGCGCGTGGCCCGGGCCACGCTGGCGGACGCGGACGGCGACGCGCTGGTGCAGCGGGCGGACGTCTCGTCGCCCGCCGACCTCGAGGCGTTCGTCGACGCCGCCGTCGGCCGCTGGGGCCGCATCGACGGGGTCGTGCACAACGCGGGCCGGTCGGCGGCCGGGCGCCTCGAGTCGACGGACGACGCGGCGTGGGAGTCCGACATCGAACTGAAGCTCATGGCCGCTGTCCGCCTGACCCGCCTCGTCCTGCCGCACCTGCGGGCCAGCCGGGGCGCCGTCTTGTTCACCCTGGCGATGGCCGCCAAGGCGCCCGGCGCGACCAGCGAGCCGAGCTCGGTCACCCGCGCCGCCGGGATGGCGCTCATGAAGGCGCTCTCCAAGGAGCTCGGGCCCGAGGGCATCCGGGTCAATGCCGTGCTGATCGGGCTGATCGAGAGCGGGCAGTGGGTTCGCCGCGCGGCCGCCTCGGGCCTGGAGCTGGGTGAGTTCTACGAGCGCTTCGCCAAAGACTCCGGCATCCCGATGGGCCGCCTCGGTCGCGCCGGGGAGTTCGCCGACCTGGGATGCTTCCTGCTCTCGGCCCGCGCCTCGTACCTCACCGGCGCGGCGATCAACCTGGACGGGGGGCTCTCGCCCGCCGTCTGAGCGGCTCACCGCGCCGCCGGGCGCGCCTTACTCGTTGTAGCCGACGGTCTCGGTGGCGTCGCCCTCGCCGCCCGGCGTGAGCCCGACAACGAAGCCGTCGATCCGCTCCACGCGGGTGAGGGCGTCGACGTGCGGCCGGCCCTCCCCACCCCACTTCGCCTTGGCGGCCCGGCGGGCCGAGTCCTCGCCGTCGGCCACCACCAACACGACCTCGTGGTCCTCGCCCATCCGGCCGCGGCCGAGCTCTCCCCCGAGGTAGGCCGCGTAGAGGTGCACGCGGGGCAGCGTAGCGAGTACGAAGGGGGCCATGACCTCCGATACGTCGACTCCCGACACGTTGCAAGGCAGCACCATCGTCGTCACCGGCGTCACCGGCCAGGTGGCGCGCCCGCTGGCGATCTCCCTCGCCCGCGACAACCGGGTGATCGGGGCGGCCCGCTTCTCCGACACGGCGGCCCGCACGCAACTCGAGGTCGCAGGGGTCGAGTGCGTGCCGGTGGACCTGGTGACCGGCGATGTGGGGGGTCTGCCGGCGGATGCCGACTACGTGCTCAACTTCGCGGTGGCCAAGACCAAGGACTGGGAGAGGGACCTGGCGGCCAACAGCGGCGGCCTCGCGTATCTGATGGAGCACCACCGCGACGCCCGTGCCTTCCTGCACTGCTCGTCCACGGCGGTCTACAAGCCCGACGGGCACCGGGTCTTCGGCGAGGACGGGCCCCTCGGCGACAACCACGGGGTCTGGCCCTTCCTGCGCACCTACAGCATCTGCAAGATCGCGGCGGAGGGCACGGCGCGCTGGGGGGCGGAGCGGTTCGGCCTGCCGACCACGATCGCCCGCCTCTCGGTGCCCTACGGCGACAACGGCGGGTGGCCCGCCATCCACCTCCACATGATGCTGTCGGGTCACGCCGTGCCGGTCCACCTCGACGCGCCCAGCGTGTACCACCCGCTGCACAACGACGACATCCTCGCCATGGTGCCCCGCCTCCTCGGCGTCGCCTCTGTCCCCGCCGTGACGGTCAATTGGGGCGGGAGCGAGCCCGTCAGCATCGAGGAATGGTGCACCTTCCTCGCCGAGCTGGCCGGAACCGAGGCACGCTTCGACCCCACCGAGCAGACCATCGACAGCGTGGAGATCGACACGACGCGCATGCACGAGCTCGTGGGGCGGACGACCGTCCCGTGGCGCGAGGGGATGCGCCGCATGGCCAAGGCGCTGCACCCCGACCGGGTGGCGTGAACGCCGTCCGCTTCGAGCGGTGCGATCCCGAGGAGGCGCCCGCGACGGAGCTCCTGGCCGCCATGCGGACCGAGCTCAACGACGCCTACGAGACACCCAGCCGGCTGGACAACCCCCCGCTGCAGCCGGCCGAGCTGAGGCCGCCCGGCGGCGCCTACCTCGTCGGCTACGAGGGTGCCGACCCCGTGGCCGGAGGAGGGCTGCGGCGCCTGGGTGACGACGTGGCGGAGATCAAGCGCATGTACGTCCGCCCCGCCGCACGCTCGCGTGGGGTGGCCGCCGCGCTCCTGGCCGCGCTCGAGAGCGAAGCGGTGTCGCTCGGCTACGCCGTGGCCCGCCTCGACACCGGTCCCAAGCAGGTGCACGCGCAGCGCCTGTACCGGCGGACCGGGTACGCGGAGGTGCCGCCGTACAACGACAACCCGTTCGCCTGCTTCTGGGGGGAGAAGCGGCTGGCGTGAGCCGGCGGCTGCGCAGGCCCGGCGCACGGACATGCTCCCAGCGGAGGCCATGACATGCGCACCCGAGGTGAGCGCTCAGAAGGTCCAGACCTCCACGACCTGATCCGTCTCGGCCACGGCGCCCGTCCCCTCGTAGATGGCGCGGGCAGCGTCGTTGTCGTGGTCGGTGACGACCCACATGCCGTAGCAACCGGCCTCGCGGGCGACGCCGGCCAGCCGCTCGACCAGCGCCCGCCCGATGCCGCGGCGACGGGCGGGCGGATCCACCGCCAGCTCGTACAGGAACATCTCGGTGCCCTTGTCGGGATGGGTCACCTCCACCCCGCTGACGAAGCCCACCGCCCGGCCGTCCACGTAGGCGACCAGCAGGTGGTGGCCGTCCTCCGCGAGGAAGCGGGACGTCGCCGCCGGCTCGGCCGGACCGTCGAACAGGTGGGAGGCCGCCGTGACGAGGCGCTCGTCGCCGGGGCGGCACACCCTGATCTCCACGGCCGTCAGCCCGGATCGCGCCCGGGACGGGCCTGGAGGGCGGCCCACACCATCGCCAACTGCAGCGGGAGGCGACCCCAGGCGACGGCGCGGCTGTCCGCCGGGGCCTGGTTGCGCCCCGTCCCGGCGTCGAGGGCCATCTGCACGTTGGCCGGGAAGACGGCCGCCAGTGTGGCCACACTGGCCGCGGCGGCCCAACGTGTGCGCCGGACCAGCCCGGCTGCGCACACCAGTTCGGCCAGCCCGCTGGCGTAAATGAGCGCGGTGTGGCGCTCCCGGGGAATGGCGCGCGGCATGATCGACGCGAAGGCCTGCGGGCGGACGAGGTGCACGGCGCCGCTGGTCGTGAAGACCGCGGCGAGCGCCAGGGGAGCACGACGCCGGAGGCTGCGCACGACGGGGACTGTACTGTGGCGGCCGTGGGGACCCAAGTGACGATCGTCGGTGGTGGCAGCTATCAGTGGGGCCCCGAACTGATGGCCGACCTCTTCGGGACGCCGGCGCTGTCCGGCCTGCGCCTCGTGCTCCAGGACATCGACCCGGCGCCGCTGCCCAAGATGGAGGCGCTGGCCCACAAGCTCAACGACGCCATGGACGCCAAGGCGACCATCGCCGCCACCACCGACCTCCCCACCGCCCTCGACGGCGCCGACTTCGTCATCGTGTGCATCTCGACCGGCGCCTTCCGATCGATGGCGGTCGACCTCGACGTGCCGGCGGCGCACGGCATCACCCAGACCGTGGGCGACACCGTCGGCCCGGGCGGCATCAACCGCGCCCTGCGCAACATCCCGGTCCTGGTCGGCATCGGCAAGGCCATGGAGCAGCACTGCCCCGACGCCTGGCTCTTCAACATCACCAACCCCATGACCGCCCTGACGAGGTCGGTGTGCCGGGAGACCAGCATCAAGACGGTGGGGCTCTGCCACGAGGTGGGCAACTTCTGCATGGACCTGGCCATCGCGCTCGGCCGCCCGCTCGAGGCGGTCACCGCGTCGGTGACGGGTGTCAACCACTTCCCGGTGCTGACCTCGCTCCAGGTGGACGGCGCCGACGGGTTCGACGTCTTGCGCGCGCTCGTCGACGAGGTGGGCGGCCTCGGGTCGCTCGCGCCGTACGAGGGGCGTCCCGAGGCCGAGACCTTCTCCAAGCTCGACTTCGCCCAGCGCCACCTGTTCAAACTCACCTTGCTCGACCGCTGGGGGACCTTCCCGGCCGCCGGGGACCGGCACATCGCCGAGTTCGTCTCGTTCGCCCTGACCCCCGAGTCGGGGTGGGGGTCGGCCTACAACATCGAGCTGAGCCCGATCTCGAGGCGGGAGGCGCACCAGGCCGGGTACGTCGCCGACGTCGACGCCTGGCTGGCGGGCACCAAGGAACTGCAGACGTGGCAGTCGGGTGAGCTGCCCTCACCGATGATCCAGGCCATGCTCACCGGGGAGCCCTTCGAGGCGCCGGTCAACATCCCGAACGCGGGCCAGGCCGTCGGCTTGCCGCCCGACGTCGTGCTCGAGTCGATCTGCGTCATCGACGGCGACGGCATCCGCGGCCGCGACCGCTCCGTGCTGCCGGCGCCCTACGACGAGATCGTGCGGCGCCACGTCGCCACGCAGGAGCTCACCGTCGAGGCCGCCGTCCGCGGGGACCGCGGCCTGGCCGCCGAGGCCTTCGCGCTCGACCCGCTGGCCGGTCGGGGCGACCTGGGCGTCATGGAGGCCATGGTGGCCGAGCTCCTCGCCGGCACGGCCGAGTGGCTGCCCCAGTTCGCCTAGTACCGGCCGAGACGTCTGGAGGGACACGCATGCGCATCGGATTCATCGGGCTGGGCGCCATGGGGCTGCCCATGGCCGGGCATCTGGTTTCCGCCGGTCACGAGGTCACCGTGGCCTCGCGTGGGCGGGGGCCGATCGACGCCGCCGTCGCCGCCGGGGCCGCCGACGGGGGATCGCCGAAGGGGGTGGCCGAGGTCTCGGACGTGATCTTCGTGTGCGTGCCCAACTCACCCGAGGTGGTCGAGGTGGTGGACGCCATGTTGCCGGTGCTCGGGGCCGGGACGACGGTGGTCGACTGCTCGACCATCGACCCCGAGGTGGAGCGGGCCCAGCACGCCCGCGTCGCGGGGACCGGGGCGCAGTACCTCGACGCGCCGTTGTCGGGCGGCACCGCGGGTGCGCAGAAGGGCACCCTCACGCTCATGGTGGGTGGCGACGCCGGGGTGCTGGCGCAGACCGAGCCGGCCATGGAGCCCTTCGCCGGGTTGATCGTGCACGTCGGCGGCCCGGGCATGGGCCAGGTGGTCAAGCTGTGCAACCAGGTGATCTACGCGGCCCAGATGACGGCGACGGCGGAGGCCACCGCCATGGCGGCGACGTCGGGCGTCGACATGGAGAAGCTGCTGCTGGTCCTCACCCATGCCACCGGCGACTGCGTGGCGGTGCGCACGCGGCTGCCGGTACCCGGCGTCATCCCCGAGAGCCCGGCGTCGAACGGCTGGCAGCCGGGATTCATGACCGACCTGATGGCCAAGGACATCGACCTGGCCATGGCGTACGCGGCACGCCGTGGCGTGGCGGTGCCCACCACGGCGGCGGCGCGCCAACTGCTCACGGCGGCGAGCGCCGCCGGCTACGGCCGGGAGGACTTCTCCTCCCTGGCCAAGGTGGTCCTGTCGCTGGCCGGAGCGCGATGACCGCACCCGGGCCGCTGCCCACCCCCTCGCTCATCCTGGCGGCGGACCACCGTGCCCGCGCGGTGCTGACCACCGAGAACTGGGCCGAGTTCTTCGGGGCGCTGGCCCAGGCGCTGCCCTTCTGCGACGGGATCCTGGCCACCGCCGAGCCCCTCACCGGCCTGGCGGCCGCGGGCCACATCACGGCGCTGCACCGTACCTACCTCTCCATCAACCGGACCGGCCTGGCCGGGTCCGCCTTCGAGCTCGACGACCGCCTGGTGGCCAGCGTGCCCCGTGCCGCGGCCGACGGATGGACCGGCGTCAAGCACATGACGCGCATCGACATGGAGGACCCCGTGACGGCGTCGGCGCTCGAACTGCTGGGCCAGGTGCTCGAGCAGTCGCGCGACGCGGGGCTCGAAGCCCTCATCGAGCCGCTGGTGTGGCACGAGGGACGGGTGCGGCGCGACGTCGACGCTGTCGTGCTGGCGTCGGTCGTGGCGCACGACATCGGGGCGCCCGTGATCAAGGTCCCCGTGCCCGCGTCGAGCCCGGGCGCCGACCGCCAGCGCGCCGTGGCCCGGGTGGTGGCGAGCGTCGGCGTGCCCGTCCTCTTCCTCGGGGGCCCGCGCAGCGAGGCGGGCCGCGACCGCGTGCTGGACGAAGTGCGCGACGTCATGGAGGGCGGCGGCGCCGGCATGGCCATGGGACGGACGCTGTACCAGGACCCGGACCCGGCGGAAATGGCCGGCCTCGTGGACGCGCTGGTGCACGGCCGGTGATCCTGACCATCGACTTCGGGACGACCGTCACCAAGGTCGGGCTGTGGGGCGACGGTGGCCTGGCCGCGCTGGCCCGTTCGGAGCTCACCACGACGCACCCCGAGGTCGGTTGGGCCGAGCAGGACCCGCTGCGCTGGTGGACCACGCTGGTCATCGCGTGCGCCGAGGCCCGGGCCCAGGCACCGCGGGCGTTCGCCGAGGTCGACGTCGTCGCGTGCTCGGGAGCCCGGCAGACCTTCGTCCCGGTGACCGCGAAGGGGGACCCCGTCGGCAGGGGCATCCTGTGGTCCGACCACCGGGCCGCCGCCGAGGCGCGGGTGCTGGCGGAGCGGATGGGCGGCGACGACATCAACCGGGCCCGCACCGGGATCCCGCTCGACGCCGGTGCGGTGGCGGCGAAGCTGGCCTGGCTGGCCGAGCACGAGCCCGGGCGCCTCGATGCGGCCGACCTCGTTCTTTCGCCGCGTGATCTGGTCGTCTACCGCATGACGGACCAGGCGGTCACGGACGCCACGTTCGCGTCGCGCAGCGGGCTGTACGACTTCGACGGCAACGCCGTGCGGGAGCTGGCCGGCCCCGCGCTGGGCAAGCTCCCGAGCGTCGTCGCGTCGGACACCGTCGTCGGCCAGCTGAAGTCGGTGCCGGGCGCGGAGCTCGGGCTGCGCCCCGGCATCCCGGTGGTCATCGGCGCCGGTGACCGCCAGTGCGAGGTGATGGGATCGGGTGCGTCGGAGGACCACCCGATGGTCAGCTGGGGCACCACCGGCAACGTATCGGTGCCCGTGCACGAGCGTCCCGTCCCCTCACCGGCCGGGGCGGTGGTGACACGGGCGGCGGACGGGGGCTGGCTGCTCGAGGGCGGCCTGTCGGCTGCCGGCTCCTTCCTGGCCTGGCTCGGCCGGCTGCTCGGCAGCACGCCCGACGAGCTGGCGCGCCTGGCGGGGGAGAGCCCCCCCGGCGCACGCGGGGTGGTGGCGGTGCCGTGGCTCGACGGGGCCCGTGCCCCGTGGTGGCGCGACGACGCCCGGGCGGGCTTCGTGGGACTGGGGGCGGCCCATGGTGCCAACGACCTGGCGCGGGCCGTCATGGAGGCGGTGGCCTGGGACGTGCTGCGCGTGATGGAGGTCGTCACGGTGGGCCGCCTGGGGGGCTCGACCGCGGCAGGTGTGACCCTCGGCGGCGCCGGGTCGGGGCTGCCCGTGTGGGTCGAGGTCCTCACCTCGGTCCTCGGGGTGCCCGCGACGCGCCACCGCTCGGGCGAGGCGGCCTCGGCAGGCGCCGCGCTGCTGGCGGGCCGCGCCCTCGGCATGGGTCTCTCGCTCGACGTGCTCGACCCCGTCGAGGCACTCATCGAGCCGGACCCCGGTGCGGTCGAGGTCTACCGCAACCTGCGGCCCCGGGCCGACCACGTCGCCGAGGCGGTGCTGGCCGCGACCGAGTCGGTGCCCGGTCCGGTGCGCAGCCCCGCCTACTGAGGGTGCGCGTCGAGCTCGCCTACGGTCGCCGGGGCACGTCGGTCGAGGTGCCCGACACCGCCGAGGTCGTGGCGCCGGTGGACCTGCCCGCCCTCGGCGACGAGGCGGCGGCCATCACCGAGGCGCTCCGGCATCCGCTGGCGGGGCCGCCGTTGGCCGAGATCGCCGGGCGGCCCGGGACGGTGGCCGTCGTCTTCCCCGACCTGACACGTCCCATGCCGAACCGCACCGTGCTGCCGCCGGTGCTGGCCGAGCTGGCCCGGGCCGGGGTGCCCGACGAGCGCATCACGCTCCTGTGCGCCACCGGGACGCACCGGCAGGCCACGGCCGCGGAGATGGAGGAGCTCGTGGGCCCGGGCATCGTGGCGCGCTACGCCATCGTCGACCACGACGCGACGAGCGACACCCACGTGCGCGTGGGCGAGGTCGAAGGGACTCCGGTGCTCCTGCAGCGTGAGTACGTCGAGGCCGACGTGCGCATCGTCACCGGGTTCGTCGAGCCCCACTTCTTCGCCGGCTTCAGCGGAGGCCCCAAGGCGGTGTGCCCCGGTCTCGCCGCCACCGAGACCATCCTCGAGGCGCATCACCCCCGGCGCATCGCCGACACCCGGGCCACCTTCGTCACCCGGGCCGGGAACCCGGTGCACGACTTCGTCCGCGCCGCCACGGCGCTGGCGCCGCCGCACCTGTCGCTCGACGTCGCCATCAACCGGGCGCGCCGGGTGGCGGCCGTCTTCGCGGGGCCGTTGCCCGCCGCCCACGACGACGCCTGCGCGCACGTGCGGTCCTCCGCCGTGCGCGAGGTGGAGGCACCCTTCGACCTCGTCGTGTCGACCAACGGCGGGTATCCCCTCGACCGCAACCTCTACCAGGCTGTCAAGGGCATGGCCGCCGCCGAGCGCATCGTGCGAGACGGCGGGATCATCGTCATGGCCGCCGCCTGCGAGGACGGCGTGCCGGCCGGCGGTGCCTTCGCCCGGCTGCTGCAGGGCGCGGCCACGCCGGCCGACCTGGCCGGCGCCACCGCCGAGCCGGAGCTCGACCGCTGGCAGGCCCAGGTCCTCGGCCGCGTGCTGGCCCGCGCCGAGGTGCACCTGCACACCGGTGGTCTCGACGAGCGCGCCGTCGCCGCCGCGCTGCTCGTGCCGGCCCCCGATCTCGACGGCGCCGTCGCGGCGGCGCTCGAGCGGCTCGGCCCCGCGGCGCGGGTGGCCGTCATCCCCGAGGGCCCGCTCACCGTCGCGACGCTGCGCCCGGAGGTCTGAGGGCGGCCACCCCTATCTGACGTTGGTGTCAGGGATAGAGTCCCCAACCGGTGCCCGACGATCCGCTGTTCGACTTCGCCGTCCCAGAGGATCTGCTCCGCGAGGCGGTGGCCCAGGTCCGGGACCCCGACGTGGTGGCGGACATCGACGTCATGCCCGGCACGGGCGAGGGGAAACCACCGCCGCTCCTCGGGATCCTCCACAGCTACGGCTTCGCGCCACTCGTCCTCCTGACCGCGGCGGCGCTCGTCCCGGGGACGTTCGGCAACGGCATCTCGCTCATCGGCAAGAACCTCGAGACGTCGTTCCACATGTCGAACGCCTCGCTCGGCGCCGTGGCCTTCATCGCCCAGGTCTCCCAGCTCCTGTGGGCCGTGCCACTGGCGCTGTGGGCCGACCGCGGGAGCCGCAAACTGGTCGCCGGCGTCGCCCTGCTGGTCTTCGCCGGCTTCGGTGCTCTGATGGCGATCTCGCCCAACGTCTGGTGGTTCGCCTTCCTGTACCTGGCGGCATCGGTCGGTACCGGGGTGAACAACACGGTGCACAACTCGTACCTGTCCGACGCCTACCCGACCGAAGGGCGCGGGCGGATCTTCAGCTGGCACAACCTCTCGGATCCCCTGTCGCAGACGATCGGGATCCTGATCTTCGGCTACGTGGTGACCATCTCGCACGACTGGCGCTACGGGCTGCTCGTGGCGCTGGCCGGCATTCCGCTCGGCTTCGCCCTCTTCACGTTGAAGGAGCCGGAGAAGGGCGCCAACGAGAGCAGCCACATCCTCAAGGCGTCGGGCATGGACCTCCACAGCCAACAGGAGAAGGCGCCCCGGGTGCTCCTCGGCTCGGCCGTGACCCGGCTGCTGCGGGTGCGCTCGCTCTACTTCGAACTGGTGGCGGTGGCGATCCTCGGCTTCGCCGGGACGGGTGCCGGGCTGTTCGGCAACCTGTTCTTCATCGACAAGTTCCACCTCGACACGGCCTCGCGCAGCGAGGTGTACGCCATCATCGGCCTGGCCGCCTTCCTCGGGCTCCCGATCGCCTACGTGTTCGGCGACCGCTACTTCCGCAAGGCCCCGCAGCGCCCGCTGGTCATCGCCGGGATCTGCATCACCGCCTACGGCAGTCTGTTCGTCCTGTCCCTCTACGTGCCCCAGCTCTGGTTGGTGGTGCTGCTGCAGTTCCTGGCCAACGCGGCGGTGTCGCCCCTGGCCATCTGCATCTTCCTGACACTGGCCGCCACGGCCCCACCCGAGATGCGCACGATCTGCTTCGCCATGTTCGGCGTCTACTCGCTCGTCTTCGGCGGCTTCGCCGGGTCGGTGCTGGTGGGCGCGATATCCGACGCCATCGGCGGCCTCCACGGCATCGTGGTGTCGCTCACGCTGATCTTCCCGGTCTGCGCCATTGGTGGGCTCCTGCTCGTCATCGGCTCGCGCAGCGTGCGCCGCGACATCACGCTGGTGATCGAGGACGTCCTGGAGCGCTACGCCGAGGGGAAGCGCCGGCAGGCGGGCGGGGAGATCCCGGCCCTCCAGGTCCACAACCTGGACTTCTTCTACGGCACCAACCAGGTCCTCTTCGACATCAACCTCGAGGTCGCCGACGGGGAGATGGTGGCGCTGCTGGGGACCAACGGCGCCGGCAAGTCGACACTGCTGCGCGCCGTCTCGGGGCTGTCGCACCCCCACCGCGGCGTGATCCGCGTCTTCGGCATGAACTCGACCTACCTCGAACCCGAACAGATCATCGACGAGGGCGTGGCGCTGCTGGTCGGCGGCAAGATGACCTTCTCGGGCCTCACGGTGCGTGACAACCTGCGCATCGGCGGGCACATCCTGCGGCGCGACCGGGCCCGTGCCGCCGGCGCCTTCGAGGAGGCCCTCGAGGTCTTCCCCGAGCTGGCATCGCGCATCGACCAGCCGGCCGGCACGCTCTCGGGAGGGGAGCAGCAGATGCTGGCCCTGGCCCGGGTGATGATGACCAAGCCGCGACTGCTCATGATCGACGAGCTGGCCCTCGGCCTGGCCCCGATGACCGTCGACCGCCTGATGGGCATGGTGCGACGGATCAACGCGGACGGCACGACGGTGATCATCGTCGAGCAGAGCGTGAACCGGGCGCTCAGCCTGGCCTCGCGCTGCTTCTTCATGGAGCGCGGCGCCATCCGCTTCGACGGGCCGACCGCCGAGCTGCTCGAGCGCGACGACCTCCTGCGCCCCGTCTTCCTGGGCAGCGCCGGCGCCGGGCTCGGCTGACGATGCTTCCCCTCCTGGCCCTGTCCGCCCCGAGCGGCATCGTCCTGCAGGGAGCCATCATCGGCCTCGGCTACGGCCTGCTGGCCGTCGGCCTCGTCCTCATCTACCGCACCAACCGGATCATCAACTTCGCCCAGGGCCAGGTCGGGGTCATCGCCGCCGTCTTCCTGGTCAAGCTCACCGCCGACTTCCACTTCGAGTACTGGTTCTCCCTCGTCCTCGCGATCGGGCTGGCCGCCGGTGTGGGCGCCCTCTCCGAGCTGGTGCTGCGCCGGCTCTTCGCCCGTGCCCGGGTCCTCCTGATGGTGGCCACCATCGGTCTGAGCCAGGTGCTGCTGGCCCTGACCGCGCTGCCCTTCATCCGGCCCAAGAACCTCTACGAGCCGGTCCCGGTGCCCTTCGACGTCTCGTTCTCCATCGGGACGGTGATCTTCACGCCGGCGCAGGTGCTCACCATGATCGTGGCGCCCATCGTCGCCATCGCCCTGGCCGTGGCGGTGCGCTCGACCAACTGGGGCCTGTCCATGCGCGCCATGTCCGAGAACGCCGACTCGGCCCGCCTCTCGGGGGTGTGGATCCGCCGCACCTCGACGTTGACGTGGACGATGGCGGGCGCCCTCTCCGCCTTCAACGCCATCCTCAACGCGCCGGGCCAGACGAGCGCGCTGACCCAGGCCCTCAGCCCGGACCTGCTGCTGTTCGCTCTCACCGCCGCGCTCATCGGCGCCATGGTGAACCTGACCGTCGCCTTCGTGGCCGGCATCGGCGTGGGCATCTTCTACGAGCTCCTGCAGTGGAACACGCTGTCGTCGAACAACGCGACGGCCATCGACGTCGCGATCTTCTACGCCCTGATCCTGGTCGTGCTGCTGATACGGGTGCGCGCCATGCGCAAGGGCACGCGCACCGGGGCCGCGTCCACCTGGTCCGAGGGCGGGAAGGCAACGATGACGCGCCAGGCCGACCGGTTGCGCCAGGCGGTCTCCGTGTCGGGAGTGTGGCTCGCGCTCGGCCTGGCCGTCCTGCTCCCGTTCGTCCTCGACGTCGGCCGCACCTACCTGTTCAGCCAGATCTGCATCTACGCCGTGATCGCCCTCTCACTGACGATCCTCACCGGATGGGCCGGTCAGCTGTCCCTGGGTCAGTTCGGCCTGGTCGCGGTCGGTTCTCTGATGGCGGCCCATCTCGGCAACTCGGTGCCGCTCCCGCTCCTGTTGCTCTTCGGCGGTGCGGTGACGGCCGCCGTCGCCATCGTCATCGGGCTCCCCGCGTTGCGCATGCCGGGCCTGTTCCTGGCGGTCAGCACGCTTGGCTTCGCGTACTTCATGCAGCAGTCGGTGTTGCCCACCACGTGCTGGACCCTGCCCGTGCTGCACAAGACGCTGTGCACCGGGCTGCCGGCGGGTTCGCAGGTGATCGCCCGGCCGGAGCTGTTCGGGCTGAACCTGCAGTCCGAGCGTGCCTTCGCGCTCTTCTCCCTCGGCATCCTGGTGCTCTCCGTGCTGGCCGTGCGCACCTGGCGCGACCACGGCGTGGCTCGGCGGCTGGTGGCGGTGCGCGACAACGAGATCACCGCGGCGGCCATGGGCATCCCGGTGCTGCGCACCAAGCTCCTGGCCTTCGGCCTGTCGGGTTTCATGGCGGGCTACGCCGGTGTGTGCTTCGCGTTCGCCACGCAACGGCTGAGCACCGACACCTTCGATCCGACGATCTCCTTCCTCATCATCTCCATGGTCGTCATCGGCGGCCTCGGCTCCATCCCCGGAGCGATCCTGGGCGCGCTGTATCTGGAGGGCCTGCCGGCGATCTTCGGAGCCAACCCGACGATCCAATTCCTGACGAGTGGCATCGGGCTGATCGCCTTCCTGCTCTACCTGCCTGGCGGCCTGGCCGAAGTGCTCCGACGAGCGGGCGACGTCACCGCACTCGGCCTGCGGATGCTGTTGCAGCGGCGCTCGGGAGAGCCGCCCACCCACGGAGCCACGGCGTCGTCGGGCGACCAGCCGGGAGCCGGCGGGCGCGAGCTCGTGGCGGGAGGCGTCGACTGATGGCGCAGCAGGGCTTCCCGACCGGCCCGGCCCGGCTGGAGGTGCGCGACCTGCGCGTCACCTTCGGCGGCGTGCGCGCCGTGGACGACGTGAGCTTCAGCGCCGAGCCGGGTGCCATCGTCGGCCTGATCGGGGCCAACGGCTCGGGAAAGACGACCACGCTCGACATCATCTCGGGCCTGGTCAGCCCGGACCACGGCACGGTGGAGCTCGACGGCGTCGACCTGGCGGAGTACATGCCCGAGGAGCGAGCCGGGATCGGGATGATCCGGTCGTTCCAGGACTGCCGGCTCTATCCCGAGCTGACGGTGTACGACGTGCTGATGCTCTGCGAGGACGCCAAGCGCGAGGTGTCGGTGCTCTCGACGACCCTGCAGCTGCCCTGGGCGCGCCGCGCCGAGCGGGCCAAGCGCGCCGCGGTCGACCAGGTCATTGACGCGTTCGGACTGGGCCGGTTCCACGACCACCGCACGGCGGAGCTCTCCACCGGCACGCGTCGCGTGGTGGACCTGGCCTCCATCGTGCTGGCCAACCCGAGGCTGTTGCTGCTCGACGAGCCCACGGCGGGCATCGCCCAGCGGGAGGCCGAGGCGTTCATCCCGCTGCTCCAGCGCATCCACCAGGTCGCCGACACCACGATCGTGCTGGTCGAGCACGACGTCCCCCTCGTGTTCTCGTTGTGCTCGTCGGTCGTGGTGATGGAGTTGGGACGAGTCGCCGTCGCCGGGCCCCCCGGGGAAGTCCGCGCAGATCCGACGGCGCTCATGGCCTACCTTGGTGCGAGCGACGAGGCGATCCTCGCATCCGGACCGGTCCATCAGGACGGCCCCGCACCGGGGGAAAGTGGAGGGTAAGGGGAACATGGGCACGCCGACGCTGCACGTCAACCCGCTGACGCCGTTGGGCCGGTCGTGGCGCCGCCTGCGCCGGCGCCCGGCCGCCATGCAGGTCCGCACCATCCTGCTCGTCCTCGCCGTGATCGTCGGCCTCGTTTTGTGGATCGACCTGGCTCCCTCGAGCGACGGGGGGGCGGGCGCAGCAGGCGCGGCGGAGGTGGCCTCCCAGCCAACGCCGGTGTCACAGGCCAGCACGAGCACACGCGGCGTGACGGCGAGCTCCATCAATGTGGTGTTCCCGATCGTCAACCTCAATTCCGAAGCCGGGAAGCTCGGCTTCGCGGAGGACGTGGAGTACGGGGAGCAGTCCAAAGCCATCAACTTCTACGTGGACCAGATCAACAACGCCGGGGGGATCCACGGCCGCAAGATCAACCCGATCATCGTGCAGTTCGACCCGCAGGACGAGGCGGGCATGCAGGCGCTCTGCAAGGACTGGACCGAGGGGAGCCCGGCGGCGTTCGCGGTGGTGGACGGCCTCGGGGCGTGGAGCGGGGACGACGAGCTCTGCATCACCCAGCAGGGGCAGACGCCGATGATCGCGGCGTGGACGACCACGTCGCAGTGGACGCAGCTGGGCTCGCCCTACCTGTGGTGGACCGGGCCCGACGATGCCGCCGTGCTGGCCGCGCTGGTCCAGTGGGGTCACGGCGCCAAGCTGCTGGGCGGCTCGGCCAAGGTGGGCGTGGTCGTGGGCGACCGGACCAGTGACCAGGACGCCCTCAACGAGGACCTGCTGCCCGACCTGAAGAAGATCGGCGTGACGCCGACGGTCGTCACCGTGGCGTCCGGCAACAACGAGACGGCCACCACGAACTCGGACGTCCAGCTCGCAGTGGAGCGCTTCAAGGCGGCCGGCATCACGTCGGTCATCCCGCTCCTGGAGGAGCCGGCGTTCTTTCCCTACATCGGGGCCGAGACGTCCCAGCAGTACTTCCCCAAGCTTCTCCTGAGCGACTACGAGCAAACCGTCGAGCTGGCGCTCGGCCTCATCCCGGTCCCGTACGAGCAGGCGCTCAACGGACAGGAGGGTGTGACCACCGAGACGCTCGGCGGCTTCGACGACGCACGGCCCGAGAGCCAGGGGGGCTACGACCCCGGTGTGCGGGCCTGTTACGAGTCGTGGCACAAGGCCTACCCCAAGCCGGCGCCGGGGAGCACCAGCTTCTACATCGAGGAGCAGGGCCCCATCGCGACGTGGTGCAGCGCCATCAAGCTCTTCGCCACCGCGGCCACCAACGCGGGGACGAACCTCAATCGGCGCACCTTCGTGACCGCCATGTCCAAGATCACGAACTTCCCCGGCAGCCTGTCACCCGTCTGGAGCTTCGGGCCCGACAAGTTCTACGGGCCGACCGAGTACCAGGTGGTGAAGGTCCACAACAACGTGCCGCCGTCCTCACAGTGCAAGCTGAAGACGAACCACAAGCCGCAGGGCACCTGCTGGGTGACGGTACAGCCCTTCAAACCGCTGCCGTCGTCCTCCGGATCCTGAGGGACCGGCCTTCGGCGGGAGACGGCCGGTCGGCACTCGTGCTACCACGAGGTTCATGGCCCTGCTGACCTCATTGGCGTGCCGGTGCAGGTCGGGCAGGCTGGAGCCATGCCGCGCGTGGCCACGGCCCCGTCCGCCGGGGTGATCGCGCCCGGAGCCCCTCCGGAGGGCTCTTCGCGCTCGACGGCCCTCCACGCGGCCTGGTACCGAACCGTCACCGGCTGGCGACGGCAGCGGAGGAGCTACGCAGTGCTCGTCCTCCTGATCGGGCTCGTGGGTGGTGTCGCGCTGGGGTCGCTGGCGGCAGCCCGCCGCACCGCGTCGTCGTTCTCCACCTTCCTGGCATCGACCAACCCGTCGGACCTCATGATCGATCCCGCCGGCGGCGGCCCCGGCGTGGGTCAGCCGAACAACGTGCAGCAGCTGGTGGACGCCGTGCGCCGCTACCCGGAGGTCACGCACGTCGAGAGTTACGTCGCGCTGAGCGCGTCCCTCGTGAAGGCGGGGAAGGTCGAGTCCCGGAGCTTCGACAACGACGTCGTGCTGGTCGGCAGCGTCGACGGGCTCCTCTTCAACCAGGATCGCTTCGCCGTGACGAGTGGCCGGATGGCCAACCCCGCCCGCGCCGACGAGGTCGTGGTCACGCAGAGCGCGGCCGCGGCCATGGGGCTCCATCTCGGTACGGTGATCCCCGTGGCGATCTCGCCGCCCAACGGGCCGGGGCCCGTGCGACGCATCGGGCTCGAGGTCGTCGGCATCGGCCTGCTGAACCGGGAGGTGGTGCAGGACCAGATCGCCAAATATCCCACGTACATCGTGGCGACGCCGGCACTCACCAGATCGGTGGAGGGCGACTCCAGCATCATGTACCTCGGGGTGCAGCTGCGCCACGGCGCGGCCGATGTGGCTGCCGTGGAGCGACGGTGGAACTCGACCGAGCGGTACTTCACCGACTTCCAGGTCTCGTCGCAGCTCCAGGCCGCAGCCAATCAGTCGATACGGCCCGAGGCCCTGGCCCTCGGCGTGTTCGGTGCCGTCGCCGGACTGGCCGCGCTGCTCCTCGGCATCCAACTCGTCGCCCGCCAGCTCAGCCGGCGCGAGCACGACCTGGCCGTTATGCGCGCGGTAGGGGCCGACCCCGCCACGACCACCCTCGACGGCCTCGCCGGCATCTTCGGGTCGATCGTGGCGGGGGCGATCCTCGCCGTGGGTGTGGCGCTGGCGCTGTCCAGCCTCTTCCCGATCGGGCCCGTCCGGATCGTCTACCCCGATCGTGGGGTGAACGCCGACTGGACCGTGCTCGGGGTCGGCTTCCTCGTTCTCGTCCTCGTCATCGGGGCGGGTACCGTGGCGCTCGCCTTGGCCTCTGCACCGCACCGGGTGCAGCGGCGCTCGCGCTCCTTCGCCCGCCGTTCGTCCAGCGTGCAACTCGTGGCCCGGTCCGGATTGCCGCCCTCGGCGGTCGCGGGTGCATCCTTCGCACTCGACGCACGCTACGGCAGGACTGCGGGCTCCTACCGGTGGGCTCTGGTGGCGGCGGTCGTCGCCATGGTCGTCGTGACGACGACGCTGACCTTCGGCGCCAGCCTGCAGACGCTGGTGTCCCACCCCGCGCTCTACGGGTGGAACTGGGACTACGCAGTGCAGAGCTCCGACGGGTATGGACCCGTCCCGAACAAGGCGGTGGCGACTCTCCGGCACGATCCCGACGTCACGTCGTTCTCCGGCGTCTCGTTCGCGACCATGCAGTTGGACGGGGTCGAGGTGCCGACGCTGCTCTCGAACCCGGGTGCCCCGGTCGCGCCACCCATCGTGGCGGGTCACGGGCTGGAGACGTCGCGCCAGGTCGTGCTCGGTGCGGCGACACTGGCGCAGCTCGACAAGCGGATCGGCGACACCGTCGACCTGCAGTACGTGCCCGGCTTTCCCCGCCACCCCATCCGGCTCACGATCGTCGGGGTGGCCACGATGCCCGCCATCGGGATCGCCGAGGGGCTCCACACGTCCATGGGGATCGGCGCGTCCGTGCCGGCCGACGCCGGCGAGGTCACAGAGCAGCTGGGCCCCCAGGCCTACGGCGCCGGCTGCGACGGGCCCAACATGGTCTTCCTGCGCGTCCGGGACGGTCTGGACGCCGCGCAGGGTCGAGCCGCTGCACAGCGGCTGTCCGTCGCCGCGAACCGGATCCTGGCCGTGCAACCGCAGAACTCGGTCTGCGGCGGGAACGTTGCCAGCGCCATCGGCGTCCAGCACCCCGCTCAGATCGTCGATTACCGTTCCATGGGCACCACACCGTTGCTGCTCGCCGGCGGGCTCGCGCTCGCAGCGGTCGTGGCCCTCGCGCTGGCCCTGGCGTCGTCCGTGCGGCGCTGCCGTCGAGACCTGGCACAGCTCAAGGTGCTGGGCTTCGTCCAACGGCAGCTGTCGGCAGCCGTGGCGTGGCACGCGTCGATCGCGGTCGGGATCGGGATCGTGATCGGCATCCCGCTCGGCATCGTGATCGGCCGCTGGCTGTGGATCCTGTTCGCGGAGCAGATCGGGGCGGTGCCGGATCCGACGGTGCCGGTGCTGTCGGTCATCGTCGCGGCGATCGTCGCACTGGTGCTCGGGATCGCGGCCGCAGTGCTCCCCGGCCGGCGTGCCGCCCGCACCGCGACGGCGCTCGTCCTCCACGAGGAATAGCCGCTGCCGGTCAGGCGATGTTGCTCGGCGTCGGCGGCCGTCCCTGCAAAATGTCCTGGGTCCGCGTCTCTATGGCCTCGTTCAGCTCGGGGTGCGTGAGGATGTAGAAGGTGTTGGTGCGGACGGCGTCGATGACGCGGTCGGCCACCAGGGCAGGGCGGATCCCGGCGTCCACCATGTTCTGGATGACACCGCGCAACTCCTCGGCGCCCTCGACATCGCGCTCGGGTGCCCAGGCGGGCCGGTTCCGATCGGACTCGGCGATGCGCGTCTGGACGAAGCCCGGGCACAGGACGGAGACACCGACCGGCGCGCCGGCCACCTGGAGGTCCTTGAAGAGCGCCTCCGACATGGCCACCACGGCGAATTTCGTCGCGTGGTAGGGGCCGAGGAAGGCCGTCGTGGTCAGGCCGGCGATGGACGCCGTGTTGACCACGTGCCCCTCGCCCTGCTCGATCATGAGCGGCACGAAGGTCGAGATGCCGTGGATGACACCCCACTGGTTGGCCCCGAGGATCCAGCGCCAGTCCTCCTCTGAGAAATCCCAGATCGGGCCGCCCACCCCGACCCCGGCATTGTTGTGGACGAGGTGCACGGCCCCGAAGCGGTCGAGAGCCCGGTCGCGCAGGGCCCGGACCGACGCACCGTCGGACACGTCGGTCACCACGCCGATCGCCTCGGCACCCCGACCGCTCAGCTCGCCTTCGGCCTCCTTGAGGGGGCCCTCCTCGATGTCGGCGATGACGATCTTCATGCCCTCGGCGGCGGCACGTTCGGCCACCGCCTTGCCGATGCCGCTGGCGCCACCGGTGATCACCGCCACCTTGCCCTGCAGGTCCTCCATGGGGCCCCTCCCATCTGTCCGGCTCCGTGGCCGCAGTCAAGCACGGCGGGGCGGCAGGGGCCACTGCCACCGGGTGCTGCCGGCGCCGCGGTCCGTCAGTGCTGGGTCAGGGAACGCTGACCGTGCACGTACGCCCGACCCGCGGCCGACACCGAGACCATGGCGCCACCTCCGGGCTCATGGTGGCGCTCGATGAAGCCCCGGCTGTTGGCCTCCTCCCAGACGGGAAGGCGAGGACACGAGGTCCGCCACGCCTCCATCACTTCGGCGTAGGGACGGGGCTGGGGCCCCACCCACTCGAGGAGGTCCAGGATCAGCGAGTCGACGACGTCGGGCATAGGTCCCCCCCATCATCTCACCGCGGCACCGGCAGCGGCGCGTGTCAGAGGACCTGGTGCTCCTCGGCCAGGAAGATCGGCGAACGCGAGTGGTCGATGAAGTTCGCCTCGTCGGCCCGCAACGTTGCGGCGGCGGCGGCACCCTCGGGGGTCCGGGCGGCCGAGAGGAGGGTGTCCACACTGTCGTACCAGAGCTCGGCGACGCCATCGAAGTGCTCGGGTGCGCCCCGGTCCGAGGCGATGGCGTCGCTCAGGGGAACCGATGCCGTATGGACCTGCACGTACTTGCGAAAGCCGAGCACCGGCGCGAAGGAGGCAGCGAGCGGTCCGTGCACCTCGCGCCAGTACCGGTGGAACTCGGCCTCGTCGATGTCGGCGCGCCGGTGGAGGCAGAACACGAGCTTGACCACGAAACGAGGCTACCCACTGCCCGCTCTAAGTGAGAGACGCCGGGTCCACCCCGGCGCCTCCCGACTCGCTGCTGGCGTAGGCGGCGAGGGCGAAGCGCAGGATGTCCATGGCTTCGTCGCCGGTCCACAGCATCGGTCCCTCCCCGGTCCGGAGCCAGCGCAGCCAGTGCCGGCCCGAGTCCCTGAAGCTGCTCGCCCAGTCGTCGTCGAGCGAGTGGTACGACCGCATCTCCCCATCGGCGTAGACCTCGAGGCTCGGCTGCTGAATCCCCCGGCCCGTGCACCGGTTGACCCGCGCGTAGCCCCGGCGACCCGTGACCTCCCATCGCTCGTCGTTGGTGTAGTAGTCGGAGCGCAGGTACATGTCCGGCGCCAGGGTGATGTCCCAGACGCCGCGGATCCCGTTGTGGTGCTCCCAGACGATGGTCGTGGGCGCATCGATCTCGATGCCCGGCATCACCTCGGTACCGCCCACCCATGCCCGTACCTCCTTGATGGAACCGAAGAGCCAGAGGGCGGTCGCCAGCTTGTGCCACCCGTCGTCGAAGACGAGGATCCCGCGGCCGTTCTTCATCTGCTGGAACTGATAGCGGTAGCTGCTGTTCGGCACGTCCCAGCCACCGCGTCCGCTGCCCACCATCTTCATGTGGTACCCGCTGACGTCGCCGATCTCGCCCGACGCAACGACCTGCTTCAGCCGCAGCAACGGCTCGTAGAAGATGTAGTTCTCCATCACGCGGAGCAGGCGGTCGTTCGCCGCGGCCGCTTCGGTCATGCGTCGCGCTGCCTCCAGGTCGTTGCACATCGGCTTCTGCAGATTGACGTGCCACCCGTGCCCGAGGAGCTCGATCACCCCTTCCTCGTGGAGCGGGATGGGGAGCAGCGCCTCCACTGCGTCGACCTCCAGGCCGCTGGCGGCCAGCTCGGCGGTCGAGGCGAAGGTGCGCGCCTCCGGCCAGTCCGCTCCGCGTTGGGCGCGGCGCTCCTCGCTCGGATCGACCAGCGCCACGACCTCGACGTCGGGGTTGTCGAGGTAGGCGCGCACGTTGAGGTCGTAGATGCGTCCGAGGCCCACGAAGGCGGCGCGGACGGGCCGCTCGTAGGGTGTGAAGGTCATGTGAGGTCCCCCGTGTGGAGTCAAGGGCCGACACGTCGTGATGGCGTGTCGGCGGGCATGGTCCGGAACGCCCCATCTTGGCGTGGATCGGCCGGCGGTGCCGGCCGGTCAACGAGTCCCGGCGGGGCGCGCCGATCACCGGACTCTCGCACGTACAGCTGTTGGTGTCCGACGTGGGGGAGAGCGCAGGGTGGTACGCCGCTGCGCTCGGCCTCGTCCCCTTCGCCGAGGACCTCGACATCGGCTACGTCGCGCTTCGCCATCGCGGGGCGAAGTTCGTCGTGGTCCTCACGCAGGGTGCGCGTGCAGCAGATCGGTCAGCCGGAGAGGCCCTCGACCACCTTGCGTTCGCGGTCCCGGATGCTGACTCCCTCGAAGCCTGGGCCGAGCACCTCACCGAGAGCGGCATCGAGCATTCCGGCGTCGTGCTCGAAGGCGGTCGTCCCTCGCTCCAGCTCCGTGATCCCGATGACACCGCCATCGAGCTGGTGGCACCCTGACGCCTTGCCGCACAGGTCACAACAACGAGAACGTGCCCGCCTCGACCATCACCAGCACGCCGATGCAGCACAACAGGATCGGCACGGCCACGGCGCCCAGCCGGGTCATCACCGCCCTCGTCCCGGGGTGGCGCCCCCCGGTGAGGACGAGAGCCGTCACCACCGCCTCGCCGACCACGAACACGGCGAAGATTGCGAGGAGGTTCGTCGTCCCGCCCACGCGGAAGAGCGGGATGTAGGCCGCCAAATTGTCACCGCCCGCCCCGACGGTGACGAGTGCGGCTGCGGTCAACGACCGCCCGACCGCCCGCCGCTGCACCCGCTCGGCCCGGCCGGTGGCCCCCGACGCTCCTGACGAGCGGAACCCGGCCAGGCCCCGCAGCCCGATGGCCAGGGGCACCAGCCCGAGGAGGCCCACCACCGCCGGTGAGAACTCGAAGAGCAGGGCCGCCGCCGCCGCGGCGGCCGCGCACAGAAGGGCGAAGCCGATCAGCTGGCCCACGGCGATGCGGCGCGCCCGCTCCAGGGGAGCGCCGGCCACCAGGGCCATGGTGACCACGGTGTTGTCGATGTTCGTCCCGACGAACGCCGCGGCGGCGATGCCGACGTCGGCCCCCAGGCCGGCTGTCAAGGCGACCGCGGGTCCGTCAGTCTGCTGGCCGCGGCATGGCCGGGCCGTAGGGCTCGTCGCCCCGCAGGGTCACCCGGTGCGCGTAGCGGGCGGCGTCGCCGTAGTCGTCGAGCGCGTAGTGCAGAGTGGCCCGGTTGTCCCAGAAGGCGACCGACCCGGTACGCCAGCGGAAGCGGCAGGTGTACTCCGGCTTGATGCAGTGGTGGTAGAGCATCTCGAGGATCGCGTTGCTCTCGTTGTCCGACATCCCGAAGATGGTCCGGGTGAACTGCCGGTTGACGAAGAGGCCGTTGCGCCCGTTCTCCGGGTGGGTGCGCACCACGGGGTGGAGCGCGGGGAGCAGCTTCTCCCGCCAGGTGCCGTCCCACTCGTAGCCGCCCCGCTCGGCCACGTCGGCCGCGAACCACGGGTCGTGGTGGATGGCGATGAGCTGGTCGCACATGGCGCGCACCGGCTCGGCCAGCCCGTCGTAGGCGTCCTGGAGGCTGGCCCACATGGTGTCCCCACCGACCTCGGGCGCCTCGAGCATGTAGAGGATGGAGCCCATGGCCGGCGTCTGCAGGAACGTCACGTCGGTGTGCCACCAGCTCGCCCGGTCCACCTTGCCGTCGATGGCGAGCACCTCGGGGCTCTCGTCGATGGAGGGCAGGACGGGGTGGGCTTCGGTGACGGTCCCGAATTGGCGGGCGAAGTCGGCCTGCTGCTCGGCGCTGAGTGACTGGTCGCGGAAGAAGATGACGTGGTGCGTGGTCCACGCCTCCCGGATGGCCGCCACCACCTCGGGCGCCAGCGGCCGCGAGATGTCGACGCCGGAGATCTCGGCGCCGATGGTCGGGGAGATGGGGTGGACACCGACTGTCGTGGCGAGGGTCACCGCCCAATTCTGCCCGAGTCGGGACGGCGGCGCCCTCCACGCGCCCCGGCTCACCTACATTGGCCCACCGGCGACCGTGACCACCTGGCGAAAGGACCGTCCATGAGCGATGACAGCGGGGGCCTCGTCCTGACCCCGCCGGCCCGCAACTACTCGCCGTGGTACCAGTGGATGGCCCGACTGGCCGCCACCGTCCACGAGGACCCCCTCCCCGAGGGGGACCCGGCCGACCTGCCGGCGTGGGTGGAACGCCGCCGGGCCTGCCTCACCGAGCTCCTCGGGGCCGAGCCCGAACCCGTCCCGCTCGACGTCGAGACCCTCGAGTCGGTGCGCTGCGACGGCTACCGGCGGGACAAGATCGTCTTCGACACCGAGGACACCATGTCGGTCCCGGCGTACCTGCTCGTGCCCGACGGGCGTGACGGTGGCCCGCCCGCCGCCGCCGTTCTGGCCTGCCACGGCCACGGTCCGGGCAAATCGCAGGCGGTTGGCCTCGAGCACACCGACATGCCCAACGCCGACTACGCCCTCCAGTTGGCCCGCCGCGGCTACGTCGTGCTGGCGCCCGACCTGCGCTGCTTCGGCGAGCGGCTCGACTGGAACCC
The DNA here is from genome assembly GCA_964457065.1 of uncultured Acidimicrobiaceae bacterium. Classification (GTDB taxonomy): domain Bacteria; phylum Actinomycetota; class Acidimicrobiia; order Acidimicrobiales; family RAAP-2; genus Bog-473. The sequence continues at coordinate 5,647 of CAYWDQ010000008.1, read as the reverse complement.
CGAGGACCACTACGCGTGCGACACGAATCTCGTCCATGCCGCCATGGCGGGGTGGAATCCGCTGGCCCAGAACGTGTGGGACCTTCGTCGCTGCCTCGACGTGCTCGAGCAGCACCCGCTCGTCGACCCGTCCCGCCTGGGCATGGTCGGCATCTCCTACGGGGGGACCGTGACGCTCTTCACGGCCGCTGTCGACGACCGGGTGGCCGCGTCGGTGGTGAGCGGCTACTTCTCCTCGTGGGCCGAGAGCCACAAGATGCCGTGGAACATGTGCGGCTCGCAGATCATGTTCGGGATGCTGGGCCGCCTCGAGCACGAGGACCTCGGCGCGCTCGTCGCTCCCCGCCCCATGCTGGTCGAGTCGGGCACGGAGGACCTGCTGTTCCCCGTGGCCGCCGCCACCGAGTCCGTGCGCCGCACCCGGCTCGTCTACGAGCAGCACGGCGCCGGCGAGCGCCTGGCGCACGACGTCTTCGACGGGGGCCACCAGTGGCACGGCACCGAGGCCCTGCCCTTCCTCGACCGCTGGCTCGGCCACGGGGGGTCCACCGGTCCCGATTCCTGAGGCGGCCGTCTCGGGTCTCAGCCCACCTCGTCGGGCCGCTCGGTCCGCGCCGCGGCAGCCCGTCGGAGCACCTGGTCGAGCGAGTCCTGCCCGCTGGTCCCGCCCCCGGTCACGGCGCCCGTGCCCCGTCCCGCTGTCTCCGCCCCCGGCGCTCCGAAGCCGACGCCTGAACCGCCCGACGGATCGCCGTGCTCCGCGGGCCGGTCGGACGGGTCACCGTGCACGGCCCGGCGCAACCGGAGCCGCCAGGCCCGGACCCCGCCCCGCCGCCGCCCCGCCCCCATCTACAGGAAGCCGCGCAGAATGGTCGAGAAGGGCGAGGCCAGGACGATGGTGCCGTGGACGTCCGTATCGGTCGGAACCGACACGGGGTGCGACGTCGGGACGTTCATGAGGGAGAAGACGGCGGACACTGGTGTGCCCGGCCCGAGGTAGATGTGTGACGCCACCTGCTCGAGCAGCGAGGTGGCGCCCGTCGGGTCCGAGATCATCGACGAGACCGAGAGCTTCCCCGTGGCCAACTGGCCGAGGCTCGATGTCGGGCTGACCATGTGCAGGTCGACGCCGACGTAGTGGGTCACCGGGATGCCCAGGTGGTCGAGCCCGGCGATGATCGTGCTCGGGGCATGCAGGCTGAGCGTGTCGATCGGGACGGTGTGCCCGCCGGGCAGCGGCAGTCCGAGCCCCTTGGGGATCTGCAGCACGTTGGTGTGCCCACCGACGGCGTGGAAGACGAAGATCTGCTCGTTGTGGTCCGGGCCCTTCACGATGGCCAACAGGTCGTTCTTGCCTTTGGCCAGCAGCGAGGCCGGGATGCCGACGTGGTGGACGGCGTGGTCGATGCGGTAGAGGCTGATGCCGATCCAGCCGGCCGCCAGCAGGATCAGCGCGACGAGCGCCGACCCGGTGGCGATCAGGATCTTCTTCAGCCGACGGTGCCCCCGACGCGGCGTGTTCTCGGGAGCGGCCGGGTCCATGCGCTCCGTGGCGATCGCGATCGTCAAGTCCCCCTCCGTCGGATGCCCCGGCCCTCGGCCCCGCACCCAGATCTCCGTGTCCGCACGCTACGGACCCGCCATTGCCCGGGCGTTGCCCGCCGGGTTCGATGTGGTTGCCGTGGCTTCGCCGCGGCCTGCGCGCCGTCCGCGAAGCTGTGGGCACTGTGCCGCTGCGCCGCTACACGTCGCCCGACGAGGACAGCGCCCGCTGGTGGGACTTCGCCTTCCGCCCGGGCGACATCGTGGTGAGCACGCGGTCCAAGTCCGGCACGACCTGGGTCCAGATGATCTGCCTGCTCCTCGTGTTCGGGACGGCCGATCTGCCCGGCAGCCTGAGCTCGCTCTCGCCGTGGCTGGACTGGCTGGTCCAGCCGGAGGACGACGTGATGGCGCGGCTGGAGGCGCAGACCCACCGGCGCGTCGTCAAGACCCACACCCCCCTCGACGGCGTGCCGCTGGACGCTCGGGCGACGTACATCGTCGTCGGCCGCCACCCGCTCGATGTGGCCGTGTCGCTCTATCACCACAGCGACAACATCGACCGGCGCCGCATGGCGGAGCTCACGGGGCAGCCCGAGACCCCTCGCCGCCCCCGCCCGCCGTTGCACGAGTGGCTCCTCGAATTCGTCGACTGGGGGGGTGATCCCCGGGTCTGGCTCGACACGCTGCCCGGAGCGATGCTCCACCTGTCCGACGCCTGGGCACGTCGGGACCGTCCCAACGTCGTGCTCGTGCACTACGACGACCTCGTCACCGACCTCGACAGCGCCATGCGCAGGCTCTCGGGGTTGCTCGGGATCCCCGTCGACGAGGATCGCTGGCCGGCGCTGGTCCGGGCCGCCACGTTCGACTCGATGCGGGAGAGCGCCGGCGCGTCCGCCCCCGCCGGCCTCGGCGTGTTGAAGGACCCCGCGGCGTTCTTCCGGCACGGCGTCTCGGGTGATGGCCCGGCGCTGCTGAGCGCCGACGAGCTGGTCCACTACCGCGACCGCGTCGCCGGCATGGCCCCGGCGGACATGCTGGCCTGGCTCCACCACGACGCGGAGGCCTGAAACATGCCGATCGTGCCCGATGACAAGGACTGGACGTGGGTGCTCGAACGCCCCTGCCCCGAGTGCGGGTTCGACGCCCGGGCGCTCCCGCCCGAGTCGATCGCGCCGCGGCTGCGGCGGAACGTCGACGACTGGGTGCGCGTCCTGCAACGGCCGGCCGGCGAGCTCCGGCGCCGGCCGGGGGACGACCGTTGGGCGCCCATCGAGTACGCCTGCCACGTCCGTGACGTGTGCCTGCTCTACCGCCGTCGCCTCAAGCTGATGCTGCGCGAGGACGACCCGCTCTACCCGAACTGGGACCAGGACGCGACCGCCGTCGAGGAGCGCTACCTCGAACAGGACCCTGCGACCGTCTCGGTCCAGCTGCGGGGTGTCGCCGACGAGCTGGCGTCGGACTTCGAGAGCGTCGGAGGCGAGCAGTGGGAGCGCCGCGGGCGGCGCAGCGACGGCGCCAGCTTCAGCATTGCCGGCTTCGGCCGCTACTTCATCCACGACCCAGTCCACCACCTTTACGACGTCACCGGGCGTCGGGGGGACTGAGACCCCCACGAAGGGGCCCCCTCAATCGGGCAGCAGCCGCGCCGACTCGGGCTCGAGGTGGATGGTGGCGTGGTCGATGGTGCGCAGCGCCGAGGCGGGGCACGACGTCGCGATCGGCCCGGTCAGCGCGTCGCGGACCGGCTCCGCCTTGCGGGCCTCGGGCACGATGGCCAGCACCCGGGCGGCCCGCAGGAGCGCGGGGATCGTCACCGTGATGGCGTGCGCCGGCACCGCGTCGAGACCGGCGAAGTGGCCCTCGTGCACCTGCTGCATCCGGCAGGCCGTCTCGAGCTCGACCACCTTGACGTCGAGCGGGTCGGCGAAGTCGGCCACCGGCGGGTCGTTGAAGGCGAGATGCCCGTTCTCCCCGATCCCGAGGCAGCACAGGTCGAGCGGATGGGACCGCAGGAGCCCGGCGTAGCGGGTGCATTCGGCGGTGGGGTCGCCGAGCCCCTCCACGTAGTAGGCGGCCCGAGGATGCGCCGGCTCCACGATGCGTTCGCGGATCCATCGTTGGAACCCTGCCGGGTGGTCGGGGGCGACCCCCACGTACTCGTCCATGTGGAAGACGACGGTGTCGGCCCAGGGGACGCCCGCCGTCCCGACCAGCGTGCGCACGAAGGCGAGCTGTGAGTTCCCGGTGGCGAACATCACGTGGGCGACGCCCCGGGCCCCCACCGCCGCCTGCATCACGCCCACGGCTTCGTCGGCGGCCGCCCGGGCCATGGCGGCGGTGTCGGCATGGACGCGGACGGTGACGCCGTCGATGGTGCTGGTCCCGGTCCGCACGGCGCTCAGCATGCCAGGTGCGCCTCGGCCAGACTGGGCCGGTGCGCGACGTCATGGTCCCGGGTCCGGCCCACATGGAGGCTGCGTGGAAGGCGGTCCGCCGCTTCCTCCCGGCGACGCCCGTCTTCGGGACCCCCCAGCTCGGGCCCTCGGTCACGGCGAAGATCGAGACGCTCCAGCCAACGGGCTCGTTCAAGGTGCGGGGCGGACTGGCCGCCGTGTCGGCCACGCTGGAGGAGGATCCCGGCCGGGCCGTGGTCGCCTCCTCCGCCGGCAACCACGGGCTCGGTCTGGCCTACGCGGCCTCCAAGCTGGGCGCGCGGGTGACCGTCGTGGTGCCCACGGGAGCGTCCGCGGCGAAGGTCTCGGCGCTCCAGCAGTTCGACGTGCGCCTGGTCCTCCACGGCGACGGGTACCGCGAGGCGGAGACGCACGCGCTCGCGCTGTCCGCGTCCGAGGGGAGCCGCTACATCTCGCCGTACAACGATCCCGACGTCATCGCCGGCCAGGCGACACTCGCCCGCGAGCTCCTCGAGCAGGTGCCCGACCTCGGCACCGTGATCGTGCCCTGCGGCGGCGGCGGGTTGCTCTCGGGCGTCATCCTCGGCCTGGAGGGGTCGGGCGTGCGCGTCGTCGGCATCGAGTCCGAGGCGTCGCCCTCCATGAGCACGGCCCTGGCCGCGGGCGGCATCGTCCCGATCGACGTCGAGCCGACGGTGGCCGACGGGTTGGCCGGCAACCTCGAGCCCGGTGCGGTGACGGTCGACATCGCGCTCGAGCACGATGTCGCGGTCCTCACCGTGAGCGAGGCCGACATCCGGTCCGCCATGGCGTTCTCCGCCACCAAGATGGGCCTCGTGCTCGAGGGCGCCGGCGCGGTCGGCGTCGCCGCGTTGCGGGCCGGGGTCGTGAGCCCGGACGCCGCCGCCAGGGAGACCGTGGTGATCCTGACCGGGCGCAACCTGGCCCCGAAGCTGCTCTCAGAGGTGCTCCATTCCTGAGCTCAACGCGGAGGGGGTCACCCTCGACTACCAGGTGACCGGCGACGGGGAGCCGCTGCTGCTCGTCGCGGGCTGCGGCCAGCCCGCCGTAGCCTGGCACCTGTCGCTGGTGCCGGCGCTCGCGGCCGCCGGGTACGCGGTCGCCACCTTCGACAACAGGGGAGTGGAGCCGTCCTCCTCGCCGCCCGCTCCCTACAGCGTGGACGCCATGGCCGATGACACCCTCTTGCTCCTCGACCACCTCGGGTGGCACGACCCGGTGCGGGTGGCCGGTCATTCCATGGGCGGGTGGATCGCGGAGACACTCGTGCTGGACCACCCCGGGCGGATCCGTGCCGCCGCGCTCATGGGCAGCGCCAACAAGCCCACCGCGTGGGAGATCGCCATCACGACGGTCGAGCGGGACCTGGCCCGCCTGGACTACGACCTGCCGCCGCTGTTCTACGCCACCGAGACGATGCGCTACCTGCCGACGTCCGACATTCAGGACTCCGAGTTGGTGAGCACCTGGCTGTCGCTGCTGGGCGACGTCCCGGTCTGGCCCAATCCGGGACGCCTCGGCCAGTACGAGGCGGCGCTGGCCTGGTCGACCGACCCCGCCCGCACCACGCGCTGGCCCGAGGTGCGCGTCCCGAGCCTGGTGCTCGCGTTCGAGCACGACGTCGACTCGCCGCCCCGCTATGCGCGCCTGGCGGCCGAGGC